>NZ_RKHG01000001.1:941686-1255581 GCF_003752415.1 Luteococcus japonicus | reverse complement strand
CGGAACTTGCGTTCGATCTCCACGGACATGTCGTCTCCTCAGCGGCGGTGCTGTCGTGCGGCCAGCCTAGCTGGCTCCGCCATCCGAAACTGGACCGCACGGTGTTGCAGCACCTGCGCACGGCGCTAGGTTTCGGCGAAATCCCGCGGAAGCATGACCTCACCTACCAGGCGGAGGTAGGGACACTGCAGCCCCCGTCGATGCCCAGGATCCTGCTGGCGGACCTGAACAGCGCGGAACGGGCCGTCGGGGAGGCACTCGCCGCCGTGCTGCACGCGAGCCGGACGGGGCGGGGAAGCCTGCGGGAGGTGGCGCTGAGTGATCTCGCCCAGATGATGGGTGACCCGGTCCGCCACGGCCTGACCACCCCCGACGGGATCCTTGGCGGATCCCTGCCCGGCTACGGGATCTACCGGGCCTCCGACGGCTACGTGGCCCTGGCCGCGCTGGAGCCGCACTTCTGGGAGCGGACCCGCGCCGAGCTGGGCGTCGAGGGGAGCCGGGAGGAGCTGGAGACCCTCTTCGCAGCCCGGAGCGTGGCGGACTGGGAGGCGTGGGCGGGGGAGCGGGACATCCCGCTGGCCCGCGTCCGATAGGTTCGCCTGCATGGACCAGCCCGATGACTTCATGATCGGTGCGCTGCTCGGGATGACCGTCGGCGCCCTCAACCACGTCGACCCGTCAAAGGCACAGGAGAACGAGGCAGCCTTCATGCGCCTGCTCAGCCTTCCCGTGGAGCAGCGCAATGCGGAGGCGGCGCAGCTGATGCGCGCGCTGGACTGGGACGAGTCCGTCGAGGACGTCAATGACCAGGGCGTCCAGCAGCTGGTCGCCTGGGGCCTCTTGCTGCGCGACATCTGAGGACGGCGCAGTAGGGGACAGACGCCTCGTGGTCCGCACTGACCCGAGGCCTCGGCCCCTGTGCTCAGGCGGCCTGGGCGATGCCCCGAGCGGCCTCGCGTTCCTCCTCACGGCTGCTGGCGACGGTGGCCGCGCGCGCCGGGATCTGCTGCGCTCGGGTCTCGGGGGCCAGCTCACGACGACGGTGCAGGTACATGCCGATCAGGACGAGCGGGGCGAGCAGGAAGGGGATCGCCACGAACAAGGCAAGGCAGAACAGGGCGAGGACGACGATTCCAATCAGTGCGGACATGACACCCAGATTGGTCGATGCGAGGGGCGATTCTGGCCCTTGACCGGGGTTCTTTCAGCTTCTCCGAAGCCGATTCAGCAAGTCTTCGGGTTCATCTCATCCCGCGTTGAGCAATCCGTCACCCGCCTGTCACCTGATGCCCGTCGCGCGGGCCACACCTCACACACCGCTAGGGTGTGGGACATCCCACGGGAGCCCTCGGCAGAGGGCTGAGATCGAGCTGTTGCCGCTCGGACCGTCCGAACCTGCCCGGATCATGCCGGCGAAGGAAGAGAGATGTCATGACGAAGATCCATGCCCACACGCTCGTCGAAGCGGCCCCGCGGGTGAGCCGGGCGACGTATCGCCGCGCCGCCCTCACCGGCGGCGTGATCGGGAACTACGTGGACCAGGTCAACATCTTCCTGCCGGCGCTGGCCCTGGCCCCGGCCATGAAGACCCTTGCGGGGCCCAGCGCCGCGTCCTCCGGCACGGCCATCGTCGTGATGGCGATGCTGCTGGGCCGCCCGGTGGGCGCGACGGTCTTCGGACGGATCGCGGACCGGGCCGGACGCACCCGCACGACGGCCGTCGCCATCGCCGGCACCGCGGCCTGCACGCTGTTGATCGCGGCGCTGCCCACGCACCGGGTGCTGGGCGGCGCCACCTTCGCGCTGTTGGTGGCGCTGCGTTTCGTCGGGGGCATGTTCATTGCCGGGGAGTACTCGGCGGCGGTGCCGTTGGCCATGGAGTGGAGCGCGCCGCGCCACAGGGGGCTGTTCAGTGGATTGATCATGGCGATGGCACCCTGTGCGCAGGCGACGATCGCCTTCGTCACGGCAGGCATGCTGATGGCCCTGGGGCCGGAGTCCTATGCGGCCTGGGGATGGCGCCTTCCCTTCGTTGCGGGCGGGCTGGCCTCCTGCGCCATGTTCGTCTTCTACCGGCGACACGTGGCCGATGCCACCCGGGCCGTGCGGCCGGGAATCGACGAGGCAGGTACCCGTGGCAGCCTGCGCGAGGTGGTGCTGGGGCCGTGGCGGGGCGCCTTCTGGCGGATGTTCTGCCTGATGAGCGGGTTGTGGTTGATGACCCAGATGGTGGTGCTGCTGCTCGGGCAACGCCTGGTCAGCGACGCCGGGCTCTCGGCGGGCCGGGCCTCCGTGGTGATGGGCTTCGCGTCGGTGGGACAGGCGCTGGTGATGGCGCTCACCGGGCACCTGTCGACCCTGGTCGGCCGGCGACGCTACTTCCTCTTCGCGACGACGATCGCCGCCGTCGGCGGCTCCGCGGCCTGGTTGTGGATGATGGGCACGGGGCCGGGGCTGGTGGGGCTCATCGTCGGCGCGGTGCTGGCGCAGGTGCTCACCGTCACCGCCTACGGGCCGGTCGGCGCCTACCTGAGCGAGGCCTTTCCCGCCCACGTGCGCTCCACCGGGTACGGCACCGCATATTCCGCGTCGATCGTGTTGCCGGCCCTCTATCCCTACTGGCTTCCGTGGCTGGCCGGTGGGACCAGCCGCAATGCCGCCGTGGTGCTGGTGCTCATCGCGGGCTCTGCGCTGGTGTCGCTCGGGGCCGCGCTGGGACCCCGGTTGGCGCCGGCCGAGATCGAGCAGGTGGCGGTGTGAGCGGCCCCGGGGCCGTGGTGCGCGGCGTGCGCGGCCGGGAACCTCTGGTGCACTGCCTCACGGCGGCGGTCAGCATGAACCTGGTGGCCGACGCGCTGTTGGCGGCGGGGGCGCGCCCGATGATGACCGAGACCCTCGACGAGGCGCCCTTCGTGGTGCGCCGCGCCGATGCCCTGCTGGCAAACCTCGGCACGCTGAGCACCGACGGCAGGGGCGGGATCCCCGCCACGGTGGAGGTGGCGCGTGAACTGGGGGTGCCATGGGTCCTGGACCCGGCCGCCATCGGGCCCAGCCCGGTGCGGGTGGACCTGGCCCGCCAGCTGCTGGCCCTTGGGCCGAGCGTCGTGCGGGCCAATGCCTCGGAGGTGCTGGTCCTGGCCGGGGACTCGACGGGTGGCAGGGGAGCCGACTCCACCGCGGACCCGGCCGAGGCCCTGGCCGCGGCCCGGACGATCGCGGCTCGGTACGGCACCGTGGTGGCCATCTCCGGTGCCCAGGACGTGATCACCGACGGCCGCCGTGAGGTCCGGGTCAGCAACGGGCACCCGCTGTTGACCCGGGTCACCGGCACGGGCTGCACCCTGGGCGCCCTGACGGCGGCCTGCTGCAGCGTCGCCAGTCCGCTGGATGCCGCCGTCGCGGCGACGGTGTGGCTCGGCGTGGTGGGGGAGCGGGCGGCGCGATCCTGCCCCCGGCCGGGATCCTTCAAGGTGGAACTGGTGGACCAGCTCTTCGAGCTGGACGGCGACGAGGTGGAACGAGGAGCGAGCGTCTCATGACCGACTGGCGGATGTACCTGGTGACTTCTGGAAATGACCGGCGCACCGTCGAGGTGGCCGCGGCTGCCGCGCGGGGTGGCGCCGGCGTGGTGCAGGTGCGGCACAAGCAGGGTGGTGACCGGGAGCTGCTGGCCCTGGTGACGGCCGTGGCAGCCGCTGTGGAGCGAGCCAATCCGGACACCCGCGTCGTGGTGGACGATGCAACCGATGTTGCCTGGGCGGCCCGCCGGGCCGGGGCCGCCGTGCACGGCGTGCACCTGGGGCAGGACGACCTGCCCGTCGAGGCGGCCCGTCAGATTCTCGGCCCCGACGCACTGGTCGGTCTCACGACTGGGACACTGGAGCTGGTGCAGCGCGCGCAGCAGCAGGCGGGCGTCGTCGACTACCTGGGTGCCGGGCCCTTCCGCCCCACCCCGACAAAGGACTCGGGACGTGCGCCACTGGGCGTCGAGGGATACCGGCCGCTGGTGCAGGCATCACGCATACCGGTCCTGGCCATCGGCGACGTCACGCCCGCTGACGTCGAGGCCCTTGCCGGGACGGGCATCGCCGGCGTGTGCATGGTGCGTCACGTGATGCAGGCGGCAGATCCCGAGGCCCTGGTGCGCGGCGTCCTGGCTGGCTACGAGCGTGGTCGGCTTGCCGCCCAGACCTAGGCTCGGGGCCATGGACATCCATGCGGCAAGGATTCCGCGACGAGGAACAGCCTGACGGTCTGCGGGTGCTCGTGGACCGTGTGTGGCCGCGCGGCATCAGCAAGGACCGGGCCGCGCTGGACCTGTGGGCCAGGGACCTGGCCCCCTCCGACGGGCTGCGTCGCTGGTTCCATGAGGAGCGCGGGACGCGCCACGACGAGTTCGTCCGTCGCTATCGTGAGCAGCTCGACGGGGCCGACCACGACGGGCTGCCCGCCCAGTTGCGAGAGCACGAGGAGGTCCTGCTCCTCACCGGGAACAAGGACGTCGGGAACTCCCACGTCCCCGTGCTCCAGGAGTGGCTGCGCGAGCTCTACCCAACATCTGGACGAAGCTCTGCCTGACATCTGGACGGGCGCGGTCACGCCTCGAGACGCGCGTGGACGGCGGCGCCGACACCCAGCAGACCGGGGTCGGACAGTTCCACCAGTGTGGGCTCGCCGGCTCCGGCTGCAGCTGCCATCACGGCGGCTCGGCGGCGGGCGTCGGTGATGGCGGCGGCGAGCGTCTCGTCCTCGTGGCGTCGACGCGTCTGTTCGGTGAGGTCCCAGGCGACGTGCCCCAGCTGCACGTCGGGCTGTTCGCCCCAGCGGGCCGAGAACTCGGACAGGGCGACGGCATCGCGGAAGACCACCTGCATCATGATCCCGGCGTGGTGCACGATCCCGGCGGGCTGGCCCTGTGCGTCGAAGCGCTGCTCGGTCCAGGTGCGCGGGGCCTCGACGTCATGACGCTCCACCGGGGCCTGTCCCATCAGTTCGTCCACCAGGCGCGTGGCGCTGCGCTGGGCCGCCTGCATGGCGCGGGCGCGGTCCTCGTCGGTGCAGTGCACCTCAAGGTGCAGGGTGCCCAGTTCGGCGGGCAGTTCGACGCTGTGGCGGCCTTCGACGGTGATCAGCATGCGCTTCAGGGTACGGGGGCGACGCGGTCAGGCGGCGAGGCGGACGTGGTCACGAGGGTGCAGGGTGGCCAGCTCGTGCACGTCGGCGCGGCGGCCCTGCGGTGCGCAGACCCGTCGCGTACGAGGGGCCACGGAGTGCGAGAGCAGGGCACCGACCAGCACCAGCGGCGCCATCAGCAGCGGCAGCGCCAGCCAGATCAGGACCAGGACACCAAGGGCAGCGGCCATACCGAGGAGATTCATCATGGCTCAAGCCTCGCTGTGAGGGGGCTGTGCGCACATCGGCTGGATGGATGGTTCGGGCTGCCACCCGCGGTGGAAGCCGTCGTGGCGGGTTCATCCCACAGTCGTAGGCCATCTGGCCCCCTACCCGTGCCACTCAGGGTGACCACCCACCGGCACCCGGAGCCTTTGCCGGGGGAGAGCACCTAGTCTGGTGCCATGCCAGCACTTCGTTCCCGCACCACCACCCACGGCCGCAACATGGCCGGAGCACGCGCCCTGTGGCGCGCCACCGGCATGACCAATGAGGACTTCGGCAAGCCGATCGTCGCCATCGCGAACTCCTTCACCCAGTTCGTGCCCGGTCACGTGCACCTCAAGGACATGGGTCAGCTGGTGGCCGGCGCCGTAGCCGAGGCCGGTGGCGTCGGCCGCGAGTTCAACACCATCGCCGTCGACGACGGCATCGCCATGGGTCACTCCGGCATGCTCTACAGCCTGCCCAGCCGTGAGGTGATCGCGGACAGCGTCGAGTTCATGGTCAATGCCCACCAGGCCGACGCGCTGGTCTGCATCAGCAACTGCGACAAGATCACTCCCGGAATGCTGCTCGCGGCGCTGCGGTTGAACATCCCGACGGTCTTCGTCTCCGGCGGGCCGATGGAGGCCGGGAAGGCGACGATCAAGGATGACGGCACCGTCACCCGGCTGGACCTGATCGACGCCATGATCAAGTCCGTCGACGACACCGTCAGCGACGAGGACATCGTCACCATCGAGGAGAATGCCTGCCCCACCTGTGGTTCCTGCTCGGGCATGTTCACCGCCAACTCGATGAACTGCCTCACCGAGGCGCTGGGTCTCTCGCTGCCCGGCAATGGTTCGACGTTGGCCACCGCCGCCGCCCGCAAGGAACTCTTCCTGGACGCAGGCCGCCTGGTGGTGGACCTGTGCAAGCAGTACTACGAGGGCGACGACAGCTCCGTGCTGCCGCGCTCGATCGCCACCAAGCCCGCCTTCGCCAATGCCATGCGCCTGGACATCGCCATGGGCGGTTCCACCAACACGATCCTGCACCTGCTGGCCGCGGCGCAGGAGGCCGGCGTCGACTTCGACCAGGACGACATCGATGCCCTGAGCCGGGTCACCCCGTGCCTGGTGAAGGTGGCCCCGAACACCAACAAGTTCTACATGGAGGACGTGCACCGGGCCGGCGGCATCCCCGCCATCCTGGGCGAGCTGCGCCGCGGTGGGATGTTCGACGAGGACGTCCGCGCCGTGCATTCGGCCAGCGTGGAGCAGTGGCTGGGTGACTGGGACATCCGTTCCGGCAAGGCGACCGGCAAGGCCCTGGAGCTCTTCCATGCGGCGCCCGGGGGCGTGCGTACCACCGAGGCCTTCAGCTCCACCAACCGGTGGGAGTCGCTGGACACTGACGCCGAGAACGGCTGCATCCACTCCGTGGAGCACGCCTACACCACCGAGGGCGGCCTGGCCGTGCTCAAGGGCAACTTGGCCCCCGACGGCTGCATCGTGAAGACCGCCGGCGTCCCCGAGCACCAGTGGCAGTTCAGCGGCCCCGCGAAGGTGGCCGAGAGTCAGGACGAGGCCGTCGAGATGATCCTGGGCGGCAAGATCGTCGAGGGTGACGTGGTGGTGGTGCGCTACGAGGGCCCCAAGGGCGGCCCCGGCATGCAGGAGATGCTCTACCCGACCTCCTACCTCAAGGGCGTGGGGCTGGGCCCCAAGTGCGCGCTGATCACCGACGGGCGTTTCTCGGGTGGCTCGTCGGGCCTCAGTGTCGGGCACGTCAGCCCGGAGGCGGCCAGCGGCGGCGCCATCGGTCTGGTGCGTGACGGCGACATCATCAGCTTCGACATTCCCAACCGCAGCGTCACCGTCGAGGTGAGCGACGCGGAGCTCGCCTCCCGTCGCCAGGAGCAGGACCAGGCCGGCTGGCAGCCGAAGGACCGGGACCGTCAGGTCTCCGCGGCGCTGAAGATCTTCGCGAAGTTCGCGCAGAGCGCGGACAAGGGCGCCGCCCGCAAGGTGGACTGACGTCACGATCCGCGAGCTCCCGGAGACACGATCCCCGAGCTTGTTGAGGGGAAGGGAAGGGCCTCGCACACACGGTGTGCGAGGCCCTCATTGGGTCTGACCAGGTAGTGGTGACGAATCCGGTCGAAGTGTCCGGTGCGCCTTCTCCCACCGGCCAAGCCGTCACCCTGCCGGTGTGCAGTGCCGCCGAGCCCAGCTGACGCCCGGCGGACACTACAGGTGGATCGTCGCAGTCGAACCATCACAACCTCTCCCCTGGGGGCTGCACCTCCATTGTGGGGGGTGCGGCCCTGCGCCACGCAAGCTGAGCGGGCCTTGGATCCATTCCAATTTCTGCGTCCACCGGTCACTCCACAAGCTGGTCGGCGTTTCCCACAGGCGAGCCCCCACCGTCCACAGGAGCCTGTGGAAAACCTTGTGGAAGGACTGCGCGGCTCAGAGGCCGTCGAGGGCGGTGCGGCCGCTCACGACGGAGATGCACAGCAGCATCAGGCAGGCGGCGGCGCAGTGCCCGGCCGCCCACCACATGTCGACGCCCTCGACGGCCAGCACCTGGCCGAGCACGAACTCGACGGCGCACAGCGCCAGCATGGTGATCATCACGGGGCGAACGGTGGGAAGGTGCCAGCTGCGGCGGGTCAGCAGCGCCATGGAGACGACGATGCCGGCGGCCAGCGCCATGCGCAGCACCTGCAGCCAGATGGCCCCGTCCTGGCTGACCAGACGCCACATCGGCCAGCCGACGACGGCGGTGAAGGAGCCCTTGCCGGAGACCACGATCCCCAGCAGGTGGAGCACGACGATGGAGGCCATGATGCCGGCGGCCAGCCGGGACAGCGGCGTCCACTGCCAACGCGGGGCGCCCCGGTGCATGGACATGTAGGCCAACGTCGCAGCCATCAGGACCGTGAGGGCACCCAGTAGGTCGATCATGGCCAGCGGCATCGGGATGCCTCCATTGAGCACCACCATCCGGCCCAGCACGGCGGACAGGATGGCGCCGACGACGCTGAACCAGGGCAACACACGGGCCATGGTGAAGCGTCGGGGCAGCCGGAAGGCGGCGATGGCGGCACCCAACAGGATGAAGCCGGTGCTGGCAGCGATCAGCCGGTGCCCGAACTCGATGATGTCGTGCACCTCGGCCTCGGGGCCGAAGTGGCCGGGATAGCAGCCGGGCCAGGTGGGGCAGGCAAAGCCGGAGCCGGTGGCGGAGTTCACGCTGCCGGTCACGACGGTGAGCACGCCGAAGACGGCTGCGAGCTTCAGCAGCAGCCGCACGGCGGGGAAGTCCCGCGCGCCCGCGGCGGAGCGTTCGTCGAGACCGATGGTGGGGGTGGCTGTGGACATGGCCATCACCATATGCAGCGCCCTGCCGGGATCCGACGCCGGGGTCAGCCCTCCCGGCTGGCGCGCAGCTCCTCCAGCCGCTCCGCGACCTCGTCATTGCGACGCTCGCGCAGGTGGTGACCCAGGAGGACCAGACCCATCCCCACCGTGGAACCGATGACGGTCTCGATCAGCCGGTCCACCAGCAGGGGTGCGATGGGTTGGGGATGCACCAGCTGGCCCATCATCAAGGCCAGGGGCGTGATGCACAGCAGCGCCAGGGCGTAGTTGCGGCCCACCAGCATCTCGGCTCCGAACTGGAGGGCCGCCACCACCAGGACGGCCGCCGCTCGTTCCAGGTGCAGGGCCAGCAGCATCCATGAGGTGACGATGCCGCCCGTCGTGCCGATCGTGCGGTGGATGCCGCGGGTGATCTGCTGGGTGACATCTGGCGCGGACAGCGGCGCGATGGCGGAGACCATGGCCCAGTAGGGGTGTCCGATCCCGAGCAGGACGGCCAGGGCGCCGGAGATCAAGACGGCCAGCGCCATCCACAGCGGCTGCCAGTTGGCCTGGAAGTGCAGGGGGAGCCAGTGTGCCCCGGCCAGGGCGGCGCGCGGGTGGCGCAGGCCGCCCGCGATGCCGACGGCCAGGCAGAACAGGGCGGTGGCCGAGGTCACCAGGACGGCGGGGGCGAGGTCGGCCACGGTGTGCGGCATCGACGAAATGGCGCCGAAGGCGAAGATCAGGAAGAGCGGGCCCGGTGGATGGTAGGAGTGGGCCTTGGCAACCACCTGGCCCGTCGCGGCGATCACCGGGGCGGTCAGCACCTGCAGCCACAGGGCACCGGGGACCAGTCCCACCACGACGCCGGTGACTACGGCTGCCGTCAGACAGAGGGCGATGGAGGCCTGCATCTGCAGCCGCACCAGGTGTGGCTGGTTGCGTCCGTACAGGGAGGTGAAGGCCCCGAAGCTGGCGTAGGGAACCCAGGCTGCGTGACCGGTGGCGACGAGCAGCAGCAGGGGCACCAGGACGCTGATCCCTGCCCGCAGGCCGACGCGGTGCGCCCCCTCCACGGGGTTGACCAGCAGCACGTCGTCACGGCGGGGCAAGGGGGCTACGGGCACAGTTCTCCTCAGGGGATTCATCGGGGATGACACCATTGTCCCACTCACTAGGCTGGGCGCCATGTCACAGATCGCCAGTCATGCCACCCCGTCTTTGTCCGGCCAGGGGCGGGTCGCCATCGTCACCGGCGCCTCCTCCGGCATCGGCCGTGCAGCCGCCATCGAACTGGCCGAGGCCGGTTTCGACGTGTGGGCCGGTGCACGACGGACCGGCCGGATGGCCGATCTGGGGCAGTACGGCATCAAGGTCCTGCCCCTCGACGTCACCGACGAGGCCTCGATGGTGCACTTCGTCGATGCTGTCCTGGCCGGCGCCGGGAGGGTGGACGTGCTGGTCAACAATGCCGGCATCTGCGGTTATGGCGCGGTGGAGGACCTTCCACTGGCCGAGGGGCGCGCCCAGTTCGAGGTCAATGTCTTCGGCATGGCTCGGATGATCCAGCTGGTCCTGCCGGGAATGCGGGAGCGCGGCGACGGGCGCATCATCAACATCTCCTCGATCGGCGCCAAGATCTACCAGCCCTTCGCTGCCTGGTACCACGCGTCGAAGCATGCCGTCGAGGGTTTCAGCGACAGCCTGCGCCTAGAGGTCAGGCCCTTCGGGATCGACGTCTGCCTGGTGGAACCGGGTGTGATCGTCAGCGAGTGTAACCAGGTGGCGCGCAAGAACCTGGTGGAGGTCAGCAAGGGTGGCGCCTATGAGAAGGCAGCCCGCCGGATGGCGCGCGTGCTGGCGCTGGCCGACCGTCGTTCGCTGGGTTCGGAGTCCACCCTGGTGGCCCACACCATCGTGGCGGCGGCGCTGGCCGGCAAGCCGCGCACCCGCTATGTCGTGGGAGCTGGGGCCCGCGCCGCCGTCACCGCGCGACGCGTGCTCCCGGACCGGGCGATGGACGGTCTGCTGGGTGGACTTCGATAGGCAAGGAGCCCATTCCTGAATGTCACCTGAAGGGCGCCCTGTCCTCAGACAACTTAACTTGTCTTCAAAGGCAGTTCACAGGAATGTGGAGCCCATCGCAGGCCGCCCGCATCGGGGGATCGAGGCCCACCGAAACCTTCACCAGAAGATCTCGGGCGATGTGTACAGCTGGACTCGGGGGAGCCCGGCTGAACTGACTTCAGGCCCGCCATTCAGCCGGCGGGCCTGAAGCATGTCCGGGTCTCGGGCCGGGACCGAGCGGGTTCAGCCCAGCAGTTCCGCGGAGTCGACGACGGTGATCTGTGGCGCGTAGAGCCCCATCACCTGCAGCGCGGCGGCCTGGTTCTCGTCGGAGGAGCCGGCGCAGCCATCACTGACCACGGTCACGGTGCAGCCCGCGTCGGCGGCGGCCAGGGCCGTGGAGATGACGCAGCAGTCGGTCGCGACCCCCACCAGTACCAGGTGGGCGTGCTCACCGGTGACGGTGGCCAGCTGCGGGCCCCACTTGCCGAAGGTGCTCACATCCACCGTGGCACGCTCGGTCAGGTCGGTGGCAGTCGGCACCAGCGAGAAGACCTCGGCGCTGTCGGGCCGGTCGGCGAAGGTCCACTTGTCGAAGTAGGCGCGCCAGGAGCCGTGACGGTCGGTGCCCGGGAGCCAGCGGGTGAGCACCACACGGTCGTCGAAATGGGCGGCCAACCGCGCCACCACCGGGGCGGTCTCCGCGAAGCGGGGTGCGCACCAGTTGCTGGCGGGGTCCGCGAAGATCCGCTGGTGGTCGATCACCACCAGCCAGGCGTCCGAGGCAATGCTCATGCCCGGTCCTCCTGCCGCTTGATGGTGCCGCCGTTCAGCACCAGGTGACCCACGAAACCGAGCAGCAGGCTCACGATGACGCCCAGATTGGCCCAGGGCCAGGTGCCCTCCCAGCCGTCGGGGCCATGGTGGCCGAGCTTCAGCGGCTCCAGCAGGTAGCCCTGCCAGTTGTTGTAGGTGGCATCGCTGAACTGGTTGATCACCAGGCCCCAGCCGATCACCGAGCAGACCACCATGACGCCGATGGAGGCCCAGTTGACCGCGCCGTAACGGCCGTTGCGGTCGAACAGGCCCTCCTCGTCGTAGGGGCCCTTGCGGGCGACGATGTCCGCGCACATGACCCCGGCCCAGGCGGCCAGCGGCACGCCCAGGGTGACCAGGAAGGACTGGAAGGGCGCCAGGAAGCTCTTGGCGAAGAAGACGACGTAGATGGTGCCCAGCGTCAGGATGATGCCGTCGATGGCGGCGGCGGCTGGCCGCGGGATGTTGATGCCCAGGCTCAGCAGCGTCAACCCGGAGGAATAGATGCCCAGTACCGCTCCGGAGATCAGGGTGAGCACCGCCACCACCAGGAAGGGCAGCAGGATCCAGGTGGGCAGGATGCCGGCCAGGGCACCGATCGGGTCCACCGGGATGGCGGCCGCCAGCTTCTCGTCGGAGCCGGCCAGCAACAGACCGAAGACCACCAGCAGCAGCGGGGCCACCGAACCACCGAAGGTGTTCCAGAAGACGATGGCGCCATTGCTGGCGTCGCGGCGCTGGTAGCGCGACCAGTCGGCGGCGATGTTGATCCAGCCCAGTCCGAAGCCCGTCATCACCATCACCAGGGCGCCGATGCAGGCCGCGATGGATCCGGACGGCATGGCGCTGACGGCGGCCCAGTGGATGTGGCTGATGGTCATGGCCATGAAGACCAGGGTGAAGGCGCCGGTCACCCAGGTCAGGATGGACTGCACCTTCATGATGGTGTGGTAGCCCAGCACCGAGCAGACCACGATGATCGCCGCGATCACGACGCAGGCGATGATCTTGGTGGCAGTGCCGGAGCTCCAGCCCAGCCGGTCGAAGATGGTGGCGGTGGCCAGCGTCGCCGTGATTGTCAGCGAGGTCTCCCAGCCGATGGAGGTCAGCCAGCTGATCAGGCCGGGCACCTTCTGCCCGTCGACGCCGAAGGCAGCCCGGGAGAGCACCATGGTGGGCACTGAACCGCGCTTGCCACTGATGGCAATGACGCCGCACAAGGCAAAGCTGAGCACGATGCCCAGCACCGCGACGACGCTCGCCTGCCAGAAGGAGATACCGAAGCCGAACAGGTAGGAACCGTAGGTCAGGCCGAAGACGCTGACATTGGCCGCGAACCACGGCCAGAACAGGTCACTGGGCCTGGCGGTGCGCTGCGAATCGGGCACGACGTCGATGCCCTGCATCTCGATGAGACGGCGCGGGGTCGTCGCCTGCTCGGCAACCGGCGGTGTGGATGACATGGCAGCATCATGGCACCTACCGCCGACAGATCCGTGGAGGCCTGTGGGGCGAGTGTTGTAGGGGGACTCGCCGGGCCCCAGTCCTTGAGGGGCTCAGTTGCTGCGGGTCACCGGCGGCTCGGCGGACCAGGGGAAGACGATCCACTGGTCGGTCCTCGCCCACACGTACTCGGGGTGGATCACGGTGGTGGGCTTCTCGTAGATGACCGCGCTGCGCACGTCGGCGTCGTACTCCTGCAGCAACTTGACCACCAGCTCTAGGGTGCGGCCCGAGTCCACGACATCGTCCACCACCAGCAGCTTCTTGCCCTTGATGGATTCGGTGTCCAGCAGCGGGGCCAGCAACACCGGGTCCGGCAGGGTCTCGTGCACGTCGGTGTAGAACTCGACGTTGATGGCATCGGTCAGCTTGGTGCCCAGCGCATAGGTGAGGGCGCCGCCCGGCAGCATGCCGCCGCGTGCCACCGCGATGACGATGTCGGGCGCGAAGCCCGAGTCCGCGATGGTCTGGGCGAGCTCGCGCATGGCGTCTCCGAAGCCCTGCCAGGTGAGGACCTCCTTCTCGACGAGGTCACTGGAGTCGGCGTGATAGGCAGTCATGGTTCCACAGCCTACTGAGTCCGCAGCTCGTTGCCGTCGGCGGGGAAGGTGAGCTGCATCAGCAGGGCATCCAGCCAGCGGTCGAACTTGCGCCCCACCTGCGGCATCCGCCCCACCTCGACGAATCCGAGCTTGCGGTGGAAGGCGACGGAGGCGTCGTTGTCGGCATCCAGGACCCCCACCATCACGTGGATGCCGTCACCGCGCGCCCGGTCGATCAGGGCCAGCATCAGCATCCGGCCCACACCCAGCGCCCGGGCCCCGTCGGCGACGTAGACCGAGTGCTCCACCGTCTGGCCATATCCCGCCTTGTCGCGGAAGCTCCCGTAGCCCGCGAAACCCAGCACCTCACCGTCGGCCACGGCCACCAGTACCGGGTGGTTGCTGGACGTGTGCCGCTCCAGCCACTCGCGACGCTCGTCGACGCTGACCGGCTCCAGGTCATAGCTTGCCGTGGTGCCGACTCCCGCGTCGTTGTAGATCCGGGTGATTGCCTCTAGGTCCGCCTCGGTGGCCGGGCGGATGGTGACGGTTGCACTGGGCGGGACGCCGTGGGCTGACATGTGGCCCACCCTAGTGCCGCGCGATAGCGTTCCGGCAGGCCAACCGATGGCCGGAACAAAGGACGGAGCCCCCCGTGTCACAGCCCCCGTTGACTCGCTCGCAGCGCCTCGAACGGCTGGACTTCAACCCGGCACATCGCCGTCTGCTGCTGGGCTCCGGCGTGGGCTGGGCGCTGGACGCGATGGACGTCGGCCTGATCAGCTTCGTGATGGCGGCCCTCACCGTCCAGTGGAAGCTCTCGCTGCACCAGACCAGCTGGCTGGGTTCGATCGGCTTCGTCGGGATGGCCCTGGGTGCCTCGCTGGGCGGGCTGCTGGCGGACCGGATCGGCCGACGCCAGGTCTTCGCCGCCACGCTGCTGGTCTATGGCCTGGCAACGGCCGCCTCCGCGCTGGTCACCTCGCTGGCGGCTCTGATGGTGCTGCGCTTCATCGTCGGGCTTGGCCTGGGGGCGGAACTGCCCGTCGCCTCCACCCTGGTGAGCGAGTTCGCGCCTGCGAAGATCCGCGGGCGGATGGTGGTGGCCCTGGAGGCCTTCTGGGCGGTGGGTTGGATGATGGCCGCCCTGCTCGGCTACCTCGTGATCCCGCAGAGCCACGACGGGTGGCGCTGGGCCCTGGCCGTCGGCATCGTCCCCACGCTGTACGCGGCGGTGATCCGCGCGAGGCTGCCGGAGAGCGTGCGCTTCCTCGAGTCCAAGGGGCGCGAGGAGGAGGCCGAGGCGGCCGTGCGCAGTTTCGAGGCGGAGGCCCCTCGACAGGCTCGGGGAACGGCGAAGGCGGCGGGCGAGCCTGTCGAGGCCCCAGTGGAGGACCTGGAGCCGAGCGGCCACCAGCACATCTGGTCGGCCCGGCTCCGGGTGCGCACGGCGGCCTTGTGGGCGGTCTGGTTCTGCATCAACCTGAGCTACTACGGCGCCTTCATCTGGATCCCGTCGCTGCTGGTCAAGCAGGGTTTCAGCATCGTGAAGTCCTTCGAGTTCACCCTGATCATGACCCTGGCCCAGCTCCCCGGCTATGCCCTGGCCGGATGGCTGATCGAGGTCTGGGGCCGTCGGGCGACGCTGGCCAGCTTCCTGGCCGGATCGGCGCTGGCGGCGCTGGCCTATGGGCACGCCAGCAGCACGTCCGAGATCCTGACGGCGGGCTGCGCGCTGAGCTTCGCCAACCTGGGTGCCTGGGGTGCCCTGTACGCGATCGGTCCGGAGATCTATCCGACGTCGATCCGCGGGACGGGCACCGGGGCGGCCGCCGCCTTCGGGCGGATCGCCTCCATCGTCGCGCCGCTGCTGGTGCCGGTGCTGATCGCCCGCGGAGGCAATGGGTTGGCCTTCACGGTCTTCAGCATCGCCTTCGCCCTGGCCGCCGTCGCCTGCTTCGGCCTGCCCGAGGCCCGCAACCGCAGCCTGGGCCGGGTCTGAGGGTGAACGCTGGCTGACGAGTGGGTCACAACCCGCCCCAAGACCACGCAAGAGGGGCAGAGTGGGGTCATGGGACAGCAGATGACAGTCACCTTCCTCGGTGCTGCGGGCACCGTCACCGGATCCAAGCACCTCCTGACCATCGGGGAGCGACGCGTCCTGGTCGATGCGGGCCTCTTCCAGGGGGAGAAGAAGTGGCGCGAGCAGAACTGGGCCAAGTTCCCCGTGGAGCCCGGCAGCATCAGTGACCTGGTGCTCACCCATGCCCACCTCGACCACTGCGGCTACATTCCCGCACTGGTCAAGCACGGCTTCACCGGAACCATCTGGTGCACACCCGACACCATCGAGCTGGCCGAGATCGTGATGATGGACTCTGCCCACCTGCAGGAACAGGACGCCAAGGACGCGGCCGCGGGTGGCTGGTCCAAGCACAACCCACCATTGGCGCTGTACACCCAGGAGGACGTGCAGCAGACCATGCGCCTGTTCCGGCCCGTCGGCTTCGACGTGGACACGGACCTGCGTGACGGCCTGGTGCTCCGCTTCACCCGTGCCGGGCACATCCTGGGTTCCGCCTGCGCCAACCTGACCCATGAGGGCCGCACCGTCCTGTTCAGCGGGGACCTGGGGCGTCAAGACCACCCGGTGCTCAAGCCGCGGGGGATCCCCCAGGGGGCCGACCACGTGCTGATGGAATCCACCTACGGAGACCGGGAGCACCCGGAGCCGGACGGCCTGCCGCACGAGCTCTTCGCCGAGACCATCCGCAAGACGGTCGGCAGGGGTGGCTCGGTGCTGGTGCCGGCCTTCGCCGTCGACCGCACCGAGGCCGTGCTGAAGGAGATCACACAGATGCGCAAGGCGGGCCGGATCCCGGAGGTACCCGTCTTCGTGAACTCCCCGATGGCCCTGGCCGCGCTCAAGGTCTACCAGGGCTCGGAGGAATTGCGCGACGACATGCGGCCCGAGGACTTCGCGGACCTGCCCAACCTGCGCGAGGTGACCAGCGTCGAGGAGTCCAAGGCGCTGAACAACCCGAAGTTTCCCTGCATCATCATCAGCTCGTCGGGGATGGCCACCGGTGGACGCGTGGTGCACCACCTGGAGAAGATGCTGCCCGATCCCAAGCACTCGGTGGTGCTGACCGGCTACCAGGGCGTCGGGACCCGCGGACGCTCGCTGCTGGAGGGCGCCAAGCAGCTCAAGATGCACGGCCGCTACGTCCCGGTGCGGGCGACGATCGTGCAGGACAGCGAGTTCAGCGTGCACGCCGACTGCTCGGACCTGCTGGACTGGCTGCGTGACCTGCCACGAAAGCCGCGCACCGTCTTCCTGGTGCATGGAGAGCAGGACTCCGCCGAGGCGCTGCGGGAGAAGATCATCACCGAGTTCGGCATCACGTGCGTCGTGCCCCGCTTCGGCGAGGTGGTCAGCATCGAGGCCACCGAGGGTGCCGACGAGCCACGGCCCAGCGCGCCGGAGCAGGTGGGAAGCCCCGTCCAGTTGCCCAGCAGGCCGTCGCCGCTGCCGATGCCGCCCACCCGGGGCCTGACCATGCTGCAGCTCGCCAATCGTCTGGCACGTGCCCTGGATGCGGGAGATGCAGAGCAGCTGGCCCAAGTGGTCAGTGGCCCCATCACCCGCGGTGGGCAGGTCCAGGACCCGGCCGAGTGGATGGCCCGGGCCCATGGTTTCGAGCTGGTGGACCTGGTGGATGCCGGACCGCGGGCAGTGGCTCGAGGCACCGTGCAGGGGCGCGACGTGGTCCTCTTCCTCACCACGGCGGGGGAGACGCTGTCTGCCGTCGAGGAGGTGGGAGGCTGAGCTCCGCTGGTGGTCAGACCAAAGTGTGGACCGCCGGGTCGCCAGAGCGAGGTGTGGGTGCAATGATGCGTCCATGACCGACCCGAGCCGCGTCGAGAGCCCGTCGCTGTCCAGTCATGTGGGCCGCGGGAGCCAGAGTGCCCAGCGCGCGCGGCACCAGGCCATCGCGGAGGCGGTCATCAAGCGCGGGTCCCTGCGCGTCGAGGACCTCGTCCAGGCCACGGGCGTCAGCCTGATGACCGTCTACCGTGACGTGGCCGCCCTGGAGGAGGCCGGTATCGTCCAGCGGCAGCGGGGACAGGTGCTGGCCGTCGCCAGCTCCCTGCAGGAGGCCTCGGCCGGATTCCGGCTGGAGCAGAATGCCGAGGTCAAGGCGTCGATGTCCGCGGTGCTGGCGCCCCTGGTCAAGCCGGGCAGCTCCCTGATGCTGGATGACTCCACCTCGGGCGTCTGGTTGCTGCGCGCACTGGAGGACGTCTCCCCGCTGACGGTGGTGACCAATTCGCTGCTGGTGGCCCAGGAGGTGGAGCGGCGCGATGACCTCCGTCTGATCGTCGCCGGTGGCGAGTACCAGGCCTGGGCCCAGGCGCTGATGGGGCCGACGACGGTCCAGACGCTGAGTTCCATGAACGCGGACATGTGCGTGCTGAGTGCCTCGGGCGTCGTCGACGGGAACTGCATGCACCCCTATGGCGACGTGGTCAGCGTGAAGCAGGCCATGCTCGCCGCCGCAGCCACCAAGGTCCTGATGCTGGACCACACCAAGTTCCGCCGGCAGGCCCTGCACAGCTTCGCCAGGCTGGCGGACTTCGACGTCGTGGTCGTGGACGCGCAGACCCCGCAGGAATCACGCCAAGAACTACAGGATCTTGGCGTTCAGGTGCTCGTGTCGGGAATCTGACCATGGGCCCCGTGACCGATTGCACATAAATTCACACGCTTTCTGTTAACTCTGCCCGTCGTCGCTGGTAGTTTCGAGCGCAGGTGGCGCCCCTCGGCGTCACGAGGCAATGCTGCTGGGAGGACGGATCCATGGGCTTTCGTGTTGTGGTTGGCGCCGACATCGCCGGCGTCGAGTACAAGGACCTGATCAAGGCCGATCTGGAGGCTGACGAACGCATCGACGAGGTGATCGACGTGGGCGTGGCCGTCGGTGAGGACATCGACTATCCGCACGTCGGGGTCAAGGCCGCCAAGATGGTGGCCGACGGCACCGTGGACCGGGCCGTCCTGATCTGCGGGACCGGCATGGGCATGGCGATCAGCGCCAACAAGGTTCCCGGGGTCCGTGCCTGCACCGCGCACGACTCCTTCAGCGTCGAGCGCCTCGTCCTGTCCAATGACGCACAGGCGCTCTGCCTGGGCGCCCGGGTGATCGGCCCCTACCTGGCCCGACGCCTGGTCAAGGAGTTCTTCGGCTACACCTTCGACGCCTCCTCCGCCTCGGCCCCCAAGGTGGCTGCCATCACCGAGTACGAGTCACGACTCGGCTCGGACAACAGCCCGTCCGCTCCCACGAGCTGCTGACCGGCACCTTCATCCCGGCCGGCGGGAGCTCCTTCCCCGGTCAAGAAAAACCCGCCGCACCGCGGCCACTTCCAGAAGGAACAATGATGTTCACTGCTTCACTGGGTATCTTCCTGTTCGGCCTGTTGGCCGCAGCAGCAGGTGGATACATCGGCGCCGCCATCGGCGGCAACTTCGCCTTCGTCCTCACCGGCTTCTGCGTCCTGCTCTCCTGGGGTCTGTACGCCGGTACCGGTACCGACTGGGGCTTCAACTACGTCGCCTTCGGACCCTTCGCCGGTCCGTACGTGATGTTCGCGGGCGGCGCCGCGGCCGCGGCCTATGCCTGGCACAAGGGCTACCTGGAGTCCGGCAAGGACATCAACTCCGCCCTGGCCGGTCTGGGCAAGTCCGATGTGATGCACGTCGGTGCGGCCTTCGGTGTCTTCGGCTACCTCTTCAAGGCCTTCGTCGTGGACAACATCCCGTGGTTCGGCACCCACACCGACGGTGTCGCCTTCACGGTCGTCACCTCCGCACTGCTGGCGCGTGTCCTGTTCGGCAAGCGCAAGGACGGGGTGGGCTCCGGTTCGCTGATCGGCAGCGACAAGTTCAACAAGGGAGCCTCCGGCTTCATGGGCAAGATCGCTCCCCGCGAGGACGCCCAGTGGCTGCCCTGGCAGGAGAAGTGGGGCTACCTGGTCAGCCTCGGCTTCTTCTTCGGTGCGGCGGCCGGCGCTTTGTCCATCGTGGTGGGCCACGCCGTCAAGGGCGGTTCCGCCTTCGCCAGCAGCCTTCCCTTCGGCATCTCGGCCATCATCATCCTGTTCCTGATCATGGGCTTCAACATGCCGGTGCAGCACCACATCACCGTGGTCTCCGGCGTGGCAGCCGTCACCTTCCTGCCCATCATCGCGGGCAGCGGTTTCGAATGGAATGGTGTCTGGGAGTCCGGCCAGTGGATGAGCGCCTTCTTCACCGTCCTGGTCTGCGGCGTGGTCGGTGTGCTGTCCGCCTGGCTCGTCGAGTTCTGGGCCCGGGTCTGGTACGACCGCGGCACCACCCACATCGATCCGCCGGCCTCCGGCATCTGGATCATGACCACCCTGGTCCTGGGCGCCGGCGCCCTGCTCGCCTGAGCAACCCAAACCCCTCACCACAGGAGCACCGGGATGTCCCACGACGTGATCGTCAATCCGACCGAGCTGCACGATGCCTATGTCTTCGACATGGACGGCACCATCTACCTGGGCGACCACCTGTTGCCCGGCGCGGCCCGGATGGTCCACGAACTGCGTCGTCGTGACATCCCGGTGCGCTTCCTGAGCAACAACCCCACCAAGGATCCCCAGCAGTACGTCGAGAAGCTGGCCAAGCTCGGCGTGCCCACCGACATCAGCGACATCTCCAACACCGTGGTCACGACCACCCGGTGGCTCCAGTCGCACCACCCTGACGCCAAGCTCTTCTGCATCAGCGAGGAGCCGCTGAAGAATGCCCTGCGCACCGCGGGCTTCACCCTCACGGAGGATCCGGAGGAGATCGACATCGTGATCGCCTCCTACGATCGCACCTTTGACTACCGCAAGCTGCAGATCGCCTTCGACGCCATCTGGTTCCACAAGCGCGCCTTCCTGATCCAGACCAATCCGGACCGCTTCTGCCCCTTCCCGGGCGGACGGGGGGAGCCGGACTGCGCCGCCATCACCGCCGCCATCGAGGCATGCACCAGCACGAAGTGCCAGGTCAGCCTGGGCAAGCCGTCGCCGATCATGCTCACCGAGGCCCTGGCCGGTCTCGACGTCGCCGTGGAGAACTCGGTGATGGTGGGGGACCGGCTCCAGACGGACATCCAGATGGCGCTGGACACCAACATGCGCTCCGCCTTGGTGCTGACCGGTGAGGCCACGGCCGACGATGTGCGCGCTCTCGAAGAGGCCCACCAGCCCAGCTATGTGATGGATCGGATCGACCGGCTGCTGCCGCAGTTCGTCTGGGACGAGCTGGGTTGGACCGAGGACAACGATCCCGACACCCACTGACCAGCCCCGAGCAAGCCAACCCGGTCCCCGAGCAACCCGAGCAACCAAACCCCGGTCCCCGAGCCTGTCGAGGGGACATCCCAGCACACCCTGAACCAGACGCAAGGATGCGTCGAGGAGGCACCATGAGCACCAGCACCGGCCCCTACCTGATGGGCATCGACTACGGCACCGAGAGCTGCCGGGTTGCCATCTTCGACATGCAGGGCCGCCCAGTCACCTTCGCCGCCACCGCCTACAAGACCAGCCACCCGCGCCCGGGCTGGGCCGAGCAGAACCCACAGGACTGGTGGGAGGCACTGCAGGCCTCGTGCCACAAGGCGATGGCCAGCGCCGGCATCCAGGCCCACGAGATTGCCGGGATCAGCTACGACGCGACGACCATGACCGTCGTCGCCATGAACGACAAGGGCGAGGAGCTGCGTCCGGCCATCATGTGGATGGACGTGCGGGCCACCGAGCAGGCCGCTCGCGCCGAGACCAGCGACTCCGTCGCGCGCCTCTACAACGGTGCCGGCACCGCCCCTGCCACCGCCGAGTGGTACCCCTTCAAGGCCGCCTGGCTGAAGGAGCACGAGCCGGAGACCTACAACGAGGCCACCAAGCTGGTCGACGCGCCCGACTGGATCAACTTCAAACTGACCGGCGAGTGGACCACCAACATCAACTCCGCCGCCCTGCGGATGTACTACAACCGCAACAAGGGCGGGTGGCCCACGGACTTCTACGAGCACGTCGGCTGTGGCGACGTCTTCGACAAGATCCCCGAGCGCGTCCTGGACCTCGGCACCCCCGTCGCCGGCCTGAGCACCGTCGCCGCCCAGCTCCTGGGGCTGCGCGCGGGCACGCCCGTTGCCCAGGGCCCCGCCGACGCGTGGGCCGGACAGATCGGCCTGGGCGTGGTGGAGCCCGGAAAGATGGCGCTGATCACCGGCTCCTCCCACGTGCTCACCGGCCAGAGCGAGAAGGAGATCCACGGCACGGGCTTCTTCGGTGCCTACACCGACGGCGTCGTGAAGGGCCAGTACACCGTCGAGGGCGGCCAGGTCTCCACCGGCAGCGTGCTGAAGTGGTTCAAGGACAGCTTCTGCCCGGACATCGTGCAGGCCGCCGACACCACCGGACTCAATGCCTATGACCTGCTCAATGCCAAGGCGAAGGAGATCCCGATCGGCTCCGACGGCCTGATCATCAACGAGTACTTCCAGGGCAACCGCACCCCATACACCGATTCCAAGGCGCGCGGCATCATCTGGGGCCTGTCCCTGATGCACACCCCGGCGCACATGTACCACGCCATCCAGGAAAGTGTCTGCTACGGCACCGCCCACAACCTGCGCGCGATGACCGCGGCCGGCTTCGAGGTGAAGGAGATCGTCGCCTGCGGCGGTGCCACCAAGAGCCGCGAGTGGATGCAGATGCACTCCGACGTCACCGGCGTCCCGATCACCCTGACCGAGGTGGGGGACGCGGTGGTGCTCGGCTCCTGCATGCTGGCCGCCGTCGGCGCCAACCTGTACCCGGACATCCAGACCGCGGCCCAGAACATGGTGCACACCCTGGACCAGATCGAGCCCGACCAGGCCCGTCACGAGGAGTACCAGTACTACGTCGACAAGTACTGCGACAGCTACCCGCAGATGCAGTCCATGACCCATGACCTGGTGGACCACGAAGCCGCCAAGGCCTGAACGACCCGCTGACAACAGATCCAATGCCTCGAAGGACAAACCCATGAGCAACGACAAGTACGTGGTCGGAATCGACTTCGGCACGCTGAGCGGCCGTGCGGCCGTCGTCAGCGTCGCCGACGGTCAGGAACTCGGTCACGGTGTGAAGGACTACACCCACCAGGTGATGGACCGCGGCCTGACGGCCGGCGACGGCCAGGCGCTGCCGCCGGACTTCGCGCTGCAGGTGCCCGCCGACTACATCGAGGTGCTCCAGACCGCAGTGCCCGAGGCGATCAAGAGCGCCGGGGTGGACCCGTCGCAGATCGTCGGCATCGGCATCGACTTCACCTCTGCCACCGTGGTGGCTGCCAAGGCTGACGGCACCCCGCTGTGCGAGCTGCCCGAGTTCAAGAACCGCCCGCACGCCTATGTGAAGCTGTGGAAGCACCACGGCGCCTTCGAACAGGCCGAGCGGATCGTCGAGGTCGCCAAACAGCGCAATGAGGACTGGCTGGCCCGCTACGGCGGCACCCTGTCCGCCGAGATGCTGCTGCCCAAGGTGCTGGAGACCCTGGAGAAGGATCCCGAGGTCTACCAGGCCACCGAGCGCTTCTTCAACGCGCTGGACTGGATCACCTTCCGGATGACCGGCAATGAGGTCTACGCGGCCGGCGACTCGGGCTACAAGCGCAACTTCCAGGACGGCAAGTACCCCAGCCGCGAATACCTCGAGCAGCTGAACCCGGCCTTCGGGGGTGTCTTCGAGGAGAAGATGCCCGGCGAGGTGCTGCCGCTGGGCGCCGAGGCCGGCAAGTTGACCGCGGAGGCCGCCGGTTGGATGGGCCTGCCGGAGGGGATCAGCGTGGCCGTCGGCAACATCGACGCCCACGTCACCGCCGCCGCGGTGCAGGCCGTCGAGGCCGGGCAGATGACCGCCATCATGGGTACCTCCAGCTGCCACATCGTGCTGGGCAATGAGCTCAAGGAGGTTCCCGGCATGTTCGGCGTCGTCGACGGCGGCATAGTCGACGGACTGTGGGCCTTCGAGTGCGGCCAGACCGCCGTGGGCGACATCTTCGCCTGGTTCGTCAACACCAGTGTCAACGCGGGCTACTACCGCGACGCCGAGGCCGCGGGGGTCAGCATCCACGACTGGCTGACGCGCCTGGCCGCCGACCAGGAGATCGGCGAGCACGGACTGGTGGCGCTGGACTGGCACAACGGCAACCGTTCGGTGCTCAATGACCCGAACCTGTCGGCACTGGTGGTGGGCCAGACCCTGGGCACCCGACCGGAGGACACCTACCGCGCGCTGCTGGAGGCAACCGCCTTCGGTGCCCGCACCATCATCGAGACCTTTGCGAAGAATGGCGTGGAGATCACGGAGATCGTCGCCGCCGGCGGCCTGATCAAGAACAAGTTCCTGATGCAGATGTACGCCGACGTGTGCAAGCTGCCGATCTCGGTGGGCCTGACCACCCAGCCCGGTGCCCTGGGCTCGGCCGTCTTCGCCGCCGTCGCCGCGGGTGTCTACCCGGACGTCAAGGCCGCCTCGATGGCGATGGGTGCACGCCAGGAGAACGCCTATCTCCCGAATCCGGAGGCCAGCGCGCTGTACGACAAGCTCTTCTACGAGTACACCCTGCTGCACGACGTCTTCGGCCGTGGTGGCAGCAGCCTGCTCTACCGCCTCAAGGACATGCGTCGCGACGGTGTGAAGCGCCGCGCCGCCAAGCACGAGGGCCGTTACGAGGACCTCGACACCACCCGGGAGCAGATCGCCGGCGGCGGCACGGACTACTACCCGGTCGCCTGACCCCTCGACAGGCTCGGGGAACGAAAGGAAGAACATGCTGGTGCTCGACGAACTACCCGTCGAGGTCCAGGAGCAGGTTGCCGTGTGCAGGGCCGAGGTCTCGGCCCTGCACGCGGAACTGCCCCGCTGGGGGCTGGTGGTGTGGACGGCGGGAAATGTCTCCGCCCGGGTCCGGTGCGCCGAGCAGATCGGGACCGACCTGATGGTGATCAAGCCGTCGGGCGTCAGCTACGACGACCTGTCGCCGGAGCGGATGGTGGTCTGTGACCTCCAGGGGCGCAAGATCGTCGACGGCACACCCGAGCGGCTGACACCGTCCTCGGACACCGCCGCCCACGCCTATGTCTACGCCCACATGGACCGGGTCGGGGGAGTGGTGCACACCCATTCCACCTATGCGACGGCCTGGGCGGCTCGGCGCGAGCCCATCCCTTGCGTCCTGACGATGATGGCCGACGAGTTCGGCGGCGAGATTCCCGTCGGGCCGGTGGCCGTGATCGGCGACGACTCCATCGGGCGCGGTATCGTCGAGGTGTTGGACGGACACCGCTCCCCGGCAGTCCTGATGGCCAACCACGGTCCCTTCACCATCGGGGCCGATGCCCGCCAGGCGGTCAAGGCCGCCGTGATGTGCGAAGAAGTCGCACGCACCGTCCAGATCGCCCGTGAGGGGCAGGACGGTGGCAAGAACGTGCAAGCCCTTGATCCCTCCCTCGTGGACGGGCTCTACGATCGATACCAGAATGTCTACGGACAGCACTGACGCACGAGAGGCAAATGTGAACAACACCCTGAACTGGACCGAGCAGGACGCTCGCGCCGTTGACGTGGCGCGAATCCTCGCCGCCGACGCCGTGGAGAAGGTCGGCAACGGACACCCCGGCACCGCCATCTCGCTGGCACCCCTGGCCTACCTGTTGTACCAGAAGGTCATGAAGACGGACCCGACCGATTCGCTGTGGCTGGGCCGCGACCGCTTCGTGCTGAGCGCCGGTCACTCGTCGCTGACCCAGTACACCCAGCTCTACCTGGCCGGCTGTGACCTGGAGCTCGACGACCTGAAGCAGCTGCGCACCTGGGGCTCCAAGACCCCCGGCCACCCCGAGTACCACCACACCAAGTTCATCGAGGCCACCACCGGCCCCTTGGGTGCCGGCATCTCGATGGCCGTCGGCATGGCCATGGCCGCACGCAAGGAGCGTGGCCTGTACGACCCCGAGGCTCCCGCCGGACAGAGCCCCTTCGACCGCTTCGTCTACTCCATCGCCGGTGACGGCTGCATGCAGGAGGGCGTCTCCTCCGAGGCCTCCTCGCTGGCCGCCACGCAGAACCTGGGCAACCTGATCCTGTTCTACGACGACAACCGCATCTCCATCGAGGGCGACACCAAGATCGCCTTCAGCGAGGACGTCGCCGCCCGTTACGAGGCCTACGGCTGGCACGTCCAGCACGTGGACTTCACCAATGGCGGCACCAGGTACGAGGAGAAGGTCGAGGAGCTGTACGCCGCGATCGAGGCCGCCAAGGCCGTCACGGACAAGCCCTCCTTCATCAAGCTCACCACCGTGATCGGCTGGCCGCTGCCCAACCTGCAGGGCAAGCACTCGGTGCACGGCGCCAAGATCGGCGCCGAGGAGATCGGCGCCCTCAAGAAGGAACTCGGCTTCGAGGACAGCCCCTTCGCCGTGGACCAGACCGCCGTCGACCACGCCCGCGCCAATGCCGCCGAACGCGGCAAGCAGGCCCGCGACGAGTGGAACCAGAAGTTCGAGGCGTGGAAGGCCGCCAACGCGGACAAGGCGGAACTGCTGGCCCGCGTCGCCGAGCGCAAGCTCCCGGAGGGCATCGAGTTCCCGGTCTTCGAGCCCGGCAAGAAGTCCACCCGCGCCGCCTCCGGCGAGGTCCTGACGGCCCTGGCCGACCAGTTGCCCGAACTGTGGGGCGGCTCCGCCGACCTCGCCGGCTCGAACAACACCACCATGAAGGGCCAGCCCTCCTTCCTCCCGGAGGAGCGCAGCTCCAAGGAGTTCACGGGCAACCCCTACGGCCGCACGCTGCACTTCGGCATCCGCGAGCACGCCATGGGCGGTGTGGTCAACGGCATCAACCTGTCCGGCCTCACCCGCAGCTATGGCGGCACCTTCTTCGTCTTCGCCGACTACATGCGCCCGCCGGTGCGCCTGGCCGCCCTGATGGGTGTCCCGAGCATCTTCGTGTGGACGCACGACTCGGTCGGCGTCGGTGAGGACGGCCCCACCCACCAGCCGATCGAGCACATGGCCGCCTACCGGGCCATCCCGAACCTGGCGATGGTGCGCCCGGCCGATGCCAACGAGACCAGCTACGCGTGGAAGGGTGCCCTGCTGCACACCGACCAGCCCAGTGGCCTCGTGCTGAGCCGTCAGGACCTGCCGATCGTCGAGCGTGGCGAGGGCGCCTGTGCCTCCGCCGAGGGTGTGCTCAAGGGTGCCTACGTGCTCAAGGATGCCGCCAACGGCACCCCGCAGCTGATCCTGATCGCCACGGGTTCCGAGGTGGCGCTGGCCGTCGAGGCGCAGAAGGTGCTGGAGGAGCAGGGTGTCGCCACCCGCGTCGTCTCCATGCCGTGCCAGGAATGGTTCGACGAGCAGGACGACGCCTACAAGGAGTCGGTGCTGCCCAAGGCCGTCACCAAGCGCGTCTCCATCGAGGCCGGCATCGCCCAGGGCTGGACCAAGTACGTCGGATTCGAGGGGGACTCGGTCTCCATCGAGACCTTCGGCGCCTCGGCCAGCGGCAATGTGATGTTCGAGAAGCTCGGCTTCACCGTGGACAACGTCGTCGAGACCGCCAAGAAGGTCCTCGGCTGAGCCACAGCTCGCACAGAAGCAGACGCGGCCCGTCCCATGTGAATGGGGCGGGCCGCTCGCGTCTCTGGATCCTCAGACCCTCACCACAGCTCGCGCAGTCGCTGCGGCGTGAGCTGCGTCAGGTCCTGCAGGACAGTGCACCGGGCGAGCAGCTCGTCGGAGGGCTGGTGGAAGGGCTGCGGGATGGCGACGACGCCCATCCCCGCGGCCAGCGCGGAGCGGATACCGGCGGTGGAGTCCTCGATGGCAAGGCACTGCGTCGGGTCCACCCCGAGCAGTTCACAGCAGCGCAGGTAGCCGTCCGGGGCGGGCTTGCCGCGTTCCACTTGCTCGGTGGACACGTGTGCGCTGACCACGTCGCCGACTCCCAGCTCCTCGATGGCCGCCTCGATCAGCACCACCGGCGAGGACGATGCGATCCCCACCGGGACCAGCTCGGCCATCGCTCGCACGGCCTCCCGGGCGCCGGGAAGGATGCCGACTCCGCCGTGGTAGAGCTTGCGCATCCCGTCGATGGTGCGCCGCGCACAGTCCTCGGGGGATCCGTTGAGGCCGACGACCTCGCTGAGATAGGTGCTCCACTCGCGAGTGCTCATCCCCATCATCGCCAGGGCATGGTCGGGCCCGTAGTCGGCCCCGTCGGCGGCGGCGAGCCCGGCCCGGACCCGTTCCCAGGCCGGTTCGGTGTCGGTCAGGGTGCCGTCCACGTCGAAGATGACGGCGGCGGGCAGTGATGCTTGGCTGGACATGACGCCCATTGTGTCGCCCGGCGCGGCAGACTGGACAATCCGAACCCCCACAGCCTGCCCGTAGGAGCCAGATGCGCACCCGATCCGCCAGCCAGACCTCCCTGTTCGCCGGCATCCTGTGTTATCTCCTGTGGGGCGGATTTCCGCTCTTCTTCCCCCTGCTCAAGCCAGCCGGTTCGCTGGAGATCCTGTCCGGTCGGGTGCTGTTCAGCCTGGCCTTCGTGGCATTGGTGCTGGCCGTGCAGCGCAAGCCCTGGGGATGGTTGCGCGAGGTCTGGAGCAGTGGTGCCTGGCGGCTCCTGGCCGTGGCGGCGGTCTTGATCGCGGTGAACTGGCTGACCTACATCTGGGCGGTCAATTCCAACCACGTCGTGGAGGCATCCCTGGGCTACTTCACCAATCCGCTGGTCAGCATCGCGCTGGGGATGATCTTCTTCGGCGAACGGATGGGACGCCCCGGGAAGATCGGCTGCGCCCTGGCCGCCCTGGGGGTGTGCGTGATTGCCTCCCAGGCCTGGCGCACGGTGTGGGTCCCCCTCCTGCTGGCCTTCAGCTTCGGCTTCTACGGTATGGTCAAGAAGCGGGTCAAGGTGACTGCCTTGCAGGGCCTCTTCCTCGAGTCCGCCGTACTCACCCCGCTGGCCCTGGCGTGGATGGCCTGGAGCGCCGGTCAGGGGAGGGCTGCCTGGCCCCACTCCGGCCGGGTGGCGGCGCTGCTGGTGGTGGCTGGCATCTTCACCGCGGTGCCGCTGTGGCTCTTCGCCGTCGCCGCCCCGGGGATCCCGCTGGGAACCCTGGGCGTCCTGCAGTACATGACCCCCACGATGCAGTTCCTGCTCGGCCTGTTCGTCTTCGGCCAGCCCGTCTCGCCGCGTTTCTGGGCCGGGTTGGTGCTGGTCTGGATCGGCTCGGTGGTCTATCTGGCCGGGGCGGTGCTGAACATTCGTCGGGCCACACGATGAGCGTCGCCCACGAGGCGCCCACGGGCACCTTCGCCAGCCTGCGGGTCCCCAACTACCGGATCTTCTTCACCGGCGCTGTCGTCAGCAATGTCGGCACCTGGATGTACCGGGTGGCGCAGGACTGGCTGGTGCTCACCATCCTCACGGACCACTCCTCGTCGGCGCTGGGCCTGGTGACCGGGCTGCAGTTCCTGCCGATCCCCTTCCTGGCGCCCTATGCCGGCTCGATCGCGGACCGCTTCCCCAAGCGTCGGATCCTGATGCTCAGCCAGAGCCTGCTGGGGCTGAACGCGTTGGTGATGTTCCTGCTGGTGGTCAGCGGCTGGGTGGAGCTGTGGCACGTCTTCGTGCTGGCCTTCCTGACCGGTGTGGTGACCGCCTTCGACAATCCGACCCGCCAGGCCTTCGTGAGCGAGATGGTTCCGCGCGGGCTCGTGCCCAATGCCGTGGGGCTCAACTCCGCCTCCTTCAACAGCGCGCGCCTGCTGGGGCCCGGGCTCGCCGGGTTGATGATCGCCGCCTGGGGAGTGGCGCCGGCCATGGCCCTCAATGCGCTGAGCTTCGGCGCGGTGCTGCTCTCACTGGCCCGGATGCGTGCCGCCGAACTCACCCCGGCACCCATGCGCAAGAACGGCAAGGGTGCGGTGCGCGAGGGGCTGCGCTATGTCTGGCGACGGCCCGACATCCTGGTGATCCTGCTGATGGTCTTCATGCTGGGCACCTTCGGTATGAACTTCCAGATCACCAATGCACTGATGGCCACCAAGGTCTTTGGCAAGGGGCCGGGGGAGTACGGCCTGCTCGGCTCCATCATGGCCATCGGAACCTTGGCCGCCGCCCTGATCGCCGCTCGTCGGGAGCGTCCCCGGCTGCGGGTGCTGCTGCTGGCCCTGGGCGGTTTTGCCCTGTGCACGGGCCTGCTGGGGGCCGCCCCCAGCTACACGGTCTTCGCCGCGCTCCTGGTGCCCACCGGGTTGTGCGCCCTGACGATGATGACCTGCGCCAACGCTTCGGTGCAGTTGGCCAGCGACCCCGAGGTGCGCGGCCGGGTGATGGCCCTGTACATGGCGATATTCATGGGTGGCACCCCGCTTGGTGCTCCGTTGATCGGCTGGGTGGGTGACGTCTTCGGTCCCCGGTGGACCATCTGGGCCGGCTCTCTGGCCACCGGGGTGACCTTCGCCGGGGTCAGCGCCTGGTTCATGGTGCACCGCGGGGTTCGGGTCCGTCTTCGCCGCGGCTGGCCTCCCCGGCTGCGCGTCTGGACCGTCGACGAGGTCCGCGCCGCCCAGGCCTCCGCCGAGGCCGACTGATCCTCCTGCGTCGGGGGCGTGGGAACCGAAACTGAGAGCCAAAATGGAGCTTGGCACGTTCCAACTTCATCCAGCAGGGCTGTGGGCTCTCAGTTTTCCCGGGGAGGGGCCAACAAACCTGTGGACAACCGAAAAATGAGAGCCAAACCCGGCATTGGATCGTTCCAGTTCTGTCCAGACGGTCCGTGGGCTCTCAGTTCTGGGCCACCCCGCCCACTCAATGTTGTCTGGGGAAGTCAGCGGGCCTCGTCCCAGACGCTCAGGGTCCGGGCGCTGGTGAAGACCCGCTCGCTGCCGTCCACCGGATCCACGAAGCGCAACTCCTTGGCCAGCAGCTGCAGCGGCAGGGTGAAGTCGTCCAGGGAACGGTCCAGGACCTCGGGGTAGAAGGGGTCATTGACGATGGGGATCCCGGCGGAGCTCATGTGCAGCCGGATCTGGTGCGTCTTGCCGGTGGTGGGCTTGACCAGGTAGCGGCCGATCGGCCCATGAACCGGATGCTCCGCGCGGTCCAGCAGCTCAATGCGGGTGTGGGCATTGGGATCGCGGCCCGGGACCTCCTCGGCCTGCATCACGCCTCGGGTCTTGGTCATGTGACTGGACAGGTCCAGCGGGAAGTCCAGCTCCGGGCGCAGCCGGCCGATGGCCTCATAGGTCTTCTGCGGCACCCGCTGCTCGAACATCATCTGGTAGGCGCGACGGTGTTCCCGCCGGGTGGTGCACAGCAGGATGCCGGCGGTGGCCCGGTCCAGCCGGTGGGCCGGCGACAGGTCCGGCAGGTCCAGTTCGCGTCGGGCGCGCACCACGGCGGAGTGGATGATGTGCTGTCCGCGGGGAATGGTGGAGGTGAAATGGGGCTTGTCCAGCACGACGAGCCGCTCGTCGCGGTGCAGCACCAGCAGCTCGCCCGGTGGCTCGGTCTCGTCGGGGAGGTCGCGGTGGAAGAAGATGAAGGAGTGGTGCTTGTAGGGGGCGTCGAGGGGCAGGACGGTGCCCTTCTCGTCGACGAAGCGTTCCTCGGCGAACATCTCGTCGATCCGCTCGGGTGTCAGCCGCGGGATCTTCCAGACCAGGAAGTCCCGCATCGTGGCCCAGTTCTCCTCTCGCGGGGTTCCCACCCACGCGGCATTCAAGCCGTGGCGCACCGGCAGGGGGGAGCGGGGCATCAGCAGCCTCCCCGCAGGCCGGCCCAGCGCTCCCGGGCGGCTTCGGCCTCGGCGCCGGTGAGCATCACCGGGCGGCCGTCGACGATCCGGCCGGGGGCCCATTCGGCCGTCGGTGCGCCGGACCGAGGGACGTGCACGGTGAGCACGCCGGTCTCCCGGGTGCTGGCCCGGTCGGAGTAGAAGTTGAAGTTGCCCAGCCCGTAGGCCACGTAGGTGCTGCCGATGGTCTCGGCGCGCTGCACCCGGTGCGCATGGGTCCCGACGACGATGCTCGCTCCCGCGTCGGCGAGCTTCTTCGCCATCTTCTCCTGCCGGCCCGTGGTGCACACCTGGTAGTCGACGCCCCAGTGCATGAAGACCACGACGACGGCCTCCGGGTGCTCGCGACGCTGGGCGGCCACGCCGTCGACGAGGGTCTGGAAGCCCTCCTCGGTCTTGACCATGGCGACGCCGGGGCGCCCGTCGCGCGGACGCCAGTCCATGTTCGACTCGAGGATGTCATTGCCCACCAGCGCCACGACCTGCCGGCCGTGCACTTCGCCCGTCCACGGGCGGAAGGCGTCGTCCTGGCTGGCACCCACGCCGATCATCGGGAGCTCACTGTCCTGACGGATCTTCAGGGTGCGCTTCATGCCCTCCACTCCGAAGTCCATGGCGTGGTTGTTGGCCAGGCTGACCAGGTCCACCCCTTCGCGCTGCAGCATCTGCGGGAAGGCGCGCCCGGTGAGGAAGGTGTAGAGCTTGGGCTGCTTGGTGAGGCCTTCCTGGTCGTCGGCGAGTGCGGTCTCCAGGTTCACCATGCTCCAGTCGGCGGCCTTGAGCAGGCGTCCGGCTTCTCCCAGGCCCTGTTCGGTGGAGTCTGCGGCTGCCTTGAAGGCATTGGCGTCGCCCGCGAAGGCCAGCAGCAGTTCGTCGCCCTGACGTTGTGGGATGGCGACGGGGGTGGCGGTCAAGGGCTTCGTGGCGGGGGCATCGCTGGTTGCCGGAGCGGCGGCAGTGGTTGCCGGTGCGGGGGCAGCCGGTGCGGTGCTGGCCGCCGGTTCCGGACCGCCACAGGCCGCCAGGGTCAAGGAGGTGGTGGTCAGCAGGCAGGCCATGAGGCGACGGGGCATGGGACCACGGTAGTGGGTTGGGGTGCGCTGGCTTCCGCCCTCAGCCGACTCCCGTGAATTTGTCAAAGGACGCCCCTACGGTGGAGCCATGGATCTCAAGTCACTGGTGATCGATCGCGTCCTTTCCCGCACCCCGCTGGCCGGCAAGGTGCCGGGAGGCAAGGTGGTGCTGGAGATCGACCTGGGGCGGGGGTTGTTGAGTCATCCGCCGGAGACCCCGTGGGCGGCGATGAAGGCGATGAACGCCCCCACCCTCACCACCCTCGCGCAGAAGCTGCGTGAGGCAGCCGGCGACGAGGACGTCGCGGGGTTGGTGCTGTATGCCGGCAGTGCGCCCCTGACCCTGCCGCAGGCCCAGGAGCTTGGCTTGGCCATCGCGGACTTCGGCCAGCAGAAGCCGACGCTCGCCTTCGCCCCGGCGCTGGGTGAGTTGTCCAATGACCTGGCCAGCTACCTGCTGGCCAGCTCCTGCCACCAGATCTGGCTGCAGCCCTCGGGGCAGCTCGGCATCGGTGGCGTGCACCTGGGCATCACCCTGTTCAAGGGTCTTCTGGGCAAGGCCGCCATCGAACCCCAGTTCGGCAAGCGGCACGAGTACAAGACGGCCGCGGACCAGTTCGCCGCAGACCAGGTCAGCGACGCAAACCGCGAGATGATGCAGGCGATCGCCAATTCCTTCACCCACGACTTCGTCGACACGGTCGCCGAGCGGCGCGGGGTTGACCGTGAGGCGGTGTGGCGGGCCGTCGACGAGTCCCCGTTGACACCGGAGCAGGCCCTGGAGTGGCGTCTGGTGGACCGGGTCGGATACCGCGACGAGGCGGTCGCCCACCTGCTGGCCGAGTGGGGCGGCGATGACGAACTCAAGCCGGAGCAGTTGCGTTTCGCGCATCGTTGGACCCCCGGCGGCCCGGCGGGACAAGCGGTCACCCAGCTGAACTCCCGTCGCCAGCCCACCATCGCCGTGGTGCCGGTGCGGGGTGGGATCGTGATGGGGCGCGGTCGCCCGTCGGGCATGGGGGAGCCGGAGACCGGGGCCGACGTGGTCGCGGAGCAGCTGCGCGCCGCAAGCCGTGATGACAAGGTCAAGGCCGTCGTGCTGCGGGTGGACTCGCCCGGTGGCTCGGCCGTGGCCTCGGACACCATCTGGCGTGCCGTCCACCAGGTGCGCGAATCCGGCCTCCCGGTGGTCTCCCAGATGGGCAACTACGCCGCCTCGGGCGGTTACTACGTCTCCATGGGGGCTGACGAGATCGTCGCCCTTCCCGCGACGCTGACCGGTTCCATCGGTGTGCTGGCGGGGAAGATGGTCACCACCGGCCTGTACGACAAGCTGGGCCTGGTGCACGAGGCCATCGACAGTGGCCCCAATGCGGGCATGCTCGCCAGTGACCAGCACTTCACCGAGGAGCAGTGGGCGCGGCTGAATGCCTGGCTGGACCGGATCTACGACGACTTCACCCGCAAGGCCGCCGCGGACCGGGGGATGGACCACGCCCAGTTGGAGCCGTTGGCTCGCGGGCGGGTGTGGACCGGGCGCGATGCCCACGAGCGCGGCCTGGTGGACCACCTGGGTGGCCTGGAGCTGGCCGTCGAACGTGCCTGTGCCTTGGCCGGCCTGGACCGGGACAAGGTCCAGCTCAAGAGTCATGCCGGCATCGGCATCCTGGACCGGGTGCGCCCGGCGCAGAGCACCGAGCAGCCGACGGCCGCCTCGCTGGCTTCGGCGTGGACTCCGGAGGCGGTCCTGAAGCAGCTCTCGGTGCGGGTGGGGCTGCCGCTGTCCAGCGGCATCCTGGAAATCCCGCAGATTTCTTGGGGAAGCGGTGCAACCAGCGCGTAGGGGTCACGCGTATTCCAGTCAGGAGGCCACCCAGACCGGGTGCGTCGGACCCGGACAGAGGAGTCATCATGAACCGCAAGCACCTCGCCACCGTCACCACGTTCGTCCTCGTCGCGGGCAGCGCCGCGCTGGGGGCGGGCGAAAGCCACGCCGGAACCGCACCGCAGTACACCCTCAAGGCCACGCCCGTGGTCAAGGCGGACCTGCCCCGCCACCACGACCTGTTGCTCGACGGCCGCAATGCAGGCTTCCGCACCACCAGCACGTACAAGGGCGACGGGCAGTACCCGGTCAGCCCGTGCATGCAGTTCGGCTGGAAGAAGTTCAAGCCCAACACCATCCTGACCCGCACCTACGCCACCCGCGACGGCAACCGGGCCGCCGCCATCATCGCGTCCTTCAGGACCCACAAGCAGGCCGTGGCTGCCGCCGAGGCAATGGGCAAGGCCTTGCCCGGTTGCGGCAAGCGGATGGTGCGTTCCAACCCGGACCTGCTGACCAACTTCCGCGAGTACAACCGCACCGTCACCCTGCGCAGCGGGGAGCGGGCCCGCGTGAATGCGCTGAACGTCACCGATGGTGAGACCGGCAACCATCTCTTCGTCACCACCGGTGTGACGGTCACCGGAACCCACGTCGAGCTGGTCACGATGGGCTTCGACGAGATGCAGGCCGTCCATGACACCAGGGACATGGTCAGCACCCTTCAGCGCACCGTGAGGACCCTGCGCTGACGGCAGCGTCCCCTGTAGGGAGGGCCGTGACGTGCCGCGGAGGCGGTGCCGTCATGGCCCTCCGTCGTGCCGCGCACAGATCTCTTGACGAAGAGCTACCCCGCCGCAGAATTGCCGGGAGCCGACGGTTAGATTCGTGCCATGCGAATTGGTATCCCACGAGAATCAAAGCCGGGGGAGAACCGGGCCGCCGCCACACCTAGAACCGTCCAGGACCTGATCAAGCTCGGCTACGACGTCGTCGTCGAGCACGGGGCAGGTGACCGATCCAGTGCCACTGATGCCGCCTTCGAGGCTGCAGGCGCACAGTCAGTGGATGCCCAGACGGTCTGGACCAGCGACATAGTCCTGGGTGTCAACGAGCCCGATGAGTCCCAACTGTCCATGATGCGTCCGGGCGCGACGCTGATCAGCTTCCTCTTCCCGCGCCAGAACGAGGCACTGACCCAGCGGCTCGCCCAGCAGGGCATCACCGCGATGAGCATGGACATGGTGCCGCGCACCAGCCGTGCCCAGGCCCTTGATGCGCTGAGCTCCATGGCCAACATCTCCGGCTACCGTGCCGTGGTGGAGGCCTCCCACGCCTTCGGCCGTTTCTTCACCGGCCAGGTGACCGCCGCGGGCAAGGTGCCGCCGGCCAAGGTGCTCGTCGCCGGAACCGGCGTCGCCGGTCTGGCCGCCATCGGCGCCGCCAACTCGATGGGCGCCATCGTGCGGGCCACCGACGTGCGTCCCGAGACCGCGGAGCAGGTGGAGTCCATGGGCGCCACCTTCCTGCACGTCAAGGGCCCCTCGCAGGAGATCAGCACCGACGGCTACGCCAAGGAGGCCAGCGACGACTTCGCCGCCCGCGCCGCCGAGCTGTACGCCGAGCAGTGCATGGACTGCGACATCATCATCACCACCGCGGCCATCCCCGGCCGCCCGTCGCCCAAGCTGATCACCCGCGAGATGGTGGCCAGCATGAAGGACGGTTCGGTCATCGTTGACCTGGCCGCGCTCGGCGGTGGCAACTGTGAACTGACCCGCCCCGGCGAGAAGTACACGACGGACAACGGCGTCACGATCATCGGCTACACGGACCTCGCCAGCCGGCTGCCGGGCCAGAGCTCGCAGCTCTACGGCACCAACCTGGTCAACGCGTTGAAGCTGATGACGCCCGAGAAGGACGGCCAGTTCGTGGTCGACTTCGACGACGAGGTGGTGCGCACCATGACGACGGTGCGCAATGGCGAGATCACCTTCCCGCCGCCGCCCATCCAGGTCTCCGCGGCCTCCGCAGCTCCTGCTACGGCCGCCGCGGTGCCGGCCGTCGTGGAGGCTCCCAAGAAGCCAAAGCCCTGGTGGCAGCCGGTGGTGACCATCGGCATCGCCTCCCTGGCGCTGATCGCGCTGCTGACGGTGGCGCCCACCAGCTTCGTCTCGCTGTTCGGCATCTTCGCCCTGGCCGTGGTGGTGGGCTACTACGTGGTCTGGAATGTCACCCACGCGTTGCACACCCCGCTGATGAGCGTGACCAATGCGGTCAGCGGCATCATCGTCGTCGGTGCCATCACGCAGCTGGGCAGTGACAACTGGGCCGTGAAGATCATCAGCTTCGTCGCGGTGCTGATTGCCAGCATCAACGTCTTCGGCGGCTTCACCGTCACCCACCGCATGCTCCAGATGTTCCGGAAGGAGGCCTGACATGTTGCACAACTTCGTCACGGCCACGTACATCGTCTCCGGCCTGCTGTTCATCATGGCGCTGCAGGGCCTGAGCAAGCACGAGACGGCCAAGCGCGGCAATGCGCTGGGTGTGCTCGGCATGGTGCTGGCCCTGGTGGCCACCAACTTCTACATGGGCTGGACCGACATCAAGGGCGACGGTGCGGACCTGGGTGCGCTGGCCCTGCTCCTGGTGGCCGTCGTGGCCGGCGGGGCCATTGGTGTGCGCAAGGCGCTGAAGGTCGAGATGACCGGCATGCCCGAGCTGATCGCCCTGCTGCACTCCTTCGTGGGTGCCGCGGCGGTGCTGGTGGGTTTCAACTCCTACCTCGACGCCCCGCACTCCAATGCCTTCCACCTCACCGAGGTGGCGCTGGGCATCTTCATCGGCGCCGTCACCTTCACCGGCTCGATCATCGCGTGGGGCAAGCTGAACGGCAAGATCGCCTCCAAGCCGCTGGCCCTGCCGGGCCGCAACCTGCTGAACCTGGCCGCCCTGGTGGCGATCATCGTGATGACGGTCTGGTTCGTGCAGGCACCGTCGCTGGTGCCGCTGGTGCTGATCACCGTCGTCTCCCTGCTGCTGGGAATCCATCTGGTGGCCTCGATCGGCGGCGCGGACATGCCCGTGGTCATCTCGATGCTGAACTCCTACTCCGGCTGGGCGGCGGCCTTCAGTGGCTTCATGCTGAACATGAATGTGCTGATCATCACCGGTGCCCTGGTGGGTGCCTCCGGCGCCATCCTGAGCTACATCATGTGCAAGGCGATGAACCGGTCCTTCATCTCGGTGATCCTGGGTGGCTTCGGTGACTCCACCTCCACCGGCCCCGTCGTGGAGGGTGAGCACACGGAGATGAGTGCCGCCGAGGTGGCGGCCGCCCTGGCCGATGCGAAGAGCGTCATCATCGCCCCCGGCTACGGCATGGCCGTCGCCCAGGCGCAGTACCCCGTCGCGGAGCTCACCAAGGCGATGGAGGCCAATGGCACCCAGGTGCGCTTCGCCATCCACCCCGTCGCGGGACGCCTGCCCGGGCACATGAATGTGCTGCTGGCAGAGGCCCACGTGTCGTACGACATCGTGATGGAGATGGACGAGATCAACGACGACTTCGCCGACACCGACGTGGTGCTGGTGATTGGCGCCAATGACACCGTCAACCCGGCCGCCATGGAGCCCGGTTCGCCGATCTCCGGCATGCCGGTGCTGAAGGTGTGGGAGGCCCGCAAGGTGGTCGTCTTCAAGCGCTCGATGAGCGCGGGTTACGCCGGCGTGCAGAACCCGCTCTTCTTCCGGGAGAACACCTCGATGTGCTTCGGCGATGCCAAGGCCACCGTGCAGTCGATCCTGGCGGCGCTGCCGTCGGGGGAGCGAACGGCGATCGGCGGCTGATCCCGTCGGACCTCTGTTGCGCAGGCCGGCCCTCGCTCCCGATAGGGAGCGGGGGTCGGTTTCCGTGTGGTGAGAACTGATGCTCCTATCTCCCGTCAAGCGGCTTGGAGCCATTCTCGGTAGTTCTGGGCCAGGGTGTCGTCTCGGCGTTTGCCGAGTTCGATCTCGGAGATGTGGGCGGGCCAGACGTTGAAGTGCTGGGCGGCGTGGGTGAGGGTGAGTTTCTTGGCCTGGCGGGCTGGTCGCAGGTCTGTGTAGTTCGGGATCTCGCAGTTGCCGGTGAGTGCGCGGAACACTTCTCTGGCGACGGCGCGTTTCAGTGCCCGGTAGACCGCTGCGAGGGTCCAGCCCGCGTCGAGGTGCTTGTCGCGATAGTCGCGGGTGCGTTGGTCGTGGACCATGCGGACCTTCACGATTTGGTGGAGCGCCCAGTTGGCCTGCCTGTCGCCGCCGCGTGAGAGGCGGTGGCGTTGGGTCTTGCCCGAGGACACGGGGATCGGGCTGGTACCGCAGAGCGCCGCGAACCCGGCAGGGGTGGTCAGGCGGGCGGGATTGTCGCCGGCCGTGACCAGCAGGACAGCGGCAGTGACCGGCCCGACTCCGTGCATGGCGCGCAGCCCGGGGTTCTTGGTTGTGGTGAGTTCGTCGAGCTGGGCTTCCAGGTCGACCAGTTCGTCGTGCAGGAACTGGTGGCGTCGGGCCAGGGATCGCAGGGCTCGCATGGTGAGGGCCTGGGCGGCGTCATGGATCTGGTCGGGGCGGCTGGCAGCGAGATGACGGATGAGCTTGTCGCGGCTGGTTTGGCGGTATTTGTCTCGGAGCGTGGCGGGTGCGTTGACCAAGAGGCTGCGGATTTGGCGCCAGCAGGCTTGGAGGGCCTTGTTGGCGCTGCGTCGAGTGACCAGCAGGGCTCGAAGGGGCTCGATGGAGTCGTGTTTGGGATGGGTGGCCGCTTCTCCAGAGATCACGCAGCGGGCGGCGCGGTAGGCGTCGAGGCGGTCGGTCTTGCCGTGCTTGCGGCGTTCGGCGGGGCGGGTGCGGTTGACCTCGATGACGGTGATGCCCGCGGCTCGTAGTGCTGCTGTGATGCCGATGCCGTAGCTGGAGGTGCCCTCGATGCCGACAGCTGCAATAGGTCCGTGCTCGACCAGCCAGGCCACTGCCTTGCGGTAGCCGGTAGTGGTGGTGAACTCGTGGTCGTCGACCTCGAGCCCGGTGGCGGTGATGACCGCGATGTGGATGGTCTCGGTGTGGGAGTCGATTCCTGCGACGTGGTGGTGGGGCTCTGGGATGATGGTCATGGCCTGCTCCTGGACTCGGTGAGTGGGTCAGGCGGCGGCCGCTTCGACCAGACAGGACATACACCGGACTCGCGATCAGGCTCGTATTAGGTCATGGCCGGGCGGTCGTCGCCCCTGGGCCTCGTGGAGCCGGACTGATCAGTTTGTCGGTAGCCCAGCAGGGCACCAGTCAGAGGCAGGGTCACGACTCCACGAGACTCCTACCATCATGTTTGTCGGTGGTGGCTCCTATGGTGGAGCCATGACCTCGAACCTGCCCCCGCTGCCCGACGAGGCACCCGTCGACCCGTGGGACGAGCTGTCCCCGCCGCCCGACGACGAGTGGTTGCCGCCCGAGGACCTGACGCAGGCCGCCCCGGTGCGTCGCGTGCGTGAGCCGGAACGGATTGCGGGGGATTCGGTGGCCGAGCAGGCCCTGACCGTCCTGCGACGTCTGGTGGGGCGTGAGGACGCCACCTTCCACGACGGGCAGCTGGAGGCCGTGCTGGCGCTGGTGGAGCAGCGGCAACGTGCTCTGGTGGTGCAGCGCACCGGCTGGGGCAAGTCGGCGGTCTACTTCGTGGCCACCGCACTGCGGCGGGCCCAGGGCGCTGGCCCGACGGTGATCGTCTCCCCGCTGCTGGCCCTGATGCGGGACCAGATCGCCGCCGCGGAGCGCGCCGGGGTGAAGGCCGTCACCATGAACTCCGCCAATGCGACGGACTGGGCCGAGGTCTCCGGGGCGCTGGCTCGCGACGAGGTGGACGTGCTGCTGATCAGCCCCGAACGGCTGAACAACCCGTCCTTCCGGGCCGAGCAGCTGCCGGATCTTGCCGCACGGTGTGGCCTGCTGGTGGTGGACGAGGCGCACTGCATCTCCGACTGGGGGCACGACTTCCGCCCGGACTACCGCCGGATCAAGGACCTGTTGACGGAGCTGCCCGCCGACACCCCGGTGCTGGCCACCACGGCCACGGCCAATTCCCGGGTGGTGGCCGACGTCGCGGAGCAACTGGGTGCCGGCGGGTATGAGGTGCTCACCATCCGTGGCCCGCTGGCGCGCGAGTCGCTGCGGCTGGGCGTGCTTAAGCTGCCGCATGCGGAGACGCAGCTCGCCTGGCTGAGTGCCCACCTGGGCGACTTCGACGGCTCCGGCATCATCTACACCCTCACCGTCTCCGCCGCCGAGGACGTGGCCCGTGCCCTGACCGACGCGGGCTATGCGGTCAAGGCCTACACCGGACGCACCGACGTCGCCGAGCGTGAGCAGCTGGAGAATGCGTTGCGCGGCAATGAGTTGAAGGCGCTGGTGGCCACCTCCGCGCTAGGCATGGGCTTCGACAAGCCTGACCTTGGCTTCGTGATCCACCTGGGCGCGCCCAGTTCACCCGTCGCCTACTACCAGCACGTGGGCCGCGCTGGCCGTGGTGCGATCAATGCCGACGTGCTGCTGCTTCCCAGCGCGCAGGACCGTGACATCTGGCACTACTTCGCCACCTCCTCGATGCCCGACGAGCAGCAGGCCGCCACCGTGATCGACGCGCTGGCCGCTGCGGGCAAGCCCTTGTCGACGGCGGCCCTGGAGACCATCGTCGACGTGCGGCGCACCCGGCTGGAACTGCTGCTGAAGGTGCTCGACGTGGACGGTGCGGTGCAGCGGGTCAAGGGTGGCTGGACCGCCACGGGGCGGCCGTGGACCTATGACGCCGAGCGTTATGCCCGGGTGGCCGAGGCCAGGCAGCGCGAGCAACAGTTGATGCTGGACTACCAGAAGGGCGACCGGTGCCGGATGGCCTTCCTGACCTCGTCCCTTGATGATCCCGAGGCCGCCGACTGCGGCAGGTGTGATGTCTGCGCCGGGCAGTGGTACGACGAGTCGTTGCCCGAGGCAGCCGTGGTGGCGGCGCGCAGCGCGCTGGACCGTCCGGGCGTCCTGCTGGAGCCCCGTGGCATGTGGCCCACCGGCATGGACCGGCTGGGAGTGCCGCTGAAGGGCAAGATCAAGACCGGGCCACAGAATGGACGGGTGCTGGCCCGGCTCACGGACCTGGGCACGGGGCAGCGGCTGCGCACCCTGCTGGCGCAGCCCGATGCGCCGGTGCCCGACGACGTGCTCAAGGCCTGCATCCCGGTGCTGCGGGACTGGGACTGGGCCGAGCGTCCGGTGGCCGTTGCGCACATCCCCTCGCGTTCGCATCCGGAGCTGGTCTCTTCGCTGGCCAGCGGACTGGCGCGGCTGGGGCGGATGACGGACCTGGGTGCGTTGGCATTGGCCGAGGGTGGCCCGACGGGGGAGCACGGTGGCAATTCCGCCTTCCGGCTGGCGGGGGTGTGGGGGCGGATCGTCGTCGACGAGCATCTGTCCCGGCAGCTGGCCGGCATCAACGGACCGGTGCTGCTGGTGGATGACCTGGTGGACTCCCGATGGACGATGACCGTCGCCGCCGTCGCTCTGCGCGAGGCCGGCGCTTCCGCGGTCTTGCCCTTCGCCCTGGCTCTGCAGGCGTAGCGGGGGCCCGCTCCGGCCCCCGAGGGGGATCTCGACCCCGGTTCCGAGGCAGGATCTCGTCCCCGGTCCCCGAGGCAGGATCTCGACCCCGGTCCCCGAGGCAGGATCTCGACCCCGGTCCCCGAGCCTGTCGAGGGCTTTCCCTGCGCACAGTTCTTCGAAAGAAATACCTTGTCATAGTCTCTTTGGAGAGCCTAGAATAGAACCATCATTCGAACTGGTTTCGACGCTCTCGGGGGAGGTGCGTGATGCAGGAGTTGACCTCGGCACAGACGGTCGATGCGATGCTGTCCGCCCGCCGCAGAGCCTGGATGGCCGAGGCCGAAGCCTTCGAACTCGCAGCCCACTTCGCAGACCTCCACGCCGCTGATCCTGCTGACCAGCCCAGCGGATCCACAGCGGTGCTGTTCGGGGAACGAGCAGTCAGCTTGGGTCATGACGGGACGCCGGAGGTTGCGGAGTTCGCGTCGTTGGAGATTGCGGCGGCGTTGAACATCGCCCGGGAGGCGGCGGACTGCCTGATCGGGGATGCGTTGTCCTTGCGACACCGGCTGCCCCTGTTGTGGCAGAAGATGCGCGACGGGTTCCTGCGGGTCGGCGTCGCCCGGGCAATCGTCGCCAAGACCGCCAGTCTCCCCTTGAAGCAGGCTCTGGTGGTGGATCGTGAACTCGCTCCGTTGGTGGAGGGTGTCTCGGCGTATCGGTTGATCAAGACCGCCGAAGGCCTGGTCCTCGCGTTGACGCCACCGGAGCAGGCCCAGGACGACTACGAGAAGGCACAGTCGTCCCGGGGTGTGTGGATCGGGCAGTCCGGGCATGGTGTCACCGACGTGTCGGCGGTGGTGAATGCTGCTGATGGGATCTTCCTGGATGCGCAGTTGGACCGGGTGGCGGGGATCCTTGCCCAGGGTGGGTCCACCGATTCCCGTGATGTGCGGCGCTCGACCGCGTTGGGGATCCTCGCCACTCCGGCGCGGGTGTTGCAGTTGCTGCAGGCCAGCCTGCTGGATGCCGCGGATGATCCCGAACTGCCGTTCGACGACGAGGGCCCCGAGGATGCTGGGTGTCCGGCGAAGGGTTCCCGGGGTCACACCTGCGGGACCATCACGGTTGATCCGGAGCTGCTGTTGCCGAAGGCGACGGTGGTGGTGCATGTGGAGGAGAACACGGTCGCGGAGCTGGATGGCATCGCGCGGGTCGAGCGGTGTGGTCCGGTGTTGGCGCAGTGGATGGCCGAGCTGCTGCAGAGCACTCGGGTCACGGTGAAGCCGGTGATCGACGCTTCCACCATCACTCCGAGTGACAGCTATGAGATTTCTGCCCGGATGCGTCAGGTCGTGACCGCGCGGAATCCGTATGAGGTCTTCCCCGGCTCGAAGAAGCCCGCCCGGGTGTGTGATTTGGACCACACCGATCCCTGGCGGGCCCCCTCGACAAGCTCGGGGAACGAGAAACCACACTCGGGGAACGGGAAACCGAACTCCGGGAACGGGGAAGGGCTGACTCGGCCGGACAACCTCGGTCCACTCTCCCGGACGGTGCACCGGGCCAAGACCCACGGTGGCTGGTTGTTGAGACAACTCGCTCCGGGCATGTTCTTCTGGCGTTCCCCCGACGGTTTCGCCTACCTGGTCACGCCCTCACGCTCCTGGGTGATCCACAACCCGGTCACCCCAAGCATCGCCTGACCCACTCCAAGTCCGCTCGGTAGGCCGAGGCGTGCTCGGCGAGGTGGGGCTTGCCCAGTTCGACGGCCTTCGCGGCGCTCAAATCGGCGAGGTACTCAAGGCGTTGCGCCACCATCCGCATCACCTCGTCGTGGGAGAAGTCCGCCCCGTAGGCGGCCACCAGCCGGTCAAGCCGGGCGAGTCGATCACTGCGACGGCCATCCCTTCACGGAAGACCAGGTTGTAGGGCGCGAAGTCGTTGTGGCACACCACCTCTGTCGGCTCACGCGTCACCTGTTGCCACGTACCGTCGGTGGGGCAGTGCCGCGACGCCTCGTGGAAGGCCCGGAGCAGGGTGGCACTGGAGACCAGTGCGGCCTCGCCCCAGACCCAGCGGACCAGCGGGACGCAGAACCCGGTCACCCACCCGGCGCACGGACACCATGTTCCCGCCGGCCAGCGCCACCTCGTCGGTCACTCGGCCGGCGGGGCCCAGTATGGGTCGCGGCCGATGAAGGCGGCGAGCCGCTGCTCGCTGGAGACGTCGTCGGCCACCGGCTGGCGGGTGCCGAACTGGCCCGAGGCGCGCAGCATCTCCTCCTGCTTCTCCATGCCCTCAAGCATCTGGTGGCAGATGGCGGAATCCAGCCCGGACTCCTGCCCGGTCGCGGTGGCCAGGTCCCAGCTGTGCATGAACACGTCGGGCACGTAGTAGTTGGCGACCGCATCCACCAGCGGCTGCTTGCCGAAGTGCTCGTTCTCCAGCACCAGGTTGTCGGCCTTGGAGTTCTCGAGCAGCATCTGCATCTGCTCGCAGTGGTGGCGCCACACGTCGGCCGGGTCGGCGTCGACGCTGCCGATCTGGCCAAAGGTCACGCCCTCCACCGAACCGAACATTCCCCGGGACCACTCCACCAGGTGGCGCACGACGTCAACGGCCTGCCAGCCCTCGACGGGCGTGGGCGCGCTCCAGTCACGCACCCCGTCAACGATCCGGGAGAAGTTCTTGCAGACGGCCTCGTGTCGCGCGGCCACGTCCTTGCGGTTCTCGCTCATGCCGCCAGTCTGCCCCATACTGCAAGCCCAGTGGTGCGAGCATGGTGCCATGACTCTGCGCCACGACGAGGCCCTCGAACGCTCCCGCACCATCACGCTGCGCAGCGTGCAGGTGGAACTGGACCTGAGTTCCGCAGACAACCTGGACATCCCCACCTTCGGCAGCCGCAGCCGCCTGGAGATCGACTGCCACGAACCCGGCGCTGGCACCTTCCTGGACCTCAAGGCCGAAAGCCTGCACGAGGTTCGCGTCAACGGCGTGCTCGTCGAACAACCCGACTGGGACGGCAATCGCCTGCGGCTCAGCGACCTCGCGGAACACAACATCGTCGAGGTCACGGCCACGATGCGCTTCTCCAGCGACGGGGAAGGCCTGCACCGCCACCACGCGGCCGGCGACGGGACCTACCTGTACGCGATGAGCTTCCTGGATGCCGCACCGCGCTGGTTCTGTACCGTCGACCAGCCCGACCAGAAGGCACGGCACAGCTTCGACGTCCAGGCCCCCGACGGCTGGATCGTGCGCGGCAACGACACCGACAAGCCGCTGGCCAGCTATCTCGTGACCCTGGTCGCGGGACCCTGGGTGGAAATCACCAGGGGCAGGCTCGGTCTGCTTGCCCGTCGTGGCCTGTCCGACGAACTGCACCGTGACGCCGAGGACCTGTTCGAGGTGACCAACGCGTGCCTGGCGGCCTACGAAGACCTGATCGGCATCCCCTATGCCTTCGGTGACTACCTCCAGGTCTTCGCCCCCGACTTCAACGCCGGCGCCATGGAGAACCCCGGCTGCGTGGTGCTGCGCGAACAGTTCCTGCACCGCGGCCAGGCCACGCAGGCCCAGCGGGCCTCCCGCGCCGGGACCATCGCCCATGAGCTGGCCCACCAGTGGTTCGGGGACCTGGTGACGATGCGTTGGTGGGATGACCTGTGGCTGAACGAGTCCTTCGCCGAATACCTGGGCCACCGGATCTGCACCGAGCACACGCAGTACCCCTTGTGGGCGGACTTCGGACTGCGACGCAAGACCTGGGGGCTGGCCGCCGACAAGGGCCCCAACACCCACCCCGTCGCGGGCAATGGCGCCGAGGACACCACCGCGGCGCTGGCCAACTTCGACGGGATCAGCTACGCCAAGGGCGCGGCCGTGTTGCGCCAGCTGGCCGCCTGGATGGGCGACCAGGCCTTCTTCGCGGGTCTGCGCCACCACATCTCCACCCATGCCCACGGCAACGCCTCGAGGGCAGACCTGGTCGATGCGTGGCGGGCGCAGGGCGTCGACGGCCTCGACAACTGGTGGGACGCCTGGCTGACCACCAGCGGACCCGACCGCATCCAGGTTCTCGACGGGCCGCTGCGGCTGGAACGCGTCGGCACCCCCAAGCCCCGGCCACACGCCCTGCACGTCGAGGTTCGCACCCCGCAAGGAAGCCTGCGCGACGAGCGTCGCGCCGTCGCCCATGACGACCTCACGCCGCTGGACCTGCGGCACGAGCCGGGTGACCTGGTGCTTCCCGACGCCGATGACACCGCCTGGGCCAGCATCAGGCCGCTGGTCGTCGGTGGGGCGGATCTGACCAGCGTCGCGGCCCATCGGCTGCCCACCACCCCGCGGGCCGCACTGCTCGGCCTGCTGCATGACGCCCTGCGCGATGCGCGGGTGGCACCCGGCGCGCTGCAGGACCAGCTGCTGGCCATGGCAGCTGTCGAGCCGGATGCCACCCTGCTGGCGGCTGCACTGGACCTGGCCCACGCCTGCGCCACCGTCTGGTCACCGCCAGATGTGCGCCCGGCACGGGGCGCGCGGCTGGCTGACGCCGCCCTGCACCTGCTGGAGGGGGCCGAGCCGAAGGGCGACCACCACCTGCTGGCCCAGCGCGCCGTGATCGCCAGCACCACTCACACCGACGTGCTCCACGGACTGCTGGCGGGCGAGACGCCGCGGCCGTTGGGCCCGGAGGAACGTTGGCGAGCCATCCAGAGCCTGGTGGCCCTGGGGGAGGACGCCCGGCTCGTCGATGACGAACTGGCCCGGGACCCGTCCAGTTCAGGCCAGCTGCATGCCCTCACCGCCCGCGCCAGCGCCCCGGCGTCGTCGGTCAAGCGGGCCGCCCTGGACCGGGTGCTGCACGACGCGCAGGCCAGTGCGTACCAGGTCTCCGCCATCGCCGCCGGCATCTTCCTGCCCGGCCAGTACGCCCTGGTCCAGCCACTGGCCGTCGAGTGGTTCGCCGGGATCAGCCAGACCTCGCGGCTGCGCCAGGGGTGGGGGCTGACGGGCACCGTCCGCGCCGGCTTCCCACACGGTGTCGCCGACGAACATGTACTCGACGCTGCCCGCCGCACGCTGGCCGATCCAGAAGTCCACCCGACGGTGCGGCGCACCCTGGCCGACGGATTCGACGACCTGGTCCGTCAGTCCGTCAGCTGGAAAGTGTGTTGTGCGTCGTAGACTGGTGGACACTGTGGCGCGATCCAGGTGCGCGCCCCCGGCTGGTCAGGGGACCGATCTGTGACTTCCACCGACGTTGAACGCAAGGGCCGCGGTGGCCGTTGGGCCGCCCTCGGGCTGGGCTCGCTGGCCGTTCTCGCGGCCGGCGTCTACGGCGCTGGCTACGCCATGGCGGGCGACGACCTGCCGCGCAATGCCTCCGTCGAGGGTGTCTCCGTCGGCGGACAGAATGCCGAGCAGGCCACCGCCACCCTCAAGGACGCGCTGCAGAAGCGCGCCGACGCTCCCATCACCCTCGCGGCTGGAGCGAAGAAGGCCACCATCACCCCTGCGCAGGCCGGGATGCGCGTGGACTACGCCGCCACGATCGAGCAGGCGGGCGCTGGGAAGTCCTTGAACCCCTCGCACATCTGGAATGTGTTGCGCGGCGGCGGCGAGATGAAGCTCGTCACCGACGTCGACGACAAGGCCCTGCAGGCCGCCGTGAATGCCCAGGCCAAGACCTTCGCCGCCAAGCCCGTCGACGCCACGGTGGAGATGCAGCGCGAGAAGATCACCGTCACCGACGGGGTGACCGGCACCGAGCTGGACCTGGACGCCGCAACCAAGGCCGTCAAGAAGGCCTGGCTGACCAGCACCACCGTCGAGGCGCCGATCACGAGGGCCGAACCCGAGCTGACCACCGCGGAGGCCAAGACCTTCGCGGAGAAGGACCTCAAGCCGCGGGTCAGCGCACCGCTGCTGCTCGACGTCGGCAAGGACAAGAAGGTGGAGCTGACCGGCCCCGGCATCGGTGAGCTGACCACCATCAGCACCAAGGACGGCAACTTCGTCGCCACCCCCAACCTGGACAAGCTCTTCAAGGCCGCCGAGCGCAAGGCCGAACCGCTGGGTCTCAAGGCACCGCAGGACGCCAAGTGGCAACTCTCCGGTGGCAAGCCGACGCTGGTCCCCGGCAAGCCGGGGGAGGGCATCGACCGCAAGGCCTTCGACAAGCTCGTGCCTCCGGCCATGACCAAGACCGGCGCCGAGCGCACCCTGAAGATGCCGGTGACCAAGAAGGAGCCGGAGCACACCACAGCGGCGGCCCAGAAGGCGAAGGTCACCAAGGTCACGGGCGAGTTCACCACCACCTTCCCCTACGCCGAGTACCGCAACACCAACCTCTCGGTGGCTGCCGCGCGGGTGAACAACACCTACATCGCGCCCGGTGAGACCTTCAGCATGAACGACACGATCGGGCCGCGCACCGCCGGTTCGGGCTTCGTCGACGGCTGGGTGATCTCGGGCGACCACATGGTCAAGGAGAATGCCGGCGGCATCTCCCAGAGCGGTACCACCGTCTTCAACGCCCTGTTCTTCTCCGGGCTGGAGCACGTGGAGCACCAGCCCCACACGATGTACTTCGACCGTTACCCGGCGGGCCGCGAGGCGACGCTCTACTACGGCAGCATCGACGTGAAGTTCAAGAACGACAGCCCCTATGGCGCCATCATGCAGGCCTATGTGAACAAGGCCACGCCCGGCAACAAGGGTTCCATCACCGTGAAGGTGTGGTCCACACCGGTCTACGACAAGGTGGAGTCCACTGCGCTGAACAAGTCGAACTTCACCACGGGACGCAAGCTGGAGCGCTCGGGTGACAACTGCCACGCCCAGGCCGCATCGCCCGGTTTCACCGTCAACTACTCCCGCCTCTTCTACAAGGGCGGCAGCGTTGTCAAGCGCGAACCCTACAGTTGGACCTACTCGCCCACGGACGAGATCACCTGCAAGTGACGCTGTGACAGCGTTGTAGAGTTGGTCCATCGACGCTGGAATGCGGCGCCGACCGCGAGTTTCATCCCACGAACTTCATGATTTTGAGGAGACCCCAGTGACCTACGTCATTGCGCAGCCCTGTGTGGACATCAAGGACCGTGCCTGCGTCGAGGAATGCCCCGTCGACTGCATCTACGAGGGCAACCGCATGCTCTACATCCACCCCGAGGAGTGCGTGGACTGTGGTGCCTGTGAGCCGGTCTGCCCGGTGGAGGCCATCTTCTACGAGGATGACGTTCCCGCGGAGTTCAAGGAGTACTACGACGTCAACGTGAACTTCTTCGACGGTGTCGGGTCGCCCGGCGGCGCCTCGAAGTTGGGCACCATCGACAAGGACCACCCCGTGGTCGCCGCTCTCCCGCCCCAGGGCGAATGAGCACCGAACCTGCCATGGAATCGGGCAGGCGGGCGCCGGTGGCGTCTCGCCTGCCCGATTTTCCGTGGGACAGCCTGGCCGGGGCCAAGAAGACGGCCCAGTCGCATCCCGGTGGCATCTGTGACCTGAGTGTCGGCACCCCGGTGGACCCGACGCCCGCCGTCGCCGTCGACGCGCTCACGGCAGCCGCAACCCGCTGGGCCGGCTACCCCACGGTCTGGGGCACCCCCGCGCTGCGGGCCTCCATCCTGGGCTACCTGGAGCGACGCTGGAAGGCGTCGGGCCTGACCGAGCGCAATGTGCTGCCCGTGGTGGGCACCAAGGAGCTCGTCGCCTGGATTCCCACCCAGCTGGGCCTGGGCCCCGACGACCTGGTCGTCATCCCCAGCACCGCCTACCCGACCTATGAGGTGGGTGCCGCGATCGTCGGCGCGAAGATCCAGCGCTGCGAAGACCCGTCGCAGATTGAGGGCACACCCGCCTTGGTCTGGATCAATTCCCCGGCCAATCCGCACGGCGCAATCCTGTCCAAGGACCAGCTGCGCGCCTGGGTGGAGTACGCCCGCCAGACCGGTGCGGTGCTGGCCAGTGATGAGTGCTACGGCGAGTTCGCGTGGGACGCGGAGCCGTACAGCGTGCTGGACGCGGACATCTGTGGTGGCTCGGCCGACGGCCTGCTGGCGGTGCACTCGTTGAGCAAGCGGTCCAACATGGCCGGCTACCGTGGCGGCTTCGTCGCCGGCGACGAGAAGCTCTGCATGGAACTGCTGGAGTTGCGCAAGCACGGCGGCATGATGCTGCCGGGCCCGGTGCAGGACGCGATGGCCGCGGCGCTGGACGACCACGCGCACGTCGAGGAGCAGCGAAGGCGCTACCTGGCGCGCCGCGCCATCCTGCGCCCCGCGCTGGAGGAGGCCGGTTTCACCATCGACCACTCCGAGGGGTCGCTCTACCTGTGGGCGACGCGCGGCGAGGACTGCCGGGCCACCGTCGATTGGCTGGCCGAGCGCGGGATCCTGGCCGCCCCGGGCGACTTCTACGGCACCCAGAGTGGCCAGTACGTCCGGATCGCCCTGACCGCCACCGACGAGCGGATCAACGCGGCGGCCGAGCGTCTGAAGGCCTGATCACGCACGCAGGGTGATCGTCGCCTCGGTGGGCTTCTTCGTGCCGGCCGAGGCGGCACTCCACTGGGCCAGCTCGGTGGCGCTGAGATGCAGCGTCCGGTCCCCGACGCTCACCGCGGTCACCCCAGTGGTCTCCGTGGTGGAAAGCACCAGTTGGGTGGCGGCCCACAACTTCGTCGGATCCGACGAGTTCAGTGTGATCTGCGCCTGGCCCTGGCTGGCCTTCACGGAACCATTGAAGGCCCGCTGCACGATGGCCGTCGCCCGCTTGGTGTCCGGAGAGTCTCCGCCTCGGTCGATGCATCGCACCGCCGCGGGGGAGTGGCCGGTCAGCGCACTGGCCCACGCCCTGGAGACCTCGACGTGCTTTCGGTAGCCGTCGGGCACCCCAGACCTCTGCACCTTCTGCGCGACGTCATTGATGTCGCCCGCCTGCCAGCCGTTCACCTGCACCAGGTGCTCGTAGAACTTCCCCGACGAATACCAGGGGTCCATGATCTGATGCACCGTGCCCCAGCCCTGGCTGGGGCGCTGCTGGAACAGGCCCACCGAGTCCCGGTCCCCGTAGTCGATGTTGCGCAGGTTCGACTCCTGGAGGGCGGTGGCCAGCGCAATCGACGCGGCACGGGCCGGCAGACCGCGTCGCAGCCCCTCGGCGACGATCACCGACGCATTGCTGGCCTGTTCCAGGGTCAACTCGTCGCTCACCTCACCGACGGTGACGACGCACTGCTCGGACGGTGGCATCAGCGTGGGTCCGGAGCCGGTGATCTTGCTCCACAGCCAGCCGAAGCCGGCCACCAGCAGCACGACGGCGACGACCAGGCTCACCAGCGTGGCGGCGGATCTGCGGGGACGGGCCACGGGCTCAGTTCTTGTGCAGGGCGGAGTTGAGCTCGATCTTGTGCTCCCCGCGCGCCTTGGCGATCACGGCGCCGGTCTGCGAGTCGCGGATGAACAGGATGTCGTTGGCACCGCTCAGCTCGCTGGCCTTGACCACCTGGCCGTCGGGCAGCTGCACCTTGGTGCCGGCCGTCACGTACAGGCCGGCCTCCACGACGCAGTTGTCGCCCAGCGAGATGCCCACGCCGGCCTCGGCGCCCAGCAGACAGCCCTTGCCGATGGAGATGACCTGCTTGCCGCCGCCGGACAGGGTGCCCATGATGGAGGCGCCGCCACCCACGTCGGAGCCCTCGTCGACGGTGACCCCGGCCGAGATCCGGCCCTCCACCATCGAGTGGCCCAGGGTGCCGGCATTGAAGTTCACGAAGCCCTCGTGCATGACGGTGGTGCCCTCGGCCAGGTGGGCACCCAGGCGCACCCGGTCCGCGTCGCCGATTCGCACGCCGGAGGGCAGCACGTAGTCCACCATCCGCGGGAACTTGTCCACGCCCAGGATGTTCACGATGCCGCGCGTGTTGCGCAGCTGAAGGCGCACCTGCTCGAAGCCCTCCACCGCACACGGGCCGGCCGAGGTCCACACCACATTGGGCAGCACCCCGAACAGGCCGTCAAGGTTCTGGCCGTGCGGCTGGACCAGGCGGTGGCTCAGCAGGTGCAGGCGCAGGTAGGCATCACTGACGTCGGCCGGAGCGGCCTCGAGGTCGATGACCGTCTTGACCAGCTCGATGCGCACCTGACGGTCGCCGTCGGTGGTCCGCGCGGCAATCATCGACGACGGTGCCTTCGCATCCTCGGCGGGGGTGCCCAGTGCGGGCGAGGGGAACCAGGTGTCCAGCACCTGTCCGGAGGAATGGATGGTGGCGAGGCCCCAGCCCCAGGCAGCACGAGTCGCGTCAGTCATGCGCCCCAGCCTAGCCGGATGCGCCCAGCCGGACGGGGAGGCCGCGGTCCTGCGCGATGATGATGCCGTGGCCGGTGGTTCCGTGGGCCCGGACCACCACCAGCGGCACCTGGCCCGGGTCGATCTGCGCGGCGGTGAGCGCATCCAACTCTTCCAGCACCAGGGCCTGTCCGGCGGGGATCTCCGGCAGTGCGAGTTCGAAGTCCATCAGGGACTTCACCAGCAGCCGCTCCAGTGAACGCAGATCCGTCGCGCGTTCCCGCAGGTACTCATTCTCCATCTCCGCGAAGACGGCAATCGTCTGATCGAAGGTGGTCTGGACGGCATCCATGGCGGTGCGTCCCTCGCCGATCCGTTCCTTGCAGCCCTTCTCGATCACCGGGTCGTGCAGCATCGCGCGGATGGCTCCCAGCACCGCCCCGGTCACCCCCTGTTCGGGCATCTTGGCGGCCAGTCCCTCGATGAAGCCGTCGGCATTGGCCAGGGCATTCTCCAGCCGCAGCAGCTCCTCCTCGCGGTTGCCGGCCGGTTCATAGGCCTCGACGTCCGGGTCGAGCTCCAGGTAGGCGAGCTGCTGAGGTTCCGGCGCGTCCGGAGCATCGCCGAAGTCACGATCCGCGAGTTCCTGAATGGCGGCCAGGGCCTCGCGTGCCTGGGGTCCGCTGGCGCGAACCAGGAGAGCGTCGCCCTGCCCCAGGTCGAGACCCTGCAGTTGGGTGATGGAGCTGGCGTCGCAGGAGTCGCCGCTGGGGGCGACGAACTCCACCTCGGCGTCGAAGGGGGCCAGGGCCGTCACCACGAGGGCCGAGGGGCGGGCGTGCAGCCCGTGCTTGGCACGCATCACGGTGGTGAACTGCAGGGCCTGATCGGTCTCCATCACCGGGGTGCGGGGGGCCTGCGGCGCATCCTCCCGCTCGGCCAGGTGCTGCTGCTTGCCCGTGAGTGCCTGGTCGGCCTCGGCGGCCACCGCGTCCAGGGTGGCACCGCTGGCGGCCGTCACGGCGGCCATCACCAGGCCCTCCACCAACGGAGCCGGCGAGAGTCGTACCCGGGAGGCGACGTCGGGATCCACGAAGTCCAGCGCCATCTCCCCGGACAGGACGGCACTGCCCAGGTCCATCAGCACCAGGGTTCCGTCGGGTCCGTCGACCTCCTCCAGTGCGGCGGCGATGGTGGCGGCGTCGGTGCCCAGCACGCCGCCGTCCAGACCCGCGGCAGGAACCATCCGGGGGCCCGTGCCCTGCATCATCTGGCTGGCCAGGTCAATGGCAGCCTCGGCCAGGTCACGGCTGTGCGAGACGACGACGATCGAGATCACTGAAGAACCCCCGAGGAGAGAGATGTCAGGCGAGTGTGCGTGCAGCAGCCTCGAGCAGCAGGACGATGCTCGTGGCACCGGGATCCTGATGTCCAGCGCTGCGTTCTCCAAGGTACGACGCCCGGCCCTTGCGGGCCACCATCGGGGTGGTCGCGTCGCGTCCTTGCTCGCCGGCCGCGAGCCCTGAGGTCAGGCAGACGGCAAGATCGGAGGTCTCGGCCTCCATCGCCTCGACGGCGGGTTGCAGGGCGTCGACCATGGTCTTGTCACCCAGCCCGGCTTTGCCGCGGGAGATGACGCCCTCCAGCCCGGCCCGCCAGGCGCGGGCCATGCCGTCCGCGTCGTGGGTGGTCTGCCCGGTCAGGGCTCCCGCAAAACGGAGCAGGAAGGTGCCGTACAGCGGTCCGGAGGCACCCCCGACGGTGCTGACCAGCGTCATGCCGGCCTTCTTGAGGTAGCTGGCGGCGTCCGGGAAGTCGCGATCCAGGGCGATGACGGCCTGCATGCCTCGGTTCATGTTGGAACCGTGGTCGGCATCGCCGATCTGGCGGTCCAGGTCCGTGAGCAGGGCGGCGTTCTGGGAGATCGTCGCGGCGAAGTCGGCCATCCAGGCCTGCGCTTTGGTGAGTTCCACGTCAGCAACCCCACCGCAGACCGGGGGTGTTCACCGGTGCATCCCACAGGGTGAGCATGTCCTCGTCGGCCTTCAGCAGCGTGAGGGACAGGCCGGCCATCTCCAGCGACGTGATGTAGCTGCCCACCAGGCTGCGCGCCACCGTCACGCCCTTGGCCTGCAGGACCTTGGCAATCTCGCCGTACATCAGGTACTGCTCCAGCAGCGGAGTGCCACCCATGCCGTTGACGAAGCAGATCACCGGGGAACCGGTGAAGTCCAGATCCGCCAGCACCGGTTCGACCAGCATCTGGGCCGCCTGGGCGGCGCTGGCCATCGGAAGCCGTTCGCGGCCGGGCTCGCCGTGGATGCCGATGCCGAGCTCCATCTCGTCGTCGGCCAGCTCGAAGGTGGGCTTGCCGGCGGCGGGCACGGTGCAGCTGGTCAGGGCCAGACCCATCGAGCGACCCTGGCCGTTGACCCGGGTGGCGATTTCGGTGAGTGCGTCCAGGTCCCGGCCGGCCTCGGCCGCGGCCCCGACGATCTTTTCCAGCAGCACCGTGGTGCCCACCCCGCGACGCCCCGCGGTGTAGAGGGAGTCGGTGACGGCGACGTCGTCGTCCACCACGACGGCCTCCACCCGGATGCCCCGTTCGGCGGCCGCCATCTCCGCGGCCATCTCGAAGTTCATCACGTCACCCGTGTAGTTCTTCACGATGTGCAGCACCCCGGCACCGCCATCGACGGCGTGCGTGGCGGCCATGATCTGGTCCGGGACAGGGGAGGTGAAGACCTCACCGGCACAGGCCGCGTCCAGCATGCCCATCCCGACGAAACCACCGTGCATCGGCTCATGGCCGGAGCCACCACCGGAGACCAGACCCACCTTGCCGGACACCGGTCCGTCCTTGCGCAGCACGACGCGGTTGGCGTGGTCGATCCGCAACCTGTCGGGGTGCGCAGCCTCCATGCCCAGCAGGGCTTCGGAGACCACATTGTCCACCGAGTTGATGAGCTTCTTCATGCCCCTCATCAAAGCACCGTCCGGGGGCCCCCGGGGAGTCCCCTCAGCTGGTAAGTCGTGCGGGCTCCAGGAGATCCACGACCATTCGTGCGGCGCCGGGGGCTGCCACCACCACGCCGCCGGTGGCGGGGAAGAGGGTCGGTTGCCCCTGCAAGTCGACCACCTCGGCACCCGCCTCGTGGGCAATCAGGACACCGGCCAGGTGGTCGATCGGGTTGAAACGATGCACCACCCCCGCGGCGCCCCAGCCAGCGGCGATGCCGGTCAGGGTCAGCGTTCCGGAGCCCATGATGCGGGCCGTGCAGTGCTCGGCGGCCAGGGCGTCGAGGAAACCGTCCATGCCGGGCCACCGGCGGTGCGCGTCCAGTTCGGTGAGCAGGGTGCGCCCGGCCAGGGCCTGCACCGGGGACAGCTCCAGCGGCTCCCCGTCGAGGGTGGCGCCCAGGCCCCGGGCGGCCAGGAAGACGTGGCCCATGGCCGGCTGGGCGACGCTGCCCACCACCGGTTCGCCCTCGATGGCCAGCGCGAGGCTCATCGACGTCCACGGCAGACCATTGGCCAGGTTGGTGGTGCCGTCGACGGGATCGAGGTACCAGGTGGGCCGCCCGTCCTGCGTGCTTCCGCCCATCTCCTCGCCGACCACCAGGTGCTCCCCGCCGAAGGCCTCAGCGATCACCTCGCGCACATGGCCTTCCACGGCCAGGTCCACCTCGGTGACCAGGTCCGCCGCGTGCGCCTTGCTGCCGATGTTGCCCAGTGGGGCGGTGCGGGTGAAGGCATTGGTCCACTGCGCCAGGTCGCGAGCCACCCGGATCCAGCGCGCCGCCTCGAGCGAGATGCCTGCCTGCGTGGCGAAGCCGTGGGTCTCCAGCCCGGCCAGCGCCAGCGGGCTGGTGCCTCCCGTGAGCAGGCGTCGGAGCAGGCGGGGCCGGTCGGTGGTGATCCGGTCCACCCCCAAGTCGATCGCCAGGCTCATCGCCTCGGCGTCGTTGATCGTCCAGCAGGCCAGCTCCAGGCCCATCCGGTGCACCTGGTCCACCAGCGGCTCGGTCAGGTGCACCCACTCGACGTTGATGGCCGACGGCTGCAGCCGGTGCACCATCGCCAGGTCCAACTCCCCACCATCGTGGTTGTAGGCCAGATCGGCCTGTGGCAACTGCTCGCGCACCAGCAGCAACGCGTCGGTGTCCCCGCACCAGCTGATCGGCACCAGCTCGGCATCGGGGCCCTGCTGGAAGCGCTGCACCACCTGGAGGGCCCCCCGCACGTCGTGGATGCTGACCGTGTCGATCAGCATCGTGACGGGGTGACGGCGCTTCCGGTTGAGCTCGGCGAACTGTGTCAGGGTCTCCGCCAGGGTGGGGACCGGGATGCCCCGGCCGATGACCATCTCGTCCGCTCGGTTCGCGACGCCCCACAGTCGCAGCAGGGTGGCATCGTGCAGCACCACGCTGGTCCCGTCGCCGGTGGTCCGGATGTCCAGTTCCACCACGTCCGCACCGGCCTCCACGGCGGCTGCGAAGGCCTCCGCGGTGTTCTCCCTGGCAGATTCGGAGTCGCCCCGGTGGGCCACGACGGTGATCATGCAGGGCACGCTACGCGGCACGGGTGACCAGCCGGTGAACTCAGCGACGGACCTCGCTCACGTCCTGGCTGATCAGGCGCTCGATCCGCATCCACGGCGCTCGCTTGTGCCAGTCCAGTCGCACCCGGATCCGGTCATGGCGCATGATCGTCGCGGTCAACAGGGCGAACATGATGCTGACGGCGATGACGCCGAACAGAATGGTGGACCGGGGCCCGAAGCGGTCACCGATCCAGCCAACCAGGGGCGAGATCATCGGAGCCATGCCCATGATGGTCAGGCCCCACAGCGCCATCACCCGGCCGCGCATCTGGGGCGTGGTGGCCGTCTGCAGCAGGGAGTTGCCGGTGACCAGGGCGGTGATGGTGAAGAAGCCGACCGGGATCTGCAGCAGGACGAAGAGCCAGAAGTTCCCGCTCAGCGCGCTGGCAAGGTTGAAGACGCAGTAGCCCACCATGCCCATCAGCACGTGCCGCAACCGGGGGCTGCCGCGTCGGGCGCTCCACAGGGCTGCCACCAGGGCACCGATGCCCATGAAGGAGCCGATGATGCCGTAGTCCCCGGCGCCACGGTGGAAGGCCTCGGTGGCCATCACGGCATTGGAGATGTTGTAGTTGAAGCCCAGTCCGCCCACGGCGAGGCCCACCGTGAGCAGGGCCATCAGGTCCGGGCGGCGACGCACGTACTTGAGCCCTGCCACGAATCCGCCACCCTTGCCGGATGTGGGTTTCGCGGGGTGCAACAGCGCGGCGTCCATGCTGAGCAGGGCGGTGATCATGGCGGCGAAGGCCACCACATTGGCGGCGATCACCCAGCCGGTGCCAACCCAGGCGATCAACGCGCCGCCGATGCCGGGGCCCAGCAGACGGGCCGCGTTGAAGCTGGCCGAGTTCAGGCTGATCGCATTCGGCAGGTGTTCGAAGGGCACCACCTCGCTGACGAAGGCCTGACGGGCGGGATTGTCGAAGGCCATCGCCAGCCCGTCGACGAGGGACAGGGTGAAGACATGCCAGAGCCGGACGTGCCCGGTGATGGTCAGCGTCGACAGCACCAGGGCACTGAGCATTCCCAGGGTGCTGCTCGCGAGCAGGATGTGACGCTTGTTGAAGCGGTCCGCCACCGTGCCGGCCACGGGGCTGAGCAGCAGGCCCGGCAGGAAGATCAGCGCCGTCTGGTAACCCAGGGCCTGGGCATTGCCGTCGGTCAGCACCACCAGCACCAGCCATGCCTGGGCCGTGCGCGCCATCCACCCGCCGACATTGCTCACCAGGCCTCCCAGGAACCATGTGCGGTAGTTCGGATTGGCGAGGGAGGAGAAGGTCTGGCTCACGTCGCCACACTAACCGACCAGTCAGCGCTAACGTCGGGGCGTGAAGTTGACCACCTGCACAGCCGACGAGGTTCCCGGACTGCTGCCCGATGCGCTCGCCGGGCGCCGTGTGCTCGCCCCCGTGGGGGAGCATCCCGAGCGAACCCTGACGATGCTGCGGCCGGAGCTCCCGGTGACCGAGCCGGACGCGGCGGTGGTGGTGTCAACGAGCGGTTCCACAGGCGTGCCCAAGGGCGTCGTGCTCTCCCGGCGGGCGCTGCTCGCGGCCGCCGAGTCCTCCCAGCAGCGTCTGGGCCCGATGAGCTGGACCTGCGTGCTGCCCACCGGCTACGTCGCGGGCCTGATGGTGCTGGTGCGTGCGCACATCGCGGGCCGTCAGGTGCGTTTCGCGTCCAGTGACCTGTCGGACCTGGACCCGGCCCCGGGCGCGAATGCCATCTCCATCGTCCCCACCCAGCTCTTCCGCGCGATGGAGCGCCCCGAGGTGCTGCGCTCCCTGGCCCGGTACGACGCGATCCTGCTGGGCGGCGCGGCCGTGGATGCGGACCTGCTGCGTTCGGCCCGCGACGAGGGCCTCAATCTGGTGACCACCTACGGGATGAGCGAGACCTGCGGCGGCTGCGTCTGGGACGGCGAGCCGCTGCCCGGCGTCACGGTGGAGCTCGACGACGGCCGGATCGACCTCCATGGCGACATGGCCTTCAGCGGCTACCGGCTGGCCCCCGAGCTGACGGCCGCCACCCTGTCCGGGAGGACCGTTCGCACCCATGACCGGGGCCAGTGGATCGACGGCCGGCTACGCGTGCTGGGGCGGATGGACGACGTGGTGATCAGCGGCGGTGTCAATGTGGACCTCGCCGACGTGCAGCGCGCCGTCGACGCCCTCGCTCCCGGCACCAGCGCCGTCGTCGCGGTGCCCGATGAGGAATGGGGGCAGAAGGTGGTCCTGCTTTCCACCGCCGAGCAGGACCTTGCCTGGTGGCGTACGCAGCTGGCTGGAAGCCTGGGGAAGACCGCCCTGCCCAAGGCGTTGACAAGGTGTGATGTGGTGCCCCGCACCAGTAGTGGAAAGATTGACCGTCAGGCGCTGCTGGGTGCGCTGCTGGAACAGAAGGACTGAGCCTCGTGGCAACTGTTGGTGAATGGATCGAGGGTGCCCGTCCGCGTACCCTTCCGGCGGCGCTGGCGCCGGTGCTGGCCGGTTCCGCGACGGCCTGGTACGAGGGCGGCTTCCGGCTGGGATACGCCCTGCTGGCCTTCCTCGTCGCACTGGCCCTGCAGATCGGCGTCAACTTCGCCAATGACTACTCCGACGGCATCCGCGGCACCGACGAGGACCGCGTCGGGCCGATGCGGCTGGTCGGTTCCGGAGCCGCCACCCCGGCGGCCGTGAAGGCCGCAGCCTTCGGCTGCTTCGCTCTGGGGGCCTTGGCCGGGCTGGTGCTGGTCGCGTTTACCGGCCACTGGTGGCTGGTTCTGGTCGGTGCCGCCTGCATCCTCGCGGCCTGGTTCTACACCGGTGGGGAGCACCCCTATGGCTATGCCGGGCTGGGGGAGGTCTTCGTCTTCGTCTTCTTCGGTCTGGTGGCGGTGTGTGGCACCACCTATGTGCAGCTCGGCCGCATGACCTGGGCGACGCTGGCGGCGAGCGTCGCCATCGGCATCCTGGCCTGCCAGATTCTCGTCGCAAACAACCTGAGGGACATCGTGGGGGACCGAGAGGTGGGCAAGCGCACCCTGGCCACCCGGCTGGGCGATGCCGGCACCCGGCGCTTCTTCGCCCTGTTGAGCGTGCTGAACGTCGCCTGTTGCGTCGCCGTGGCCGTGCTCACCACCTGGTGGGCGCTGCTCAGCCTGCTGATGCTCGTCTTCCTGGTGCCCGCCACCCGCACGGTGCTGTCCGGTGCCACGGGCAAGGCCCTGATCGCGGTGCTCAAGCAGACGGGCTTCGCCGAGCTCGCCTGCTCCCTCGGCCTCTTCCTCGGGTGCTTGCTGCGCTGAATCGGCATCGTCTGACCGCCGCCGGTGGTAAGTTGTGGTCCACAGTCACCATCCCTCTGGGAGAGTCATGAAGACAGCGCTGTCTCGTCGTGGCCTGCTCACCGCGGGTGCCGCGGCCACTGGTGCGGCATTCCTGACCGGTCTGGACACGTCCACGGCCGAGGCCTCCTTGCCTCCATTTCGGCGTCTCGTCACGCCCAAGTTGCTCCACGCGGACCCATGGTGGCCCGTCCCCGATCCGGGACGCACCACCACCCAGGCCCCCGACTGGAATGTCGGGTTCAAGAATGATGCAGAGGGACTGCCACTCAGCCTGTTGCGAGGCAACTGGGGGGCGCACCCAAGCCGTCTCGGGTGGTACATCAACAACCACATCTCCAGCTTCGAGAACACCGGGAACAGGGGCAACCTCACGCGCGCCGCCCAGGTGATGGACATCATGATGTCCCGGGCAGCGAAGGATCGTGGCTCGGCCTTCGTCAAGTACGAGTTCCCGTGGGAGGTCTCCCACGGCAAGTTGCCGGACCCGTGGTACAGCTCCTTCGGCCAGTCCCAGTTCCCGCTCGGGGCGGAGCGCCTCTACCGGCTGACCGGGGACCGGAAGTATCTGAAGGCCCGTGAGCTGCTGCTCAATGCCTTCTTCCAGCCTCGAACCAAGGGCCGTCCCTGGATTGTAGACGTGGACCGGTACGGCATGCTGTGGCTCGAGGAGTATCCCTTTGCCGATGGACACGCGAGCCATGTGCACAACGGACAGATCTATGCCGTGGGGGACCTGCTGCGCTACGCCGAATTCGCCCAGGACCAACGCGCGTACGAGCTGGTGAGGGGAGCGATCTACACGTCCCTGTTCAACGCTGACCTGTGCCGCAAGCCGGCGGGGCTGTCCTACTACTACAAGGATGAGACCCACCAGTCGAACGTCTACCATGCGGTGCACGCGAAGCTGTACAACAGGCTCTACAACATGACCCAGTACGACGACTTCGCCAAGGTCACCGACCGGATGGTCCGGGACGCCTGCCCCGGGCGGGAGGCCGGCACCCTGCGCGTCACCGGCGGCCGGCCCCACCGGCTCAGGAAGGGAAGCAGCACCGCCGTCTGGAAGCCGACATCGACGCTGGAGGTCAGCTCCTCGGCACGGGACACTCTCACGGGTGCCAATGGGGTCGTGTGGTCCCTGATGAGTTCGGGTCCGCGTTCCGGTTGGCACATCGAGGAGAGCCCGGACGCGTACCGCACCGGATACGCCACGGACCGCTTCGACTACCGGTGGGACCGCAGGGCGGTGATCGGAAAGGGAGCACTCCTGGTGGGCTACGAGATCAACGAGGCAGGCGTTCGCAAGGAGAGGCGCCGCGCCCGCATGACGCGCGACAGCGCCTTCCTGGCCGACGCCAGGGCCAATCTCGGAGGGCGTCAGTACATTCGTGCCACCAGCGGCCAGTTCGCGGGTCTCTGGATTCCCGAGGAAGTCAGGGGAGCGCACTTCACCTCCCACCGGCCGTCCTCACGAGCAAGCCTGAGCGCGGCACGGCAGCGCTGACCCTGCCCCGGGGCCGGGCCGCTAAGGTCGTGGGCATGGCCACGCACGTCTTCCAGATCGGTTTGCGCACCCGCTTTCGCGGCATCACGGTGCGGGAGGGCGTCGTCTTCTCCGGCGACGCGGGCTGGGGCGAGTTCAGTCCCTTCCTGGACTACGCCGGCGAAGAGATCGTGCCGTGGCTGCAGGCCGCCCGCGAGGCGGCAGACCTGGGTTTCCCCGCCCCTGTGCGCGACCGCATCCCGGTGAACTGCACCGTGCCCGCAGTGGGGCCCCAGCAGGCACACCGGATCGTCGTCGAATCCGGCTGCAGCACGGCCAAGGTGAAGGTTGCCGAGAAGGACCAGGCTCTGGCTGACGACCTGGCGCGCGTCGAGGCCGTGCGTGACGCGCTCGGTCCCGACGGCAGGGTCCGGATCGACGCGAACGGCGGCTGGCCGCTGGACGAGGCGGCCGACAACCTGCGCCAGCTGGGACGATTCGATCTTGAATACGCCGAGCAGCCCGTGATGGACACCGAGGACCTGGCCCGCCTGCGACGCGACCTTGCCCGCCGGGGGATCGATGTCCCGATTGCCGCCGACGAGTCCATCCGGCGCAGCGGCGACCCGGAGCGCGTCAAGCGCCTGGAGGCCGCCGACGTCGCCGTGCTCAAGGTGCAGCCGCTGGGCGGTGTCCGTCGCTGCCTGCAACTCGCCGAGGACCTCGGCATGCCCGTGGTGGTCAGCTCCGCACTGGAGACCAGCATCGGCATCCGGATGGGCCTCGCGCTGGCCGCGGCCCTGCCCGAGCTTCCCCACGCTTGCGGGCTGAACACCCTGCGCCTCTTCCAGGACGACGTGGTGACGGATTCCCTGGTGGCCGTCGACGGGCACCTGCCCGTGCCCGATGTCGCCGTCGATCCCGTGCGGATGGCCGCGTGCAGTGCCCCCACGGACCGGGTCGAGGCGTGGGCATTGCGGATGGCCGAGGCCACTCGATGAGCTCCTGGCTGCTGGCACAGTGCGTCGTCGAACAGTTGCGCCAGGCGGGGGTGCGGCATGTGGTGCTGGCCCCCGGCTCCCGCAATGCACCGCTCTCCCTGGCCCTGCACGCCGCGGCACAGGAAGCGGACCCGGTACTGTCCCTGCACGTGCGCATCGATGAGCGGTCGGCGGGCTTCCTCGCGCTGGGGATGGCCAAGGCCATGCAGGAACCGGTGGCCGTGGTCACCACCTCCGGCACCGCCGTCGCCAACCTGGCCCCGGCGGTGATGGAGGCCAACCAGGCTGGCATCCCGTTGGTGGTGCTGTCCGCAGACCGCCCGTTGACCATGATCAACTCGGGCGCCAACCAGACCGGGAACCAGTTCGGCCTGTTCGCCGGGCAGGTGCGCCACCAGGTGCAGCTGACCAGCGACGCGCAGCCGGCGGCCTGGCGCTTCCAGCTGCGGATGGCCCTCGCCCGGGCCGTGGGGGAGCGGACCCGGATGCCGGGACCTGTGCAGGTCAACCTGCACTTCGACGAGCCCCTGATGCCCACCGACGAGGTGCTCGACGCGCCCGGGCCGTGGCACCTCGAGCCCTCCGGGGCTGGGCCGACGCTGAGCCTGGATGGTGATCTGCGCACCGTCGTCCTGGCGGGTGATGCCCGCCCCGAGGTGGGCAGGCTCGCCGCCGCCGTCGCGGAACACGGCCAGGTGCCGCTGCTCGCCGAACCGTCCAGCAATGCCCGGGTCGGGCGGGCGATCAGCACCTATCGGCTGCTGCTGGGCAAGGATGATCTTGGAGGCCGCATCCAGCGCGTCCTCGTCTTCGGACATCCGACGCTGTCGCGTCCCGTCACCAGACTCCTTCGCCGCGATGACGTCGAGGTGATCATGGTCGCCGACGGGGCCGGATGGTCGGACCCCGGCTTCACCGCCGGTCGGGTCGTCGACGATGTTGATCTTGCTCCCTGTCAGGATGACCACTGGCTCAACCACTGGCTGACGGCGGACCTGGACATGCAGACTCGCATTGAACTGGCCGCCCGTCCTGCCGTCGGGGAGGACCCGGTGGTCACACCCCAACAGGTCGCCACGCTCGTCGTCGAGCGCACTGCTGGGCAGGTGCTGGTGCTGGGCTCCTCCAACCCGATCCGTGACGCGGACCTGGCGCCCGTCCCCGATGCCCTCTTCTCCGGGCAGGTGCCGGGCACCCGGGTCTACGCCAACCGTGGCCTGGCCGGCATCGACGGGGTGGTCTCCACCGCGGCCGGTATCGCGCTGGCGCTGGGGGAGCCCACCACCTGCCTGTTGGGGGACCTCACCTTCCTGCACGATGCCGGCGGCCTGTGGCTGGGCCGGCTCGAGGACAGGCCGCTCGTGCGGCTGGTGGTTCCCGATGATCGGGGCGGCAGCATCTTCCACACCCTGGAACAGGGCGGGCCGGCCCACGAGGCGGGCTTCGAGAGGGTCTTCGCGACCCCGCATGATGTTGATCTTGCTGCGTTGGCCGCGGCGCACGGCTGGAAGGTGGCCACCGTCACGGACCTGGAGGAACTGGGCCAACGGATCCGGGTCCCGGTGCGCGGCCCCGAGCTTGTCGTCGTCCCGGTCAGCCGTGACGGCCGCCGGGCCTGGGCGCAGCGCCTCGCCGCGTTGTGAGCTGGCCTCAGTCGTCGAGCCCGCGCAGCCAGGCCCGCAGCTGGTGCGTGGCGCGCACGTCGTCCTCGTTGTACTCCAGCACCCGGGTGGTGGCCTCGGTACGGGTCAGCTCGTCGGGGCCGCTGACCGCGTCGCGGAACCACTTCTGGGAGTTCAGACCGCCCGGGTCCTCGTCGCGCCACTCGAAGCCGGGCCCGCTGCGGGCGACGACCTTCAGGCCCAGCCCGTTGGTGCCGAAGAACTGGCCCTTCATCAGGGTGAACATGTCCACGAAGTGTTCCCGGACCCGGTTCGCCGCGGCCACCAGTTCGGGGTCCCCGGTTCGCTTGGACAGCCGCATCAGGTGCACCACCTCGTAGTCCGAGTAGTGGTAGACCAAGCAGTCGGGGCGTTCCGCCAGCACCCGGTCCAGCCAGTGGATCGCCTCTGCGGCCAGTTCGGCCTCGGAATGGTTGTCCAATTTCTCGAAGCGGCTGAAGGCCTTGTAGAAGGGTGATGACTCGGTGCTGCGGTCGTCGACCAGGAAGCCCCACAGGTAGACCCTGTCCCCGGCGGAGGTCTCGATGTCGAAGTCGATCTCCAGGCTGACCTCGGGCAGGTCGATGGGCTCGGTGGTCAGCCGCTCCAGCTCAACCCCCGCCAGCATGAGGGAGGCGCGGCGTGCCGCCAGCCGCAGCCGGGACTCGGCACCTTGCCGGTGGGCCACCTCGGGCAGGTAGTCCGGCAGCAGCTCGTCGACATCGGTGTGCGCCAGGTCCGCCAGCGTGTTGATGCCCCGGCTGCGCAAGACGCTGATCTCGCGTACGTCCAGCGGGGACTTGCTGATCCGAAGGCTCAGGTCGTCATCCAGCAGCTGTGGCTTGCAGGCCTCCCACCAGGTGCAGTGGTCGCACTCGCGGATCACGATCGGTGCCACCATGCCGCGCGGGTCGTCCTCGCCGCCGCATCGACGGCTGGCCACCTGCGCCACCTTCACCCGGAAGCCGAACTCATGGTCATAGCGCTCCAGAGCACTGCGCAGCTTCCAGCCCGTCGAGGAGGTGCGGGAGAAGGTGCGCAGGAACTTGCGGGACAGGTCCACCCAGCTGATCACCACCTGGTGCCCACCGAAGGGTTGGTCCGTACCGATGACCCCGGCAGTGGGGGCCCCTCCAGTGGCCCAGCGCGAGGCCTCCAGCAGTCGCCAGTAGTGCGCCATCTGCAGCAGGTCACCCTCGCGGGAGCCGCGCAAGGTCAGGCCGCTGTGGGCGAAGTCCACGGTGGGAGCATCCAGTCGGCTGAACTGGCAGAGCCATTCGGCGCTGGTCATCTCCAGCACCCGGTGCCGCTTGGCCTCCACCGGGCGGTACCCGGGGCGCCCGTCGGCCTGGTCCTGGCCGCGGACCAGCGCATCGGGCTGGCCCTTGCGGTGGCCGGCGACGTCGATGGGCAACTGGGGACCGATCACGACGGCGCGTCCGGCGGCGAGGGCGTCGAGGGTCCAGCGCTCGGCCACCTCGCGATCGGTCTGCTCGCGCAGGTCCAGCACGTCGCTGGTGCCGGCGAGGCCGGCCAGCGCCTCGTCCTCGAAGGCCTTGCCTCCGGCGAAGAGTTCCTGGAGGGCCTCATCGGGCTGGCTCTGGGGGGTCTGCAGCGTCGGGTCGTATCGGTTCTGGGTCTTGACCGGGCAGGACCGAGCCGCATAGGGATCCAGGATGATGGCCATTGCGGTTGGCTCAGGCCTTCCAGCCACGGTGCAGCGCAATGATGCCCTGGCTCAGGTTGCGCCATCCGACGGCCTGCCATCCGGCCTGCGCCATCAGGTCGGCCAGCTCCTCCTGGTGCTTCCAGGTGAGGACGGACTCGAAGAGGTACTCGTAGGCCGCCGGGTTGCTGGAGATCCGGCTCAGGGCGGGGATCACTCGCGGCAACCAACGGTCGTAGACGAACTCGAAGGCCTTGTTGGTGGGGTGACTCATCTCACAGATCACCACTTGACCCCCCGCCTTCGTGACACGAAGCATTTCCTGGAGGGCGGCAAGGGTGTCCTCGACATTGCGCAGGCCGTAGCTGATCGTCACCGTGTCGAAGGTGTTGTCGGCGTAGGGCAGTTGCAGGGCGTCACCGGCGACGAATTGCAGGCCCGGCTGGCGTTCCCGGCCCACCCGCAGCATCCCCAGGCTCAGGTCGGTGGGGAAGACCTCGGCGCCCTTCTCGGCGAAGGTTGCCGCGGACGTCCCGGTGCCGCCGGCCAGGTCCAGGATGAGGTCACCCGGCTTGGGATCGACCGCCTCGACGGTGTCACGGCGCCACTGGCGCTGCAGCCCGAAGGTCATCACGTCGTTCATCAGGTCGTAGCGCTGGGCTACGCCGTCGAACATCTGGGCGACGTCGGCACGTCGCTTGGTAAGGGTGGCACGGGTCTCGAACACGTCCCACAGTTTTCCACACGTCGCCAATGGCGCAGAATGGGAACCATGGCCAAACGCAAGACCGTCCTCAAGGTGAGTGACCTCACCAAGTCCTATGGCGACCACGTGATCGTCGACAAGTTCAACCTCGAGGTCGGTGAAGGCGAGGCGGTGGCCCTCACGGGTCGCAATGGTGCGGGCAAGTCCACCGTGCTGCGCTGCATCATCGGCGCCGATCGCCCCACGGAGGGAACCGTGGAGGTCTGCGGCATGCCGATGCGGGAGACCAACCCCGACGTGCGGCGCAATGTGGCCACCGTCATCGATGACCTCGACTTCTTCCCGGACCTGTCGGTCGTGGAGCACCTCGACCTGCTGGCCCGTGCCCATGGGATGGACGATCCCGACGCACTGGTCGACGAGGTGCTGGAGGAGGTGCAGCTGGTGCCGCAGTCCGGTCAGTTGCCCGGCACCCTGAGCTCCGGTCAGCGCCGCCGCCTGGCCCTGGCCACCGCCTTCGTGCGTCCCCGCAAGCTGCTGGTGCTCGACGAGCCGGAGCAGCGCCTCGACGTCGAGGGCATCGCGTGGCTGGGGCGTCGCCTTCGCGCAGACCTGGACCAGGGCCTTGCCATCGTGATGGCCTCCCACGAACCCTCCCTGGTCGAGGCCGTGCGGGCCCGCAGCGTCGAGCTGGGCGGTCCGCGCGGATGAGCAGCACCACCGACGAGTTCGCCGCTCCGCTGCCCGTCCAGGGCGAGGCCGACGAACGCCAGCTCCTGCTGCTGATGAAGGACTGGCGCCAGGGCCGTGCCACCCGCAATGTCCGCCAGGCGCTCTCCGACGCCTACATCGCCGTCTTCGCCGTCGTGATGATCGCCGCCATGGTGGTCAACGTCATCATCAGCGCCCAGAAGGTTGCCAGCACGTGCGGCACCGAGGCCTGCCTGTCCGGCCGTGGCCTGCTGCCCTGGGCGGCGCTCTTCGGCTGCCTGGCCCTCGCACTGACCGCCAGCCGGATGTTCGGACCGGTCCTCGCCTCCGCGGCCGAGGGATTCTGGTTGATGGACGCCCCGGTACACCGTGCTCGGCTGCTCGCCAAGCGGCTGGTGCTGGCGATCGTGTTGGCAGTGGTGGGCGGCGCCGCCATGGGCGCGCTGGTTGCCGCGCTCACCGGTTCGCCCGGTAGCGCCGTGCTGGCCTGGGCTGCCGCCGCCGGCCTGGGTTCCGGTGGCCTCGTGGCGCTGGCCGCGGCGGAACAGGGGGCCGAACGCACCTGGGCCGTGCGCCTCCTGCACCTGCTGGTCTCCCTTGCCGCGGTCGCCACCCTGCTGGCCGTCGTCGCGACGGCCACCGGGTACGCCTCACTCCACATCGCCCAGTCACGAACCGTGCAGCTCGCGGCCCTCGTCGCGGGTCTGGGTCTGGTCCTGATCATCGGGGCCGGCCTGCTGGCGCGGGCCCGGTTGGGGCAGATCCGGCGCGCCCGCCTGCTGAGCGGTGGTTCCCTGGCCAGCGGTATGCAGGGTGCCATGTTCGCCCTGGACTTCGGGCTGATGCGCGACATCCTGGTGGAGCGGGAGGCCCAGCAGCGCGGCCATGTGCGCCCCACCCGGGGCCGTGGCACGGGCATCCAGGCCCTGGTCTGGCGTGACGTCCAGCGGCTGGTGCGTTTCCCGAAGCCGCTGGCCCTGTTGGCCGTCAGCGTCGTGGTTCCCTATGCGGTGCAGGCCCTGGGTCTCGGCTCGCTGAATGCCGCCATCTCGGCGCTGGTCCTGATGGCCGCGCTGATCCCCTTCTTCGGGACGCTGCGTGTGCTCTCCCGCACCAAGGGGCTGGCCCGCAGCCTGCCATGGAGCACCTCGGAGATCCGCACGGCGGCCACCATCGTGCCCGCCGTGCTGACCGCCTTGTGGTGCCTGGCCGTCACGCCTGCCTTCATCGGGATCGGTGTGGAGGCCCGGCACGACCCGGTGCGCAGCTTCCTGGTGGCGGTGGTCTGTGCCGTGGCGGGGCTGGTGGCCGCGGTGCGCTGGGTATCCGCCAAGCCGGCGGACTACGGTGCTCCGATGGTGTCCACCAGTGCCGGTGCGTTGCCTCCGGGCCTGGCGCTGAACCTGGTGCGCGGCTTCGACATGGTGGCCCTGATCACCTTGCCGGTGGTGCTGAACCTGAGCCCCTGGATCTCCCTGGTCCTGGCGGCGATCGCCTTCAGCATCCTGCGGATGGGCGGCATCGACCAGCAGGCCATCCTGGAGCAGCAGGAGGAGCAGAAGCGTCAGCTGGAGCAGGCCCGCACCGAGCGCAAGGGCGAGAAGGCGCCGGCCAAGCAGGTGGTGACCCCGAAGAAGTCGTCGGGATCCAGCGCAGCCCCCAAGGCCCAGCAGCGCAACCAGCCGAAGAAGGTGGTCAAGCGCAAGCGCTGAGCGGCGCCCTCACTCCCCGGTGAGGGCCTGCCTCATCGGGGCGAACTTCGCGAGGGTCTCGGCCACCTCGTCGGCGGGCACGGAGTCCCGCACGATGCCGCAGCCGGCGAAGAGCTGCATCTCGTGCTCGTCGACGGCGGACAGCTGCCCGCCGCGCAGGGCGATGGCCCATTCGCCGTCGCCGGAGGAGTCGATCCAGCCGACCGGCCCGGCATAGTGGCCGCGGTCCATGCCCTCCAGCGCGGCGATGAGCTCGCGTGCCACCGGCGTCGGCGTGCCGCAGACGGCTGCGGACGGGTGCAGGGTGGCTGCCAGCGCCAGGGACGACGCGCCGGGCCGCAGGACACCGGTGATGTCCGTGGCCAAATGCAGCACATTGGGCAGTTCCAGGACATAGGGGGCGTCGGGGACATTCATCCCGGTGCACCAGTCCTCAAGGCCGCGGGCCACACTCTCCACCGCGTACTCGTGCTCGCGCAGGTCCTTCATCGAGCCGTTCAGGATGGTCGCCAGCTCCGAGGTGTCGGCCGCGTAGGGGCGACGGATGGTGCCGGCGAGCACACGAGAGGTGGCCAGTCCGCCCTCGGTGCGCACCAGCATCTCGGGGGAGGCACCGACGGTGCGGTCCACCAGATAGGTCCAGCAGTCCCGGTAGCGGTTCACCAGCTGGTTCACCAGCCAGCGTGGGTCGATCGGCTGCTCGGCCCGGGCTCGCACGTCGCGGGCCAGCACCACCTTGTCCACCTCGCCCCGGCGGATCATCTCGACGGCCTGGGCAACGACCTGTTCCCATTCCTGTGCGCTCAGGGTGCTGTCCTGCAACTCGACCCTGCCCGGGCCCACGGGCGGGGCCTGCAGGGCGGGCATCCGGTCGTTCGCGTCGCCTTGGCTGATCCTGGTCATCCAGGCCTGGCCCCGGCGCCGTCCGACGATCACCTCGGGCACCACCAGCACCGACTGCTGCTCGGAGTGGTCCGCGTCGAAGCAGAAGGTGCCGAAGGCCAGGGGGCCAGTGCCGGAGACGCCCGGCAGTTCGGTCTCGTTCTCGAGGTCGGCGACGAACTGGTTCCACCAGACGTCTGCCGCGTCCAGCGAGTCGGTGCTGAAGCGGGCCACCTCGCCGATGCCGACGATCCCGTCACCCCGTCGAAGGAAGGCGCTTGCCCGTCCGGGAGCCAGGAATCGCTCGAGGTTCCCAGGGTCCGGAATGGACACAGTCCGGGCGCGCAGACGTTCGGAGCCGGGGTTCACAATCACCGCAGCATGGTATCCGTTGACCGCCTGAATGGCTCACCTCCAGCCGAGTGGCTATTTGCGCAACAAACAGGTTGCGTAATGTCGGCGCATTTCCCCTAGTCCGCATGGGGATTGGAGATTGGTGGGGGTGCGTTGGGCGCATCTCTTGAAAGCCCCTAGACTCAGCCCATAAGGACCCCGAGGTCCGTCGTGGTGCGCCACTCGGCCGCCAGCCCGGGTTCGTGTGCAGGTCAGGAGAATAGATGCCGCAGACTGCGTCCTCCAGGCCATCCGACGACGTCGAAAGCGGTGCTGTCGAGCGCCGAGCTGATGTCGTCGTGGTTGGTGCTGGTCCCGGAGGGTCGGCCACCGCGGCCCACCTGGCCCGACGCGGCCTTGATGTCGTGCTGCTGGAGAAGGCCACCTTCCCGCGGGACAAGATCTGCGGCGACGGCCTGACCCCGCGGGCGGTGCGTGCCCTGGTCAAGCTGGGCATGGACATCAGCGAGGCCAATGGCTTCCACCGCAACGAGGGTCTCAAGATCTACGGCGGGGAGCTGACCGCTGCCAATGGCAAGGACCTGTTCATGCCATGGCCGGACCTGGCGGACTTCCCGGACTTCGGGTTGACCTGCGCCCGGATGGAGCTCGATGAGAAGCTGGCCCGCCATGCCGCGAGCCTGGGCGTCGAACTGGTCGAGGGCGCGAATGTCAGCGAGCCCATCCTCGACGAGAAGGGCGACCGCATCGTCGGCGTGCGTCTCAAGGACGGCCGTGAGTTCCGTGCCCCGGTCGTGGTGGCCGCCGACGGCGTCAGCTCCCGGCTCGGCGTCGCGATGGGCGTCCACAAGCTGGACGAGCGGCCCATGGGCGTCGCGGTCCGCGCCTACTACAAGAGCCCCCGCGGTGCCGACGACTTCATGGAGTCCTGGCTGGAGCTGTGGGACGGCGAGCCCGGCAAGTCCAATGTCCTGCCCGGCTATGGCTGGATCTTCCCGATGGGCACCGACGCCCAGGGCAACGCGGTGGTCAACGTCGGGCTGGGGATGCTGGACAGCTCCGAGGCCTTCGGCAAGACCGACTACAAGGACCTGATGCGCACCTGGCTCGCGGCCACCCCGGCCGAGTGGGAGCTGACCGAGGCCAACCAGCTGGGCCCGATCCGTGGTGCCGCGCTCCCGATGGGCTTCAACCGCAAGCCCGCCTATTCCCGGGGCCTGCTCCTGGTGGGCGACGCCGGCGGCATGGTGAACCCCTTCAACGGTGAGGGCATCGACTACGCCCTCGAGGCCGCCGAGATCGCGGCGGATGCCATCGCGCTGGCCCACGCCCGCGGATTCGGCAGCGAGTCCGCGGAGCGAGCGCTGGAGGGATACGCCTCCAGCCTGCAGAAGGCCTTCGGCGGCTACTTCCGGTTGGGCCACGTCTTCGCGTGGCTGATCGGCAAGCCGGCCGTGATGCACGTCTGCATCAAGTACGGACTTCCCCGCAAGCGTCTGATGCGGTTGGTGCACAAGCTGCTCGCCAACCTGACCGACCAGCGCGGGGGAGACCTCGACGACCACATCATCAACACGCTGACCCGTCTGGCCCCCAAGGCATGACGAACAGCGATTTCACGGCAAGAATCAAGCAGGAACTCCTCAGGAAGGGCGCAAGGGCATGAATCCCTATATTGCGATCACCGGTCTGGCAGCCTTGGGCGCCATCTTCGTGCTGGTGATGGTGGCACTGAACCTGCTGTTCAGCCCCACACAGGCAAACCGCACCAAGCACGAGACCTATGAGTGCGGCATCGACCCGACGCCCCAGGCCGCGGGCGGTGGCCGCTTTCCGGTGAAGTACTACGTCATCGCGATGCTCTACATCATCTTCGACATCGAGATCGTCTTCCTGTACCCGTGGGCCGTCAGCTACGGCAAGCTCGGCCTGTTCGCCGTCATCGAGATGCTGCTGTTCATGGTGACGGTCTTCATCGCCTACTTCTACGTCTACCGCCGCGGCGGCCTGGACTGGGACTGACCTCCCAGCTGATCGAAGGGAAACCAAACACATGAGCACCGAAGAAGACGGCAGCGTCCTGCTCGCCTCCTCCGAAGCCGTGGTCGGCTGGCTGCGCAAGACCTCTTTCTGGCCCCTGACCATGGGCCTGGCCTGCTGCGCCATCGAGATGATCAGCTACGGCGGTCCTCGTCACGACGCCGCCCGCTGGGGGCACGAGGTCTTCCGCGCCTCGCCGCGCCAGGCGGACCTGATGATCGTCTCCGGCCGCCTGAGCCAGAAGATGGCCCCCGTCGTGCGCCAGCTCTACGACCAGATGCCCAACCCCAAGTGGGTCATCTCGATGGGCGCCTGCGCCTCCTCGGGCGGCATCTTCAACAACTACGCCATCGTCCAGGGCGTGGACCACATCGTGCCGGTGGACTACTACCTGCCCGGTTGCCCGCCGAACCCGGACCAGCTGATCGACGCCGTCTTCAAGCTGCGTTCGGACATCCAGCACTACCCGCTGCTCGGTGACATGAAGCGCAAGCAGGAGCGGGAAGAGGCGGCCGCACTGGTGGCCACCCCCACCCATGAGATGAAGGGCCTCATGCGATGAACGACGAGAAGACACCCGAGGCGAAGCCCCAGGCGGAGAAGACCATCGACGAGAAGGTGCCCGCCTCCCAGGACACCGCCCCCACGGGCGGCCTGGAGCGCGAGGACGCCCAGCCGACCCCCTATGTGGTGGGCCGCAGCACCGGCATGTGGGGCAAGGGCGGCACGCCCGACACCTCCGGCTATGCCGGGATGCAGCGCACCGTCGGGGCCCCCGGCGTGGCCGTCCGCCCCTTCGGCGGCTGGTTCGACGAGGTGGCCGACCGGCTGGAGGAGCTCACCCCGGGCTTCGGCACCGGCCGCGTGATCGTGCACCGTGACGAGCTGACCCTGTTCGTCAGGCCCGAGGCCATCGCCCAGGTCTGCCGCCAGCTGCGCGACGACCCGGCCCTGCGCTTCGAGGTGCTCAGCGTCATCTCCGGCGTGCACTACCCGCAGCAGACCGGCGAGGAACTGCACGTCGTCTACCAGCTGCTCTCGATCACCCACAACCGTCGCCTGCGCCTGGAGGTCGTCCTGCCGGACGGTCACCCGCACGTCGACTCGGTGGTCTCCACCTACCCGATGGCGGACTTCCACGAGCGCGAGGCCTGGGACATGTTCGGGATCATCTTCGACGGACACCCGGGCCTGACCCGCGTGCTGATGCCGGACGACTGGTCCGGCCACCCCCAGCGCAAGGACTACCCGCTGGGTGGCATCCCGGTGGAGTACAAGGGTGCGACGGTGCCGCCGCCGGACCAGCGCAGGAGCTACTGATGAGCCACTACAGCAATGAGGAAACCGTGACTGACCTCTACGCGGCCCCGGGCGAGGCCCCCGTCGACCACGTCTACCTGACCCAGGGTGCCGACTGGGACGAGATCGTCGCCGAGCACGCAGAGCGCGGCGACGAGACCATCGTCATCAACTTCGGCCCGCACCACCCGTCGACGCACGGCGTGCTGCGCCTGATCCTGGAGCTCGACGGCGAGACGGTCGTCTCGTTGCGCCCCGGCATCGGCTTCCTGCACACCGGCATCGAGAAGAACATGGAGTACCGCACCTGGACGCAGGGCGTGGCCTACGTCACCCGCGCCAACTACGTGGCGAGCATCTTCAACGAGGCCGTCTACTGCCTCGGCGTGGAGAAGCTGCTGGGCATCCAGGCTCCCGAGCGCGCGGACGTCCTGCGCGTGATGGCGATGGAGGTCAACCGGATCGGCTCCCACCTGATCGCGGTGGGCACCGGAGGTCTCGAGCTCGGCGCCTCCTCGGTGGCCGAGGTGGCCCTGCGTGAGCGCGAGATCACCCTGGAATTCCTGCAGGCCGTCACCGGCCTGCGGATGAACAACTCCTACATCCGCCCCGGTGGCGTCTCGGTGGACCTGCCCGACGACGGCCTGGACCGCCTGCGGGCCCTGGTGGCGCGGATGGAGAAGTACCTGCCGGAGCTGGCCCAGTTCTGCAACACCAACCCGGTCTTCCGCGCCCGCACCGTCGACGTCGGCACCATGGACCTGACCGCCTGCATGGCGCTCGGCGTCTCCGGCCCGGCGCTGCGTGCGGCCGGCTACCCGTGGGACCTGCGCAAGACGCAGCCCTACTGCGGCTACGAGAACTACGACTTCGACGTCGTCACCTGGGACACCCCCGACTGCTACGGACGCTTCCGCATCCGCCTCGAGGAGATGAACCAGTCCGTGCGCATCCTCAAGCAGTGCATCACCAAGCTGGAGGCCACCATGGGCCAGCCGGTGATGGTGGAGGACCCGCACATCAAGTGGCCCGCGCAGCTGGCGCTGGGCCCCGACGGCCAGGGCAACTCGAATGAGCACATCAAGCACATCATGGGCGAGTCCATGGAGGCGCTGATCCACCACTTCAAGATCGTGACCGAGGGCTTCAAGGTGCCCGCCGGACAGGTCTACGTGGCGATCGAGAATCCCTGTGGCGAGCTCGGCATGCACCTGGTCAGCGATGGCGGCACGCGGCCCTTCCGCGCGCACCTTCGTGACCCAGGCTTCAACCACATGCAGGCGCTGCCGGCGCTGACCGAGGGCGGCATGCTCTCCGACGTCGTCCCGGCCATCGCATCCATCGACCCCGTCATGGGCGGTGTGGACCGCTGATGACCACCACCCACAGCACGAGCCAGGAGGCCACCGCATGAGCGGCCACGAGTTCCAGTCCCACTTCGAGGTCTCGGGCGACGTCGACCACACTGACAAGTCGACCAACCTGACCGAGGAGAATGTCCAGGAGATGCGCTACATCCTGGACCGCTACCCCCAGCCGCGTTCGGCGATCATGCCGATGCTGCACTACGTCCAGTCCGTCGACGGCCGGATCAGCCCGGCCGGCGTGAAGGTCACCGCCGAGCTGGTCGGTGTCAGCGAGGCGCAGGTCAACGGCGTCGCCACCTTCTACACGATGTACAAGCGTCGTCCCGCCGGCAAGCAGCACGTCGGCGTCTGCGTCACCAGCCTGTGCGCCATCATGGGCGGCGACTACATCCTCGATGCCTGTGAGAAGCACCTGGGCATCAAGGCCGGCGAGACCACGCCCGACGGTTCGGTCTCCCTGGAGGCCGTCGAGTGCAATGCGGCCTGCGACTTCGCGCCGGTGATGATGGTCAACTGGGAGTTCATGGACAACATGACCCCTGACACGGCCGTCGAGCTGATCGACAAGCTGCGCGCCGACGAGCCCGTCCAGTCCACCCGCGGTGCCACCATCACCAGCTGGAAGGAGGCCGAGCGAGTTCTCGCCGGCTTCTCCGACGGCCGCGCCGACGAGGGGCCCACCGCGGGCCACGCGTCACTGACCGGCCTCAACATTGCGGCGGAGAAGGGCTGGTCGGCTCCCGACCCGGCCAACCTCCCGGCGCCCGAGCCGAAGCAGGAGGAGCAGAAGTGAGTGACCTGCTCGCCCCCGTCCTGACCGCCAACTGGGGTCAGGACCGGTCCTGGAAGATCAACGTCTACGAGTCGCAGGGCGGCTACCAGGCGCTGCGCAAGGCGATGGCCATGGAGCCCGACGCCGTGATCGCCACCGTCAAGGACGCCAACCTGCGGGGCCGTGGAGGCGCCGGCTTCCCGACGGGCGTCAAGTGGGGCTTCCTGCCCAAGGACAACCCGAATCCTCGTTACCTCGTCGTGAACGCCGACGAGTCCGAGCCGGGTACCTGCAAGGACATCCCGCTGATGATGGCCAGCCCGCACACCCTCATTGAGGGCATCATCATCGCGTGCTACGCCTTCAACAGCAATCACGCCTTCATCTACTGCCGCGGTGAGGTGCTCCAGCCCATCCGTCGCCTGCAGCAGGCCGTCCGCGAGGCCTACTCGGCCGGCTATGCGGGCAAGAACGTGCTGGGCACCGGCTTCGACCTGGACATCACCGTCCACGCCGGCGCGGGTGCCTACATCTGCGGTGAGGAGACGGCACTGCTCAGCGCCCTGGAGGGCACCCGCGGCCAACCGCGCCTCAAGCCCCCCTTCCCGGCCGTCGCGGGCCTCTACGCCTGCCCGACGATCGTCAACAATGTCGAGACCATCGCCAGCGTCCCGTCGATCATCAACAACGGCCCGGCCTGGTTCAACGCGATGGGTACGGAGAAGAGCAAGGGCTTCACGCTCTACAACGTCTCCGGCCACGTGAAGAATCCCGGCTGCTTCGAGGCCCCGATGGGGATCACGATGCGCCAGCTGATCGACCTGGCCGGCGGCATCCGCGAGGGCCACGAACTCAAGTTCTTCTGCCCCGGCGGCGCCTCCGCACCCATCCTGACGCCGGCCGACGTCGACGTCACGATGGACTACGAGGGGCTGGCGGCCAAGGGCACCATGCTGGGTTCCAAGGCCATCCAGATCTTCGACGAGACCACCTCCGCCGTGCGCGCCGCACTGCGCTACATGGAGTTCTTCAAGCACGAGTCGTGCGGCAAGTGCTCCCCGTGCCGTGAGGGCTCGTGGTGGACCACCCAGATCATGCAGCGCATCGAGCGCGGCGAGGGTGAGCCCGGCGACGTCGACAAGCTGATCGACATCACCAGCAATGTGGCCGGCCGCAGCTTCTGCCTGCTGGGCGACTCCTTCTGCATGATGCTCAACGGCTACATCAAGCATTTCCGCGACGAGTTCGAGGCCGGCTGCAATGGCACGCCGGCCTGGGAGCTGTTCCCGTACGAGAAGTCGGCCATCTTCCCCGTTGCATCCAGCCACGGCACGTCCGAAGGAGCCCACGCATGAGCACCGACATCGCTCCCAAGCCCGAGGAAGTCACCCTCACCATCGATGGCGTCCAGGTCAGCGTGCCCAAGGGTTCGCTGCTGATCCGCGCCGCCGAGAGCGTCGGCATCGAGATCCCGCGCTTCTGCGACCACCCGCTGCTCGAGCCCGCCGGATCCTGCCGACAGTGCCTGGTGGAGATCCCGGACATGGGCAATGGCCGCGGGATGCCCAAGCCCCAGGCCGCCTGCACCACCGAGGTGATGCCCGGCATGCGCGTCGAGACGGCGGCCACCAATGAGGTTGCCGCCAAGGCGCAGCGGGGCAACATCGAGTTCCTGCTCGTCAACCACCCGCTGGACTGCCCGATCTGCGACAAGGGCGGCGAGTGCCCCCTGCAGAACCAGGCGATGAGCCACGGCCAGGGGGAGTCCCGCTTCCACGACCTGAAGCGGACCTTCCCGAAGCCGGTCAACGTCTCCCAGCTGGTGCTGCTGGACCGTGAGCGCTGTGTGCTGTGTGCGCGGTGCACCCGGTTCGCGGAGCAGATCGCCGGTGACCCCTTCATCGCCCTGGTGGAGCGCGGTGCGCTGCAGCAGGTCGGCGAGTTCGCCGAGCGTCCCTTCGAGTCGAACTTCAGCGGCAATGTCATCCAGATCTGCCCGGTGGGTGCCCTGACCAGCTCCGACTACCGCTTCCAGAGCCGCCCCTTCGACCTGGTCAGCACGGAGACCAGCTGCGAGCACTGCGCCGCCGGTTGCGCCCTGCGCACGGACCACCGTCACTACCAGGTCAAGCGTCGTCTGGCCGGGCTCGACCCGGAGGTCAACGAGGAGTGGAGCTGTGACAAGGGCCGCTTCGGCTTCCTGTCCGCTCGCGGCACCGACCGCCTGACCACACCGCTGGTGCGTCGCGACGGCAAGCTGGTCCCGGCCAGCTGGCACGAGGCGATCGACGCGGCGGTGGTTGGCCTGAAGGCCGCCGGCCAGCAGGTGGGCGTGCTCACCGGTGGCCGCCTGCTCGACGAGACCTCATATGCTTACGGCCGCTTCGCGCGCGCGGTGCTCGGCACCAACAACATCGACTTCCGCTCGCGCCCGCACAGCGCCGAGGAGGCCAGCTTCCTGGCCGCCCGGGTCGCTGGCCGCACACTGGCCGAATCGGTGACCTACACCGAACTGGAGAAGGCCAAGCGGGTCATCCTGGTGAACTTCGAGCCGGAGGAGGAGAGCCCGATCGTCTTCCTGCGGTTGCGCAAGGCCGTCCGCAAGAACAAGCTCGAGGTGCTCAGCGTCGCCAGCCACCTGTCGAATGGTTCGCGCAAGATGGGTGCCCGTCTGGTGCCCGCCCTGCCCGGCCACGAGGCCCTCACCGTGCAGGCGCTGCCGCAGCAGACCGAGCTGGGCGCCGACACGATCATCCTGGTGGGGGAGCGGGCCGCGCAGTCGGCCGGCACCCTGTCCGCCGTCGCCGAGCTGGCCGACAGCACCGGCGCACGTCTGGCCTGGATCCCGCGTCGAGCCGGTGACCTGGGCGCCATCGAGGCTGGTTGCCTGCCGAACCTGCTCCCGGGTGGACGTCCCGTGGAGGATGCCACCGCTCGCGTGGACCTGCAGGCTGCCTGGGGCGTCGACCGGCTCCCCAGCCAGATCGGCCTGTCCGCCGACGAGATGCTCGCCGCCACGGCGGCCGGGCAGCTCAAGGCGCTGGTCGTCTCGGGTGTGCAGCTGGCCGACTTCGCCGATCCGGCCGCGGCACGGGCCGCCGTCGAGTCCGCGGGCTTCGTGGTCTCCCTGGAGAACCGCCTGTCCCAGGTCAGCGAGCGGGCCGACGTCGTCTTCCCGGTCTCCCTGGTCGAGGAGCAGGCGGGCAGCTTCACCAACTGGGAGCACCGCAAGCGCGTCGTGAACGTCGTGAACCGCCAGAACAATGCCCCGATGACCGAGATCCGCGTGCTGGCCGCGCTGGCCGACGCCATGGGCAGTGACCTCGGCGTGCGTGGCGGCAAGCAGGCCGCCGCCGAGATCGCCGAGCTCGGCGCATGGGAAGGCCAGCGCGCCAACCTGGTGCCCGCCCAGCCGCAGCAGCCCGCCGACGGTGTGCTGCTGGACAGCTGGCGCCTGATGAACGACGAGGCCGCCGGCCTCGACGGAGCCGACCACCTCAAGGCCGTCGCCCCGGCCGGCGTGGCCCGCGTCTCGCCGGCCACCGCAGCCCAGGCCGGTTTGGTCCCGGGCGGATCCGTCATCGTGCAGGGACCCACGGGCAGCCTGGCGCTGCCGGTCGTCGTCGAGGAGACGATGGTCGACGGCGTCGTGTGGATCCCCACCAACTCGTCCTCGGCCAGCCGTCGCTCGATCGGCGCGGCCGTCGGCAGCCCGGTCGGCCTCACGGCCGTCTCCAACAACTCCGACATCGCAGGAGGTGTGGCATGACGCCACTCAACGCATCGTCGATCCACCCGAATGACGTGTGGTGGATCACGCTGATCAAGGTGCTGGGCGTGTTCATGCTGCAGCTCCTGTGGTGCCTGTTCAATGTGTGGTTCATGCGCCGCGTTCTGGGCAAGATGCAGAACCGCAAGGGCCCCATCATGAACTCGCCCGGCGGCCTGCTGCAGGCCATCGGCGACGGCATGAAGCTCCTCTTCAAGGAGACCTTCGTCCCGAACGGCACGGACAAGCTGATCTTCAAGCTGGCCCCGGTCATCGCCGGCGTCTGCGCCTTCACCCCGTGGGCGGTCATCCCGCTCGCCGGTGAGGTCAGGATGTTCGGCCAGACCACCCACCTGCAGGTCACCGACCTGCCCGTCGCGGTGCTGTTCACGCTGGCCACCGGCTCGATGGCCGTCTACGGCCTGGTGCTGGCCGGCTGGAGCTCGGACAACTCCTACTCGCTGCTCGGTGGCCTGCGAGCCAGCGCGCAGATGATCTCATACGAGGTCGCGATGGGCTTGTCCCTGGTGGCGGTCTTCCTGATGTCCGGCACCATGTCCACCTCGCAGATCGTCGAGGCGCAGGCGGCTCACCTGAACTTCTTCGGGATGAGCGTCCCGCTGCCCAGCTGGTACGCGCTGGTGCTCTTCCCGAGCTTCTGTGTCTACTTCATCTCGATCCTGGCCGAGTCCAACACCCCGCCCTTCGACCTGTCGGAGTGCGAGCAGGAGCTGGTCAGTGGTTACTCCACCGAGTACACGGGCTTCCGCTACGGCACCTACTACCTCGCCGAGTTCATCCACATGGCCACCCTGTCGGCGCTCGCGGTCACGCTCTTCTTCGGCGGCTACCGCGCCCCCTTCCCCTTCAACATGATCGAGTCCATCGACCAGGGCTGGTGGGGCCTGCTGTGGTTCTTCCTCAAGACGCAGGTCATGATCTTCTGCCTGATCTGGTGCCGTGGTGCGCTGCCGCGCTTCCGCTACGACCAGTTCATGGGCATCGGCTGGAAGCGGCTGATCCCCTTCAGCCTGGCGTGGATCGTGATGGTCACCCTGATGAAGGCCACCATGGGCGCCGAGGGCAATGCCCGCGTGGTGCTCGCCGGCATCATGGGCGTCCTGTGCCTGCTGCTGCTGGCCTGGCTGCTGCTCGGCGGTGAGCCGGAGCGCACCACCGAGATCGACGACGAGGGCGACTTCGACGCCTTCGCCGGTGGATACCCGGTGCCCCCGATGCCCGGTCAGGCACTGCCCACCGCAACCCCCGTCGTGAGCGCCCAGCGTGCTCGCCTCGACGACGACCTTGCTGACAAGAACGGAGTTGACGCCTGATGGGCCTCTTCGACCAGTGGGCCGGCTTCGGCATCACTTTCCGCACCATGTTCCGCAAGACCTTCACCCAGGGCTACCCCCAGAAGGGCAAGGAGAAGGTCTTCGCCCCCCGCTTCCACGGGCGTCACCAGCTCAACCGCTGGCCCGACGGCCTGGAGAAGTGTGTGGGCTGCGAGCTCTGCGCGTGGGCCTGCCCGGCCGACGCCATCTACGTCGAGGCCGGTGACAACACCGAGGACCAGCGATACAGCCCCGGTGAGCGCTACGGCCGCGTCTACCAGATCAACTACCTGCGCTGCATCTTCTGCGGCATGTGCATCGAGGCGTGCCCGACGCGCGCCCTGACCATGACCAACGAGTTCAAGCTCGCGGACCGCTCGCGCGAGGTGCTGATCTACGAGAAGGACCGCCTGTTGGCCCCGCTGCTGACCGGCATGGAGCAGCCACCGCACCCGCGTCGCCTCGGCGATGACGAGAAGGACTACTTCCTCGGACTGCCGGCCACCGGTCAACCCGACGTGCGCAGCGCCTCCACGAAGACCCAGGGAGCCACCAAATGATCAGCCTCGTCCCGCTCGTGACCGCCCAGGCGGTCGCCTTCTGGGTGCTCGCGCCGCTTGCGGTGCTGGGTGCCCTGGGCATGGTGCTGAGCCGCAAGCCCGTGCATTCCGCGGTCTGGCTCGCGGCCATGATGATCGCGCTCGCCGGGCTCTACGCCTCGCTTGATGCACCCTTCCTGTTCGTGGTGCAGATCATCGTCTACATGGGCGCCATCCTGATGCTCTTCCTGTTCGTGATGATGCTGGTCGGCGTCAACACGACCGACAGCCTGATGGAGACCATCAAGGGTCACCGCGTCGCCTCGGTCCTGGCGGCCCTCGGCTTCGGTGCCCTGCTGATCACGGCCATCGGCAACGCGGTGGTCGGCAGCCCGGTCGGGCTCGATGCCGCCAACCAGGCCCAGGACGGCAATGTCCCCGGGCTGGCCGAACTGGTCTTCACCAAGTACGTCTTCATCTTCGAGGCCACCGCCGCCCTGCTGATCACCGCCGCGCTGGCCGCGATGGTGCTGGCGCACGGCGAGCAACTGCGCCCGAAGGTGCGCCAGGCCGGCCAGGTGCAGGCCCGCATGCGCAAGTACGCCACCGAGGGCGCCCACCCCGGCGCCCTGCCGAACCCCGGTGTCTACGCACGCAGCAATGCCATCCAGTCGCCCGCCCTGCTGCCCGACGGCAGCATCGCCCGCAACTCGGTGGTCGACGCCATGTACGAGCGCGGCGTGGTGACCAATCCCGAAGAGCTCGGGGCCCCCACGAAGCGCGCCTTCGAGGCCATCGAGTCCGTCAAGGCCGAGGAGGGCCGGGAATGAACCCGAACTACTACTTGGTGCTGAGTGCCATCCTGTTCAGCCTCGGCGTCCTGGGCTTCCTGCTGCGCCGCAATGCGCTGGTGGCCTTCATGTCGATCGAGCTGATGCTCAACTCGGCAAATCTCGCGATGGTGAACTTCTCCCACGTGCACGGCAACCTCGACGGGCAGGTGGCCACCTTCTTCGTGATGGTGGTCGCGGCAGCCGAGGTCGTGGTGGGCCTGGCCATCATCGTGACCCTGTTCCGTACCCGACGCTCGGCCTCGGTCGACGACGCAAACCTGCTGAAGTTCTGAGGGGGCATCGGTGAATCTTCTCGAGACAGTCACTCCCATCGCCGCGAGCGGTATGTTCCGCTATGCGTGGACGATGATCGCCGTCCCCGGCGTGGTTGCAGCCTTCCTGCTGCTGGCCGGCCGGGTCACGGACAAGTGGGGCCACCTGCTGGCAACCCTCGCCTCCCTCTACTCCTTCTCCATCGGCGCCTGCCTGTTCGGTGAGATGCTCGGGCGCGAGCCCGGCCAGCGCGCCGTCACCAACCAGCTGTGGACCCTCTTCGAGGCCGGTTCGTGGAAGGTCGACGTCAGCCTGCTGGTCGACCAGCTGTCGATCCTGTTCGTGCTGCTGATCACCGGTGTGGGTTCGCTGATCCACATCTACTCGATCGGCTACATGGCCCACGACGAGCGCCGTCGTCGCTTCTTCGCCTACCTGAACCTGTTCGTGGCGGCGATGCTGACCCTGGTGCTGGGCGACAACTACCTGATCACCTTCTTCGGCTGGGAGGGCGTCGGTCTGGCCTCCTTCCTGCTGATCTCCTTCTGGCAGCACAAGACCTCCGCGGCCCTGGCCGGCAAGAAGGCCTTCGTGATGAACCGCGTCGGTGACCTGGGCCTGACCATGGCGATCTTCACCATGCTCTCCCAGCTGGGCAGTTCGGCCTTCGTCGACGTCAACGAGCACGCCACGAAGCTGTCGCCCTTCTGGGCGACCGTGATCGGCCTGCTGCTCCTGGTGGCCGCCTGCGGCAAGTCCGCCCAGTTCCCGCTGCAGGCCTGGCTGCTGGACGCCATGGAGGGCCCGACCCCGGTCTCCGCCCTGATCCACGCGGCGACGATGGTCACCGCCGGCGTCTACCTCGTCGTGCGCAGCCACCACGTCTACGCGCAGACCGAGACCGCGCAGATCGCCGTCGCGGTGATCGGCACGATCACCCTGCTCTACGGCGCGTGGATCGGCACCAGCAAGGACGACATCAAGAAGGTGCTGGCCGGATCCACCATGAGCCAGATCGGCTACATGATGCTCGCCGCGGGCCTCGGCCCGATCGGTGCCGCCTTCGCGATCTTCCACTTGATCACGCACGGCTTCTTCAAGGCCAACATGTTCCTGGGTGCCGGTTCGGTGATGCACGGGATGAGCGACGACGTGGACATGCGCCACTTCGGCGCCCTGCGCAAGGCGATGCCGATCACCTTCCTGACCTTCGCGATGGGCTACCTGGCCATCATCGGCTTCCCCTTCACCTCGGGCTACTTCTCCAAGGACCACATCATTGAGGCCGCCTTCGAGAAGTCCCCGGTCTTCGGGTCGCTGGCCCTGCTGGGTGCCCTGGTCACCGCCTTCTACATGACTCGCCTGATGATGATGACCTTCTTCGGCGAGAAGCGTTGGCTGAAGGGCGTGCACCCGCACGAGTCCCCGCTGACCATGACCATCCCGCTGATGGTGCTGGCGGTGCTGTCCATCGTCGCCGGTGCGCTGATGAACAACTGGATCGGGGAGTGGCTGGAACCGGCGACGGGCGCCGAGGTGCACCACACCGCGCTCACGCACATCACGCCGATCGGCATGCTGACCATGGGTGTCGTGGCCTTGGGCGTCTTCTGCGGCTGGTTCTTCTTCCGCAAGGAGATCCCGTCCTTCCAGCCCGCCACCAACAATGTGTTCGCCATCGCAGGCCGCAATGACCTCTACGGTGACCACTTCAACGAGGCCGTCTTCATGCGTCCCGGCCAGAAGCTGGTCGAGGTTCTCGACCACACCGACCGCGGGGTCGTCGACGGTGCCGTGATGGGTACCGCCACTGCACTGGGTGGCCTGTCCACCGTCGTCCGCAAGCTGCAGAACGGTTACGTTCGCAGCTACGCCCTCACCATGGTCGCTGGCGCGATCCTGGTCGGGTTGGCACTGATCCTCGGCCAGCTGGCCTGAGGGGAGGAGAAACAATGACTTTCCCCTTGCTCACCGCGCTGGCCCTCGTGCCACTGGTCGGTGGCCTTCTCCTGTTCTTCGTGAAGGGAGGTGCTGGCCGGCTCCTCGGCCTCGGCATCAGCCTGGCTACCCTGGCGCTGGGCCTTGTGGCCTTCTTCGCCTCGGGTGACCTGGCCGAGCAGCACACCTGGATCTCCTCGATCGGCGCGCACTATGCGCTGGGCCTGGACGGCATGGCCAAGGCCATGGTCCTGCTGACCGTCATCCTGGTCCCCATCGTCCTGCTCGCCGAGTGGAAGGTGGGGGAGCAGGAAGGCACCTGGTCCACCAGTACCTTCTTCGCCCTGGCGCTCATTCTCGAGGGCCTCGCGCTGTACGTCTTCATGGCCACCGATGCGCTGCTTTTCTACCTCTTCTTCGAGGCCACCCTGATCCCGATGTACTTCCTCGTCGGTGGCTGGGGCGGCCCGAAGCGTGGGCAGGCGGCCCTGAAGTTCCTGCTCTACTCGCTGGCCGGCGGTCTGGTGCTGCTCTTCGGCATCATCGGGCTGGGCGCACACAGCGCCGGCAGCGGCAAGCCGAGCTTCCTGATCAGCGACCTGGCCGCCCTGCACATCGACGGCAGCATCGGCCGTTGGCTGTGGGCCGCCTTCTTCATCGCCTTCGCGATCAAGGCCCCCATGGTCCCGGTGCACACCTGGCTTCCGGACACGGCCGAGCAGGCCACTCCGGGCGCCTCGACGCTGCTGGTCGGCATCCTGGACAAGATCGGCACCTTCGGCATGATCCGCTTCTGCCTGACCCTCTTCCCGGAGGCCAGCAAGTGGGCCACTCCGGTGGTGCTGGGCCTGGCGGTGCTGTCCATCCTGTACGGCGCCCTGATGGCCATCGGCTCGAAGGACCTGCTGCGGCTGGTCAGCTACACCTCGGTCAGCCACTTCGGCTTCATGGTGCTGGGCATCTTCGCCTTCACCAGCCAGTCGATGAACGGCACGATCTTCTACATGCTCAACCACGGCTTCTCGACAGCCGCGCTCTTCCTCGTCGTCGGATTCCTGATCCGACGCCGCGGCAGCGCCAGCATCGACGCCTTCGGCGGCGTGCAGAAGCTGGCCCCGGTGGCCGCCGGCCTCTTCCTGGTCTCCGGCCTGTCCGCGATGGCACTGCCCGGCATGTCCAGCTTCATCAGCGAGTTCATGGTGATGGCCGGGGCATGGCAGCGCCACCCCGTGGTCACCGCCATCTCCACGCTGGGCACGGTGCTCGCCGCGCTCTACATCCTGCTTGCCTACCAGCGCACGATGACCGGTCCGGTCACCGAGCAGGCGGACAGACACTTCACCAACAATGACCTCGACGTGCGCGAGAAGGCCGTCATGGCCCCCCTCGTCGCGCTGCTGCTGGTGCTCGGTTTCCTGCCGATGCCGATGCTGCACGTCACCGAGAACACCGCGAAGGACACCATGTCCCAAATTGGCATGACTGATCCGGAACCTGCCGCGAAGGGAGTCAAGTGATGAGCTTGCTCGACGTCATGATTCCCCTCGAGATCACGGCCCCGAAGCCCGAGTTCCGCCTGCTCGCCCCGTTGATCCTGGTGCTGCTGGGTGCCTGTCTGTCAATCCTGGTGGAGACCACCAGCAAGCGCGGTCCCCGCTACGGCGCGCAGCTGATCGTCAGCATCGTCACCCTGGGTGCGGCGCTGGCCCTGCTGGTGCGCAACTGGATCATCGGCAACGCCCAGATCGCAATGCTCGGATCGATCGCCGTCGACGGCCCCACCTGGTTCGCCTGGGGTGCCCTGTTGGTCTTCGGCCTGATGACCGCGCTGCTGTTCGCGGAGCGACGGGTCTCCGGTGGCCAGTCGCAGTTCACGGCGATGGGCTCGTCGGTTCCCGGTTCGCCGCTGGAGCGGGAGGCCATCGCCGCCCGCGCCGAGCACACCGAGGTCTTCCCGCTCCTGCTGTTCAGCCTGTTCGGCATGATGCTGTTCGCCAGTGCCAATGACCTGCTGGTCATGTTCGTGGCCCTGGAGATCTTCTCCCTGCCGCTCTACCTGCTCGCCGGTCTGGCGCGTCGCCGCCGGATGCTGAGCCAGGAGGCCGCGCTGAAGTACTTCCTGCTGGGCGCCCTGTCCAGCGCGATGTTCCTCTACGGCACCGCACTGCTCTACGGCTACGCGGGCTCCTTCCAGCTGCGCGCCATCGACCAGGCCATCTCGGCGGGTGGCCAGGGCCGGGGCCTGCTGCTGGCGGGCATGGGGCTGGTGGCGGTCGGTCTGCTGTTCAAGATCGGTGCCGTGCCCTTCCACTCGTGGACCCCGGACGTGTACACCGGCTCGCCGACTCCCGTCACGGCCTTCATGGCCATCTGCACCAAGTTCGCCGCAGTGGTCGCGCTGATGCGCGTCTTCTACGTGGGCCTCGGTGCCGCCCGCTGGGACTGGCAGCCGCTGCTGGCGGTCATCGCCGTGCTCACCATGTGCGTGGGTGCCCTGATTGCCCTGACCCAGACCGACGTCAAGCGCATGCTGGCCTACTCCTCAATCGCCCACGCAGGTTTCATCCTGGTGGCCATCGTCGGTGCCAACACCGCGGCCAACGGCCTGCTGCCCGGCGGCATCGGCTCCACCAGCGCCGTACTGGTCTACCTGGCCGCCTATGGCCTGGCAACGCTGGGTGCCTTCGGGCTGGTGACCATGGTGCGCAAGGCCGGTGGTGAGGCCACGAGTCTCGCCGCATGGCAGGGCGTCGGCCGCAAGAGCCCGGCACTGGGTGCCCTGATGGCGCTCTTCCTGCTGAGCTTCGCCGGTGTCCCGCCGACGGCCGGCTTCATCGGCAAGCTGCTCGCCTTCACCGCCGCATGGAAGGGCGGCTACCCGTGGTTGGTGGGCATCGCGATCCTGATGAGCCTGGTTGCGGCCTTCATCTACATCCGGATGATCGTCGTGATGTTCTTCCGCAACCCGGTTGATGACGAGGTCGAGGTCGTCAGCCCGTCGTGGATGACCTGGCTGGTCGTCATCCTCGGTGCCGTCGGCACCCTGGTCTTCGGCATCTACGCCCAGCCGCTGCTGGACCTGGCTGGGCAGGCCGGCGTCTTCCTGCGTTGAGCCGTTCACACCAACGGTCAATGGCCCGTCCCCACCGGGGGCGGGCCATTGCCGTGCCCGGAACCGGTGATGGTGTAGAACCGAGGGCATGATTCCACGACGCGGGCGCGACGAGCTCTACTTGGACGTGACACCGGGGCTGGTCCCGACCGAGGGGGATGCCCCGACCACTCGGGTCCGGGGCCGGGAGTGGAAGGGCGAGGCCGCTGTGCAGTTCCACCCGCCGCGTGGGGTGGCGCCAGCCCTGTCCGGGACGGTGCTCGACGGTGTGGTCGACCCGCGGGACCTGGCGGCCATGATGATCGACCTCAGCCTGCGGGGCTGGTTCAGCCTCAGGAAGCAGGACGACGACTGGCAGCTGGAACTCCAGCGGGCCATCATCGCCTCCGAGCTGAGCCCCGCCGAGGTGGTCCTGCTCCAGGGGCTCTTCCCCGGCCAGGCAGAGACGGTCCTGCTCAGCCAGGTGAAGCCGGGGCTGGCGCAGCCGCTGCGGGCCTGCCGTGACGAGCTCTACCGCGAGGTGGTGCAGCAGGGCTGGTACCGCCGTGACCCCCGACGAGGACGCCTGGCGCGGCTGGTCAAGGGACGGGTGCCCCGCACGGCGCGCGGAAGTGCCGTGCGGATCCAGACGCTCGGTTTTCGCAGGTATCTGGAGACCGCTGAGGCCAGCCAGATCCGCTTCGAGGAGGCCGCCGACCAGTTCAGCCGCTACCTGCCCTATGCCATGGTCTTCGGCATCGCCGACCGCTGGGCCGGCGTGATCGGCGAGGTGGTGCGTCGTCAGCAGCTGGTGGACTCCGCCTCGGTCGCCGCCGAGTTCGCGAGTGATCCGATGGCCTGGTACCTGCTCGACGGACTGGTGGACATGGCCGAACTGGGGGCGGCCGGTGTCGAACTTGCCGGCATGCTGGGGGACATGGGCGGCCTGCTGGATCTGGGGGCTGGTCTGGGAGGCATCGGCGACGCCTTCGACGGGCTGGGCGACTTCTTCGACGGCTTCGACCTGTTCGACCTCTTCGACTTCTGACACGCCGCCCACGGTTCAGCCGGAGTTGGGCGGCGGCGCGGCCACGCACTAGGCTGGGGAGCGGTCTGCACAGGCCCTGTCGGCAGGAAATGAGGAGAACCGTGACCCACGTCGTGGACGAGGCCTTCGATGCCTCGGTCACCGATCGTCTGGCCATCATCGAGGAAGAACTGGTCAAGGCGGCAGTGGCCGACAGCCCCTTCGTCACCGAGGCGGCCCGTCACATCATCGATGCCGGCGGCAAGCGCTTCCGTCCGCTGCTGGTGATCCTCGGATCCCATTTCGGTGCAGAGGTCGACGAGAAGGACCTGGTGCGTGCGGCCCTGGTCGTCGAGCTGACCCACGTGGCCAGCCTGTACCACGACGACGTCATGGACGATGCGGACATGCGCCGCGGGGCGCCCAGCGCGAATCGTCGCTGGGACAATTCCATCGCCATCCTGGTGGGTGACTACCTGTTCGCGCGGGCTTCGACCACCGTCGCGGATCTGGGAACCGACTACGTGCGGCTCCAGGCCGAGACCTTCGCGCGCCTCGTGCAGGGACAGATCGCGGAGACGCGCGGCCCGCAGGAGGGCGACGACCCGCTGGACCACTACCTGCAGGTGGTGGCCGACAAGACGGGTTCCCTGATTGCCACGTCCGCCGTCTTCGGGGGTATGGTCGCCGGCGCCTCCGACGAGGTGCTCACGGCCCTGGACGCCTTCGGCGAGGAGATCGGCGTCGTCTTCCAGCTCAGCGACGACATCATCGACATCACCAGCACCGTCACCGGGAAGACGCCCGGCACCGACCTCCGCGAGGGTGTGCCCACACTGCCCACCCTGATGCTGCAGGCCTCGATGGATCCGGCCGACGAGCCGTTGAAGCAGCTGATCGCCTCCGACCTGTCGGACGACGACAAGCTGTCCGAGACCCTGGCGGCGCTTCGTGCCCACCGGGTGATCGACCAGGCCCGCAGGGAGGTCCAGCGGCACGCCGACCTTGCCCTGAGCCACTTGGCTCCGCTGCCCGAGGGACATGCCAAGACGGCCCTGGCCAAGATCTGCAATGACTTGGTGAGTCGTTCGGTCTGAACCACCGCCCATATGCACAGGGCGCCGCCTCCTCACGGAAGCGGCGCCCTGTGCGTGTATTGGCGGTATCACCAGATGGTGACCCGCTGCTGGGGGTCCAGCCACATCCCGTCCCCGGGCGCCGTGCCGAAGGCCTCGTGGAAGGCATCGACATTGCGGGCGATCTGGTTGCAGCGGAATTCCGCGGGGGAGTGTGGGTCGATCACCAGCAACTGGCGGGCTCGTTCGGGCCGCGCCTTGGAGCACCAGATGGTTGCGTAGCCGGTGAAGAAGTCACGCACCTGCTCGTCGGTGAGCTCTCCGTCATGCGCAATGCGCAGGGCCCTGAGCGCAATCCCGACTCCGCCCAGGTCCCCGATGTTCTCCCCGATGGTCAGTTCGCCATTGACGTGGGGCCGTGGGTTGTCATCCATCAGGTCCTGCGGGGTCAGGGCCTCGTACTGTGCCACCAGCGCCGACGTGCGGGCAGTGAAGGCCTCGTGGTCCTGGTCGGTCCACCAGTTGCGAAGCCTTCCGTCGCCGTCGCAGTTGGAACCCTGGTCATCGAAGCCGTGGCCGATCTCGTGCCCGATCACCGAGCCGATGCCGCCGTAGTTGACGGGATCGCTCGCCTCGGCGTCGAAGAAGGGAGGCTGCAGGATGGCGGCGGGAAAGACGATCTCGTTGCGCAGCGCGTGGTAGTAGGCGTTGACGGTCTGCGGCAGCATCATCCACTCGTCGGGGTCGACGGGGCGCTGCAACTTGTCAAGCTGCTCGGCGAAGGAGAAACGGCCCGCGGCCAGCACACTGCCCACCAGGTCGCCCGGAAGCACCTCCAACGTCGTGTAGTCCCGCCAGTGGGCCGGGAAGCCGATCTTGGGACGGAACTTCTCCAGCTTGCGCAGCGCCTCGGCGCGGGTCTGTTCGCCCATCCAGTCCAGGTCTGCGATGGACTCGCCGTAGGCGGCCAGCAGGTTGGTCACCAGCTCGTCCATCCGTTCCTTCGAGGCGGCCGGGAAGTGACGTTCTACGTAGATCTTGCCGATGGCCTCACCCAGACAGCCTTCGGCCAGGCCGACGCCCCGCTTCCAGCGCTCGGTGATTTGCTGGGTTCCCTGCAGGGTCCGGCCGTAGAAGGCGAAGCGTTCGTCCACGAAGCTGCTGGACAGGTAGGGGGCCAGGCTGCGCACCAGGCTCCACCGAGCCCAGGCGCGCCACTGCTCCATCCGCTCCTCGTTGACCAGAGGTGCGACACCGGTGTGGAAGCTGGGCTGGAAGACCTGCAACCGGCCGATGGCCTCTTCGCTGGTCTCGGCGCCCTCCAGCACCAGGTCGGCGCGCAGCGCCGGCGCCAGCGCGCTGAATTCCTGCCAGGTCATCGGATTGTGCCGGGCCTTGATGTCACGCGTCTGCACGCGGGTCCAGTGCTGTTCGGCGATGGCCGTCTCCAGGTCCAGCACCATCGCCGCCTGCGCAGGGGCGTCCACGATCCCCGCCAGGGCCAGGCTGCGTTCCACATGGGCCAGGTAGGCCTGGCGCAACTCGGCATTCTCCTCGCTGACGTAGTAGTCCCGGTCGGGCAGGCCCAGCCCGTCCTGGGCCACCATCAGGGTGTGGTGGGTGGGATTGTCCGCGTCGGCATCCGCACCGACGTCATAGAGCGCCGAGATGCCGTGGCGCAGGCACCACCCCCAGTGGCGGGCGAGCGCGTCGGGCCCGTCGATGGCGTCGATGCGGGTCAGCAGGGGACGCAGCGGGGCCGCGCCCAGCTCCTCGATGCGTGCCTCGTCCATGAAGGCGGCATACAGGGCGGCGACCTTTCCGCGCTCGCCCTCCTGCTGCGGGTCGAGTTCCTCGACGATGCTGCGGACCGCCTTCTCCGCCTCCTCCCGCAGAGTGACGAAGCTGCCCGCTGAGGCCTTGTCGTCGTCGATGGTGGTGCTGGTCAGCCAGTGTCCGTTGACATGGCGGAAGAGATCGTCCTGGGGGCGCACGGCGGCGCGGGGTGCGTTGTTCTCGGTCACCCGGCCAATCTAGCCAGCGGCTCCGTCAAAATCACTGGTCCCGTCCCTCTACGAGGGACGGGACCAGTGTTCACAGTTCAGGCAGTGGACCTCAGTGCTGGATGGTCCAGGTGTCCTTGCCGTCGACCATCGCCTGCAGTCCGGCCGCGCTGCTGTTGCCACGGGCCAGGGCCACCTGCTCGCGGGCCAGGTCGTCGTAGGCGGGGCGTTCCACATTGCGGAAGATGCCGATCGGGGAGCGGTGCATCACGCCACCGTCGGTCAGCCGACTCAGCGCGAAGGCCAGCGACGGGTCCGCGTGGTGCTCGTCGTGCACCAGGATACTGTCCAGGCCCACCTCGGAGACCTCCACGACCTCCACGGAGCCGTCGCGCTTCTGCACCACGCCCAGGTGGTTGTCCGCGCCGAAGACGATCGGCTCGCCGTGGCGCAGTGGGATGATCGCCTCCTCGGACTCCGGACCCTTGATCGCGTCGAAGGCGCCGTCATTGAAGATCGGGCAGTTCTGGTAGATCTCCACCAGGGCCGCACCGCGGTAGTCGGCGGCGGCCTTCAGCACCTCGGACAGGTGCTTGCGGTCCGAGTCGACCGTGCGGGCCACGAAGCCGGCCTCCGCACCCAGTGCCAGCGAGACCGGGTTGAAGGGAGTGTCCAGCGAACCCAGCGGGCTGGACTTGGTCACCTTGCCAGCCTCCGAGGTGGGGGAGTACTGGCCCTTGGTGAGGCCGTAGATCCGGTTGTTGAACAGCATGATGGTCATGTTCACATTGCGGCGCAGCGCGTGGATCAGGTGGTTGCCACCGATGGACAGGGCATCGCCGTCACCGGTGACCACCCACACGCCAAGATCCGGACGGGTCACGGCGACGCCGGTGGCGATCGCCGTGGCGCGGCCATGGATCGAGTGCATGCCGTAGCTGTCCACGTAGTACGGGAAGCGCGAGCTGCACCCGATGCCGGAGACGATGACGGTGTTCTCCCGCTTGATGCCGAGCTCGGGCATCATGCCCTGGAAGGCGGCCAGGACGGCGTAGTCGCCGCAGCCGGGGCACCAGCGCACCTCCTGGTCGCTGGTGAAGTCCTTGCGGTTCAGCGGCTCGATGCTCAGCGGGACGCCGGCCAGGCCGCGGTACTCGGTGGGGTTCTGGGTGGCGGTCACTTGTTCTCCTCCAAGGTGGTGGCCTCGACCGCGTCCGCGCTTTCCTCGATGTCGTGGTCGATGGGCGCGTCGGGATGGTTCGGGTCGATGGCGTCGATCTCGATCTCCAGGTCCGCGGCGAGCTCGCTGAGCGAGATCGGCAGGCCGAAGACCTTGGAATAGCTGTGCACGTCGACGAGGTACTTGGCGCGAAGCAACATGGCGAACTGGCCGAGATTCATCTCCGGCACCACGACGCGGTCATAGGCCTTCAGCACCTCGCCGAGGTTGGCGGGCAACGGGTTCAGGTGCCGCACGTGGGCCTGCGCGACGTTTCGGCCAGTCTTGCGGACCCGGCGCACGGCGGCGGTGATGGGTCCGTAGGTGGATCCCCAGCCCAGCACCAGCACCTTGGCCTGGCCCGAGGGGTCCTCGACGACGACATCGGGGATGTCGCGCACGATCCCGTCGACCTTGGCCTGGCGCAGGCGCACCATCTTGTTGTGGTTGGCGGGGTCATAGGAGATGTTGCCGGTGCCGTCGGCCTTCTCGATGCCGCCGATGCGGTGCTCCAGACCCGGGGTGCCGGGCTTGGCCCAGGCTCGGGCCAGGGTCTCGGGATCACGCTTGTAGGGCAGGAAGTCGTCGCCCTCATTGGGTCCGGTGGCGAAGTTGGGGTCGATCGCGGGGATCTCGTCGAGGACGGGGACCTTCCACGGCTCGGCGCCATTGGCCAGGTAGCCGTCGCTGAGCAGGACCACCGGGGTGCGGTAGGTCACGGCGATCCGCACGGCCTCCACGGCCATGTCGAAGCAGTCCGCGGGGGTGGCCGGGGCCAGCACCGGCACCGGGGCCTCGCCATTGCGCCCGTACATCACCTGCAGGAGGTCGGCCTGCTCGGTCTTGGTGGGCATGCCCGTCGAGGGGCCGGCCCGCTGCACGTCGACGACTACCAGGGGGAGCTCGGTCATCACGCCAAGGCCGATCGTCTCGGCCTTCAGGGCGATGCCGGGGCCCGAGGTGGAGGTCACGCCCAGCGCTCCGGCGAAGGAGGCGCCCAGGGCGGCACCGACGCCGGCGATCTCGTCCTCGGCCTGGAAGGTGACCACGCCCTCGGCCTTGTGGCGGCTGAGCTCATGCAGGATGTCGGAGGCCGGGGTGATCGGGTAGGAGCCCAGGAAGAGCTGCAGCCCGGCCTTGTCGGCCCCGACGATCAGGCCATAGCTGGTGGCCAGGTTGCCCGAGATCTGGCGGTACTTGCCCTCGGCCATCGGCGCCTTGGCCACCTCGTAGCGCACCGCGAAGTCCTCGGTGGTCTCGCCATAGGCATAGCCGGCCTTGAAGGCAGCGATGTTGGCGTCACGGATCCCGGGCTTCTTCGCGAACTTCTCCGCCAGGAATTCCTCGGTGCCCTCCGTCGGGCGGCTGTAGAGCCAGTTGAGCAGGCCCAGCGCGAACATGTTCTTGCTGCGGGCCGAGTCCTTGCGGCCCAGGCCGAAGTCCTTCACCGATGCCACAGCCAGGCCGGTCAGGTCCAGCGCCACCAGGTGGTAGTCGGTCAGCGAGCCGTCCTCGAGCGGGTTGGCCTCGTAGCCGACCTTGGTCAGGTTGCGCTTGGTGAACTCGGCGCTGTCCACGAGCAGCAGACCGCCGCGCGGGACGTCCTTCAGGTTGGCCTTGAGGGCGGCGGGGTTCATCGCGACGAGCACGTCGGGCCGATCGCCCGGGGTGACGATGTCGAAGTTCGCGAAGTGCAGTTGGAAGCTGGAGACACCCGGCAGGGTTCCCTGGGGCGCCCGGATCTCGGCCGGGAAGTTGGGCAGGGTGGAGATGTCGTTGCCCATCGTGGCCGAGTCATGGGTGAAGCGGTCGCCGGTCAGCTGCATTCCGTCACCGGAATCGCCTGCAAACCTGATCACGACTCGGTCGAGCACATGCACACCAGACACCACGGGGCCTCTTTCACCAGAAGACAACACTCAATTGGCAAGCCTAACCCCTTGCCCGACGGCGTGTGGGCCCGGTCACGTTAGGCTGGCGGGCGTGATGGGGACAGGGCAGCGGCAATTCATCGACTGGTTCGGCGACGGCAGCGTGGCCGTTGTGGACCTCGCGCTGGCCTGTTGCGCCGTCGAGACCGAGTTCGCGGTCCCCGAGCAGGCCCGACGATTGCTCACTCCACCGCAGGGAGCCCGTCTGGTGGCTGTGGTCTCCGGGACACTGACTGACGCCTTGTCCGGAATTGTCAAGGAGGAAATTGACAATCTCGAGGCCTCTTTTGTGGTGAGCTTCGGTGCCTGTGCCTGCGCCGGTGGTCCGTACTGGGATGCACCCAGCGTCACCAAGGGCGTGGACCAGCTGGTGGCCGTGGACCGCTACATCGCCGGCTGCCCGCCGCCGCCGTCGGCCCTGAACGCCGTCCTGGAGGAGGTGCGCGGATGACGCAGCATGCCCATGGTCTTGATGACGAGGTCCGTCAGGCCTCGCCCGAGCAGTGGCTCGACGCGCTTGCCGTTGCCCGTGACGAGGGCCACGGCTTCTTCGACTGGATCGGCTGCGTCGACGAGGTCGGCCGATCCGACGAACTGCGTGTCATCGCCCGGCTGGTGGATTTCGACGCCCAGCCGATGCACGGCGTGCAGCTGCACTGCAGGGTGCCGCGTGAGGATGCGCGGCTGCCCACCTGCACCGGGCTCTTTGCAGGCGCCGCCTGGCACGAGCGGGAGGTGCATGACTTCTTCGGTGTCGTCTTCGACGGGGGAGACCAGGCGCCCCTGCTGAACCATGCACCGCAGGGTGCCTCGCCGGTGCGCATCCTCCGCAAGGACGTGGTCCTGGGGGCGCGCGCCGCCCAGCCGTGGCCCGGCGCCAAGGAAGCCGGTGAGGGGGCCGCAGCCCCCAGCCGTCGCAAGATGGCCCCGCCCGGTGTTCCCGATGCCGTCGTCTGGGGGGATCGTGACCCGTCCTGCGGACCGGCCGATCCCGCCGAGATCGCCGCCGCCGTCGCGGGTGGCCGTGTGAGGAGGCGTCGATGAGCGATCAGAGCCAGCAGCCCATTTCGTCGGCCGAGCCTGTCGAGGCACACGGTTCCATCCGCCTGGTCGAGGAGAACTGCACCTCCTGCATGATCTGCGCCCGCGAGTGCCCGGCCTGGTGCATCCAGATCGACTCGCACACCGAACAGGTCACCGGCGAGGGCGGAGCCCCGATCGGTGGCGCCGCGGCATCGTCGACGTCGGGATATGCGCGGGCCCGGCAGCGTTCGGTCAACGTGCTGGACCGATTCGAGATCGACTGGTCCCTGTGCATGTACTGCGGCATCTGCGTGGAGCAGTGTCCCTTCGACGCCCTGGAGTGGGCCGGCCCGCACGTGTCCAGTGCACCGAGCCTCGACGGCCTGGTCCAGGGACGCGAGCAGCTGCGGTGAGCACGCTGCAGGACCTGGAGCTCCACTGGAGCAGTCTGCGCAGGGCCTGGCGGGTGCGCCATGTGCGGCGCGGTGCCTACGGCACGGGCCTGATCACCCTGGGATCCCTGACCCCCGCCTACCTGCCGCAGAACTCGCCCTGGTGGCGGATGCTTCGTGTCCTGCACTTCACCGGCACCCCGGCGCGCATCGTCGGCACCCTGCTGGTGATGGCCGGCCTGATGCTGCTGGTGGATGCCTGGTTCCGGATGCGTCCGGGGGCCCAGCCCGACGGTGAGGCCGTCGCCTACGTCAACCTCAAGCACTGGGCCGTGCTGGCCATCTGGGGTGCGCCCTTCCTGCTCGCCCCACCCATCTTCAGCCATGACGCCTACTCCTATGCCGCGCAGGGCTGGCTGATCCACAACGGCATCAACCCCTACCACGGCAACGTGATGCTGCTGCCCGGTGCCTTCGCGGACCAGGTGGCCTGGGTCTGGCGACGTACCCCGGCGCCCTACGGCCCGCTCAGCCTGCAGATGCAGCACCTGATCGTCGACGCCTGCCGCTTCGACCCCTATGTCTCCGCGTTGGCCATGCGGATCCCCGCCCTGATAGGTGTCGTGCTGATCGGCCTGCTGGTGCCGCGAATCGCCGTCCTGCTGCGCACCGATCCGGCCGAGGCAGCCTGGATGGCCACCCTCAACCCGGTGCTGGTGATCGACTTCATCGGTGGCGCCCACAACGACGCCCTGATGGTGGGGCTGCTGGTGGCCGGCCTGTGGCTGGCCTTCCGCGCCAGCTGGACCTGGCTGCTGTCTGCGGTGTTGATCGGTGCGGCTGCTGCGATCAAGCAGCCGGCCATCCTCGCCGCCTACGCGCTGCCGCTGATCCCGCGTGCGTGGGCCAGTTGGCGGTGGCGGGAACTGCTGGTGACGGTGCTGCGGGTGCTGGTCAGCTTCGCCATCTCCATCGCCACCTTCGCCGGCATCACCCGGCTGACCGGGCTGGGCTGGGGCTGGCTCGACGCCGTCGACGTGCCCGGCATGGTGGTGACGGTCTCCCCGTCCACGATCATCGGGCAGAGCGGCCAGCTGCTGGTCAACATGCTGGGACTGGACCCCAGCGGACACACCGTGATCCGCTATGCCCGCACCTCAGGCATGGTGATCGCCGTGCTGCTGATCGCTACCTTCGCGCTGACCATCGCCCGGCGTCGTCCGATCACCTTCCTGGCCTGGAGCTTCCTGGCCGTGGCACTGTGCTCCCCGGCCCTGCACTCCTGGTATGTGCTGTGGGGAGGCGTGCTCCTGCCCCTGACCCGCCCGTCCCAGCGGATGGTGAGATCCGCCGTCTGGGCCACGGTCGTGCTGCTCAGCTATGCCGCCATCAACCTTGCCTATCGCAATTCCGTCAGCGCGGTCGACGCCTTCAACCCGGCCGTGGCCCTTGGCGTGACCGCCGTCGCCGTGTTTGGCTGGCAGCTGCACCTGCACGAACGTTCCACCGATGCCCGTCGCCGGCTGCGCTCCCGGCACAGGTCATGAACGACGATCCACAGGAGGTCCCCATGGAGATGCCCGCCCCCGAGGTCCGCACCGAACTGGCCGATGGCATCGCCCGGCTGGTGCTGAGCCGGCCACGTGCCATCAACGCGCTGAGTCCGGAGATGATGCACACCATCTCGGTGGCCCTTGATTCCTGGTTGGCTGACGGGGCGGTGCAGGCCATCGAGATCCACGGCGAGGGGGAGCGGGGCTTCTGCGCCGGCGCCGATGTGCGCGCCATCCGGCAGCTCGTGCTGGACGAGCCCCAGGCTGCCGTCGGCTTCTTCCGCGAGGAGTACGGCGTCAACGAGAAGATCGCCACGAGCCCCAAGCCGATCACGTCCTACCTGCACGGAATCTCGATGGGCGGCGGTCTGGGCCTGGCCCTGCACTGCCAGCGCATCGAGGCCGCTGACAACCTGCAACTGGCGATGCCGGAGGTGGGCATCGGGCTGTTCCCCGACGTGGGCATCACCTGGCAGCTCGCCCACGCCCCCGGGCAGACGGGCATCTGGCTGGCCATGACGGGCACGACGATCGACCTCGCGACCGCCCGGTACATGGGCCTGGTCCCCGGGGCGTCCACCACGGTCCCCGAGCCTGTCGAGGGGACCTGGATCGACGAGTGCTTCGACGGCAACGACCCGGCCCAGATCCTTGGCCGGTTGGAGAGTCACTCTGACCAGCGGGCCCGCGACTGCGCCACGGTGATTCGCACCAAGTCGCCGTGGAGCGTCTGTGTGGCGCTGGAGGCCGTGCGACGGGCCGAGGAGATGTCCGGCGTCTCCGAGGTGCTGGCGCAGGACCTGATCCTGGCCACGCATTTCGTGGAGGATTCCGACTTCGTCGAGGGCGTGCGCGCCCAACTCGTCGACAAGGACCGCAACCCGCGCTGGCGGCATGGCCGGGTCGAGGACGTCCCGCGCGAGCTGGTGCTGGCGATGTTCGCTCAGAAGTCGTAGTCGACGACCACCGGCGCGTGGTCGCTCATCCGCGCCTCGTAGGTCTCGGCGCGGTCCGTGCCGCCGCTGGTGGCGAGCTTGGCGAGCTTCGGCGTCGCGAAGTGGTAGTCGATCCGCCAGCCGGAGTCCTTGACGAAGGCCTGGCCCATCCAGCTCCACCAGGAGTAGGGGCCGTCCTCGTCGGGGTGGAGGCGGCGCACGACGTCCACCAGCGTGCGCGGGGAGAGGATCTCGTCGAGCCAGGCGCGTTCCTCCGGGAGGAAGCCCTCGCTCTTCAGGTTGCCCTTCCAGTTCTTGATGTCGTGCTCGGTGTGGGCGATGTTGAAGTCACCCATCACCAGGAATTCGCGGCCCTGGGCGGCGGCGGTGCGGCGGGCCTTGGTGAGGTGCCGGGCGAAACCCTTGAGGAATCGCATCTTGCGCTGGTACTTTGCGCCGCCATCGGGCTTGTCCCGGCCATTCTTCCCATCGGCCTGCAGCTCGGCGGGCAGCCCGCCCTTGGGCAGGTAGAGGCTGGCGACAGTCAGCGGCTTGTCCGCGAGGTCCACCTCCAGGTAGCGGCCCTCGGTGGTGAAGGCCTTGAGCTCGCGGGCCAGCGCATCGCGTTCGCCCTCTTCGCGCAGCTCGACGTGGGCGTCTCCGGGTGCGCGGACCAGGGCGCCGGCTCCCCAACTACGTACATCGAGGGGCTGCTCCCGGGTCAGGATGGCCACACCATTGCGCCCGGCCAGTTGCCCCGCGTCGTAGGACAGGTGGTACTGCCCGAAGACGCCGTCGGGGAGCATCGGTACGGGGCAGCGGACCTCCTGCAGGGCGACGACGTCACAGTCGCGCTCGTCGAGCCAATCGGTGAAGCCCCGCTTCTGGGTGGCCCGGATTCCATTGACATTGAAGGTGGCAACGCGCAGCATGGCGGCCAGCCTAGCCGCCGGGCATGACAGTGCCCGCCGGTGTGGCTGGCCGGCGGGCACTGGAGCGGGGGATCAGGCCTTGGTGAAGCGGATCCGGTAGGCCTGCGGGGTGGGATCGATCACCTGGGTGGAGTAGACGCCCGGGAAGAGCTGTTCGATCTGGTCCAGCAGTGGAGTGGGCACGTGCGGTGCGACGAGGTCCATCCGTCCGCCACTGGGCAGCTGGCCCAGGGCCCCGATGATCGCGCCGTGGCGCACCGCGTGCGGGATCTGGCCGGCCACCAGCGTGGGGACCTCGATCTCGTGCTCGTGGCCGCAACCGCAGCCTCCGGACTGGTTGGCAAGGGGCAGTTCAGTGGTCATGGAGCAAATATAACCGGATAATTCCGTTGATAAACAGCGGGGCCCTCTGGAATACGATCCCCGCCTTGGGAGCCTCATCCGCATGGTCGGCCATGCGGATGAGGCCCCGAAGGTGCTGAGGCACCTTGGGTCCGGGTGGCGAGCCGCTGGGGTGACCGCTCAACCGCGTCGCGCAGTGTTCTATTCCCGCGAGCCGGAAGTGTGGACGGGAGCCATCGCCAGTGGTGGCCATCATCCACACTTCTCGTGGTCCGGCCTCAGCGGTAGTTGGTGAACTGGACCGCGAAGTCGTAGTCCTGCTCCTTGACCAGGTGCTGGACCGCCTGCAGGTCATCGCGCTTCTTGGAGCTGATGCGCAATTCGTCGCCCTGGATCTGCGCCTTGACGCCCTTGGGGCCCTCGTCGCGGATCAGCTTGCTGATCTTCTTCGCATTCTCCTGGCTGATGCCCTGCTTGGTGGAGCAGGTGATCTTCCACATCTTGCCGCTGATCCGTGGCTCGCCGGTCTCCAGCGCCTTGAGGCTGACACCGCGCTTGACCAGCTTGGACTGGAAGACGTCGAGCACCGCCTTGGCGCGCTCCTCGCCGCTGCTCTCGATCTCGATGGTCTCCTCGCCTGACCACTTGATGGTCGACTCGGTGTTCTTGAAGTCGAAGCGCTGGCTCACCTCGCGGGCCGCCTGGCCCAGGGCATTGTCCACCTCCTGGCGGTCGACCTTGCTGACGATGTCGAACGAGCTGTCCGCGGCCATCTCTCTCCTTGGGTCTGTGGGTCTGGGTGTGTGTGCACACCTCGCACGCCGGATGTCGCCGCCCATTCTGCCAGTGGTGTGCCCTGGATTGGCGTCGGCCTAGATGGGCTGCTAGTGTTTCTCCTCGCCGGGTTGCCCGGCATGGCAGGTTGCCCGAGTGGCCAAAGGGAGCAGACTGTAAATCTGTCGGCGTACGCCTACGTAGGTTCGAACCCTACACCTGCCACTCGAAAGCCCCGGATTCACGTCCGGGGCTTTCGTGCATCTGGAATCATGGCGGGACACTCAGGAGGGGGTCTGCATGGAAGCCACGAGGTCGTCCGAACTGCTCAAGCAGGCCGGCATGCGCGTCACCGCGATCCGCACTGCCGTGATCGACGCCGTGGCCGAGCGGCCGCATGCCGATGCCGACGAGGTGCGTGCCCTGGTGGTCGAGCGCCTGGGCTCCGTCTCCGTCCAGTCGGTCTACGACGCCCTCCATGCCCTCCGGGAGGCCGGCGTGCTGCGCCGTTTCGAGCTGGCGGGCCACCCCTCACGCTTTGAGATCCACGCGCATGACAACCACCACCACATGGCCTGCCGGCAGTGTGGGCTGGTGAAGGACGTGCCCTGTATAGTGGGGGAGATGCCCTGCCTGACTCCCTCTGAGAAGCACGGCTTCGTGCTGGACGAGGCGGAGGTCATCTACTGGGGCCTCTGCGAGGCTTGCCAGCGCGCCTGAGCGCCCGCGAACCCCTGTTCTGTCTGATGTTTCACCATCCGGTCACTGCCCTGTGCCTGCACGCTTCCGCTGAGTAGATCCTTCGATGGGGGCGGTTGCAATGCCGAGCCCCGCCCCCTAGACTCAAACTTGAAAGGTTCCAGTTTTTGGAACTCATCCAAGATCTAGCGAAAGGTCGACTCCGCATGTCGCTCATGAACACCAAGATCCTCCCCTTCAAGACCGACGCCTACAAGGATGGCCAGTTCCTCGAGGTCTCCGAGGCCGACGTTCTGGGCAAGTGGGGCGTCTTCTTCTTCTACCCGGCCGACTTCACCTTTGTCTGCCCCACGGAGCTGGGTGACATGGCTGACCACTACGAGGAGCTGAAGGCTCTCGACGTCGAGGTCTACGCGGTCAGCACCGACTCCCACTTCGTCCACAAGGCCTGGACCGAGGCCTCCGAGGAGGTCGGCCAGATCAAGTACTACATGCTGGGTGACACCACCTGGCAGATCACCAAGAACTTCGACAACCTGCGTGAGGACGAGGGCCGCGCGGACCGCGCCACCTTCCTCGTCGACCCCGACGGCGTGATCCAGTACATCGAGACCACCGCCGAGGGCATCGGCCGCGAGGCCGGCCAGCTGATCCGCAAGATCAAGGCCGCCCAGTACGTGCGCAACCACCCGGGTGAGGTCTGCCCCGCCAAGTGGGAAGAGGGCGAGCAGACCCTCAAGCCCGGCATTGACCTCGTGGGCAAGATCTGATCACTGGGGACCACATCCCACGGGGTCGGCCGAGTCAGTCGAGGCGACGCCATCGAGAGGGCCGTCGGGGACAGCTCCCGGCGGCCCTCCGCCAAATCCAACACATCCATCCACACCGAGCATTACCTGGTAGGAGCCATGGCCGTTCTAGATTCCGCACTCACCGAGCAGCTCTCGCAGTTGCTGACCAAGGTCGTCGAGCCCATCGAGCTTGTCGCCAGCCTCGACGAGCGTCCCAAGTCCACCGAGATGCTCGGCCTGCTCCAGGAGATCGCCGCGCTCTCGGACAAGATCACCGTTCGAACCGACGGAACTAACGAGCGCAGGCCCTCCTTCGAGATCATCCGCACCGGCACCGACGTCGGTGTGCGTTTCGCTGGCATCCCGCTCGGCCACGAGTTCAGCTCGCTGGTGCTCGCGCTCGTCCAGGTGGGCGGCAATCCCGTCAAGGAGGACGCCGACCTGATGCAGCAGGTCAAGGACATCGACGGTGACTACGAGTTCACCACCTACATGTCGCTGACCTGCCAGAACTGCCCGACGGTCGTCCAGGCCCTGAATGCGATGTCCGTGCTCAATCCGCGGATCAGGCACACCGCCGTGGAGGGCTCGCTCTTCCAGGACGAGGTGAAGGCCAAGAACATCCTCACCGTGCCGCAGGTCTACCTCAACGGGGAGCCCTTCGCCACTGGCCGGATGGACATGGCGGACTTCGCCGCCAAGCTGGACGCCGGCGCCGGCGCCAAGGCTGCCGCCAAGCTCAACGAGCGCGAACCCTACGAGGTGCTGGTCATCGGCCAGGGCCCCGCCGGTGCCGCGGCCAGCATCTACACCGCCCGCAAGGGCTTCCGGACCGGTCTGGTGGGGGAGCGCTTCGGTGGTCAGGTGCTCGACACCATGGCCATCGAGAACTTCATCTCGGTGCCCCATACCGAGGGTCCCAAGTTCGCTGCCGCCCTGGAGCAGCATGTCGGGGAGTACGAGATCGACGTGATCAAGAACCAGGGCGCCACCGCCCTGGTGCCTGCCACGACCGAAGGTGGGCTGCACACCGTCACGTTCGGTGAGGATGCCGCCCTCAAGGCCCGTAGCGTCATCATCGCCACCGGCGCCAAGTGGCGCCTGATGGGGGTGCCGGGCGAGGAGGAGTACCGCAACAAGGGCGTCACCTTCTGCCCGCACTGCGACGGTCCGTTGTTCAAGGGCAAGCGGATCGCGGTGATCGGCGGCGGCAATTCCGGCGTCGAGGCCGCCATTGACCTGGCCGGCATCGTCGACCACGTCACGGTGATCGAGTTCATGGACGAGATGCGTGCCGACGGTGTCCTGCAGGACAAGCTGCGCTCCATGTCCAATGTCGACGTGATCCTGGGCGCCCAGACCACCGAGGTCGTCGGCGACGGCACGCAGGTGACCGGCCTGAAGTACAAGGTGCGCGCCACCGGCGAGCTGAAGGAGCTGCCCCTGTCCGGCATCTTCGTGCAGATCGGCCTGCTGCCCACCACGGACTGGCTGAGGGACTCCGGTGTCGAGCTGGCCGCCCGGGGCGAGATCGCGGTCAATGGCCGGGGTGAGACCAATGTTCCCGGCGTCTTCGCCGCCGGTGACTGCTCCACTATTCCGTACAAGCAGATCGTCGTCGCCCAGGGTTCCGGTGCCAGCGCAGCCCTCAGCGCCTTTGACTACCTGATTCGCACCAAGCAGGCCGTCGAGGCCTGAGCCTCGCGGTGTGACCGAGGCCTGAGCCTCGCGGTGTGACCGAGGTCTGAGCCTCGCGGTGTGACCTAGGCCTGAGCCTCGCGGTGTGACCGAGGCCTGAGCCTCGCGGAGTGACCGAGGCCTGAGGTCCGCAAAACCCGACAGCCCCGGCTCCCTCTCAGTGGGAGCCGGGGCTGTCCGTGTGCTGGGGTGCTTGCCTCAGGCGAGAAGGCCGGCTGCGGCGATCCGCAAGGCAGTGCCGAAGGTGGTCTCGCGCTCCTCGGCCGACATGTCTCCGGATCCATCCTTGAGGTGATCGCTGACCGTCAGCACTGCCAGTGCCTCGGCCCCCTCCAGAGCCGCACAGGCGTAGAGGCCCGCGGCCTCCATCTCCACACCGAGCGTCCCGACGTGGTCGAGGCCCTCCGTCACGTCGGCGCGGCCCAGGTAGAAGAAGTCCGACGAGTAGACAGCTCCGACGTGCACCCTCGCTTCCCCCCCAAGATCCATGGAGCGGGCCTCGTCCACGGCGCCGCGCAACATGTCGAAGCTGGCGGCGAGGCTCATCGTGACGCCGGGGGTGTAGAGGGTGGAGACATTGGAATTGGTGTGGGCGGCATTGCCGATGATGACATCGCGGACCTTGACCGACGACGAGATGCCGCCACAGGTGCCCACGCGGCAGATCCGCTTGACGCCGTAGAAGCGGAAGAGCTCGGTGGCGTAGATGCTCAACGACGCGATACCCATCCCGGAGGCCATCACGCTCATCGGGGTTCCCTGGTAGGTGCCGGTCCAGCAGCCGATGCCGCGCACATCGCTGACCAGTCGGGCGTCCTCGAGGAAGGTCTCGGCGATGCGCTGGGCACGCTTGGGATCTCCGGGCATGAGCACGAGTTCGGCAATGTCGCCCGGTTCGGCGGTGATGTGGGGTGTGGCCATGGTGAATCCGTTCTGTCCTTGGTGGGCGGCGAGGGGCCGCAGCGCAAGCCTAGTTTGCCCTCCCTGCCTGTGCCCAGCCACATCAATCTGTGGCTTATGTCACACATCGACTGTACGATACAAGGAAAAACCGTACTCAATGAGGAGAAGAGGTTCCCATGTCTGGATCGAGCACTGCGGCCCGCACAGCCCGCGCCGAGGATCGGCCGGATGACGTGGTGGTGGTCGGCGCCAGGAGGACGCCGTCGGGGCGCCTGCTGGGGCAGATGTCGAGCATTTCCGCGACGGACCTGGGGGCGATGGCGATCAAGGGGGCCCTCGATGCCGGCGGCATCGATCCGGGCGTGGTTGAGTCCGTCGTGCTCGGCCAGGTGCTCCAGGCCGGAGCCGGCCAGAATCCCGCCAAGCAGGCGGCTCTGGGGGCAGGTGTCCCTGCCGGTGCCCACACCGTGACCGTGAACAAGGTCTGCCTGTCCGGGCTGACCGCCATCATCGACGCCGCCAGGTTGCTTCGCTGTGGGGAGGCCGAGGTGGTGGTGGCCGGTGGCATGGAATCCATGTCGCGCGCGCCTCATCTCCTCCCGGACCTGCGTGCGGGCAAGTCCTATGGCGCCAGTGGTGTGGTGGACCACATGGCCTTCGATGGCCTCACGGCCGCGGACCTCGGCATCCCGATGGGTGAACTCAGTGAGCAGTATGCGGGCCGCTACCCGGTCACTCGTCGGGAGCAGGACGAGTTCGCCGTGGACAGCCATCGTCGTGCGCATCAGGCGTGGGAGCAGGGAATCCTTGCCCGCGAGGTGGTCCCGGTGGTCGTCAGGGGCCGCAAGGGTGACGTCGTGGTCGAGCGGGACGAGGGTCTGCGCCCCGAATCGAGGGTCGAGGACTTGGCCAGGCTGCGGCCGGCCTTCACGCCCGACGGCGGCATCACGGCAGCCAATGCCTCGGCCATCTGCGATGGCGCCGCCGCCGTGGTCCTCACTACGCGGGAGCGTGCCGAGCGCGAGTGGTGGCCGGTGATGGCCACCGTGCGTGCCTGCGGCCAGGTGGCCGGGCCCGATGCCTCCCTGCAGGCGCAGCCGGCCCGGGCCATCGCCCAGGCGCTGGAGCGCCAGGGGTGGGTCGTCGACGACCTGGACCTGGTCGAGATCAACGAGGCCTTCGCCGCCGTCGTCATCCACTCCGCCCGGGAGCTGGGCGTCGGCCTGGAGAAGGTCAACAAATGTGGTGGCGGCATCTCCATCGGGCACCCGATCGGCGCGTCGGGTGGCCGGCTGGCCGTCCACCTGGCCCACCAGATCGCCAATGGGCGGGCCCGGCGGGGTGCGATCGGCCTGTGTGGGGGAGGAGGCCAGGGTGAAGCCTTGCTGTTGGAAGCGTAGGGCTGTTGGAAGCGTAGGGCTGTTGGAAGCGTAGGGCTGTTGGAAGCGTAGGGCTGCCGGAGGCCTGGATTCCACGGACTGGAACCGGACGCTTGTATTTGGATGTCCAACTATCTAGGGTGTGATTAATGCCACACCAACGCGGTCAACGAAGACAATCGGCGGAGGAGCCAACAATGACTCGTGAAGTGCACCACCACATCGGCGGCGAGATCGTGCAGGGCGCGTCCGGCCGGTTCGCGGACATCTACAACCCCTCGAAGGGAGAGGTGCAGGGCCGCGTGGCCCTGGCCACGCGCGACGAGGTGACCCGGGCGGTCGACGTGGCCGCCGCCGCCCAGCCCGCCTGGGCGGCCACCAGCCCCCAGAAGCGAGCCCGCATCCTGGGCCGCTTTGTCGAACTGGTGCGAGAGAACCTCGACGAGCTGGCCGCCCTGCTCTCCAGTGAGCACGGCAAGGTGATCGCCGACTCGATGGGGGACATCGAGCGTGGCCTGGACGTCGTGGAGTTCGCGATGGCCGCCCCGCACCTGCTCAAGGGTGAGTACTCCGACACCGTCGGCAGGGGCATCGACACCTACTCCATGCGCCAGCCGCTCGGCGTGGTGGCCGGTATCACGCCCTTCAACTTCCCCGCGATGATCCCGCTGTGGAAGTGCGGCCCTGCGCTGGCCGCCGGGAACGCCTTCATCCTCAAGCCCTCCGAGCGCGATCCCGGCGTCCCGATGCGGCTGGCCGAGCTGTGGATCGAGGCCGGGCTGCCGGCCGGCATCTTCCAGGTCGTCAACGGCGACAAGGAATCCGTCGACGCGCTGCTCGAGGACCCGCGCGTCAAGGCCTACGGCTTCGTCGGCTCCACCCCGATCGCCCAGAGCATCTACACCCGCGCCGCAGAGCTTGGCAAGCGCGCCCAGTGCTTCGGCGGTGCCAAGAACCACATGGTGATCATGCCCGACGCAGACCTCGACCAGGTGGCCGACGCCTTGGTGGGCGCCGCCTACGGTTCGGCCGGTGAGCGCTGCATGGCCATCTCGGTGGCCGTCCCGGTGGGGGACGAGACCGCCGACGCCCTGGTGCAGAAGATGAAGGAGCGTGCGGAGAAGCTCACCGTCGGCTCGTCCGAGGATCCCAAGGCCGACTACGGACCGCTGGTGGCCCAGTCCGCACTGGACCGCGTCGTCGACTACATCGGCCAGGGCGAGGCCGCCGGGGCCGAGCTGGTCGTCGACGGCCGTGGCTTCACCCTCGAGGGCCACGAGAAGGGCTACTTCATCGGCCCCACCCTGTTCGACAAGGTCACCAAGGACATGTCGGTCTACACCGACGAGATCTTCGGCCCGGTGCTGTGCATCGTACGCGCCAAGGACTACGAGGAAGCCCTCGCCCTGGTCAGCGACCACGAATACGGCAACGGCACCTCGATCATGACCCGCAACGGAGACGCCGCCCGTGACTTCGCCACCCGCGTCGACACCGGCATGGTGGGCATCAACGTCCCGATCCCCGTGCCTATCGGCTTCTACACCTTCGGTGGCTGGAAGGCCTCCGGCTTCGGTGACCTGAACCAGCACGGCCCCGACGCCTTCCGCTTCTACACCAAGACCAAGACCGTCACATCGCGCTGGGCAGCCGGCGCCAAGGACGGCTCGGCATTCGTGATGCCGCGGGGTGACCAGTCGTGACCGGTACCGACGAGGTTCTCACCGAGATCCGCGGCCGGGCCGGCATCATCACCCTCAACCGTCCCAAGGCCATGAATGCGCTCAACCAGACCATGGTCGACGCCATGGTCGAGGTGCTCGAGCAATGGCGGGGGGATGGCCGGGTTGCCGTCGTCCTGCTCCGTGGGGCGGGCGAGCGTGGCTTGTGCGCCGGCGGCGACGTGGTGAGTCTCTACCACGACGCGTTGGCCCATGGCACCGACGGAGCGAAGTTCTGGGCCGACGAGTACGCCCTGAACCTCACCATCTCGCAGTACCCCAAGCCCTATGTCGCCATCATGAACGGCATCGTGCTCGGCGGCGGCATCGGCGTATCCGCCCACGGTTCGCACCGGATCGTCACCGACGACACCCGGGTGGGCATGCCCGAGACCGGCATTGGCTTCGTCCCCGACGTCGGCGGGTCGCACCTGCTGACGCACGTGCCCGGCCACCTGGGAACCCATCTGGCGCTCACCGGCGCGCATGTGGGAGCGGGTGAGGCCATCGAGTGCGGCCTGGCCGACGTGTACGTCCCTGCCGAGCAGCTCGAGGCCCTGGTGGACGAACTCTGCGAGAGCGGCGACGCTGATGCGGCGGTGGGTGTCCACGCCCGGCCAGCCCCGGCCGGATTCACCGCACAGCACGACCTCGTCGAGCAGGTCTATGACCGCCAGAGCGTCGAGGAGATCCTGTCGGGACTGGACGAGGTGGACGCCGACTGGGCCCGAGATGCCGCGAAGCGCATTCGCCGCAACAGCCCATTGGCGCTCAAGGTGACCCTCGAGTCACTGCGCCGGGCGCGGGGTCAGAGCCTGGCCGAGGCCCTCGACACGGAATTCCGGGTCTCGGTGAAAATGCAGCGCGGCCATGACTTCGTCGAGGGCATCCGTGCCCAACTGGTCGACAAGGACCGCAATCCGCAGTGGCAGCCAGCCACCCTCGCCGAGGTGGACGAGGCGACAGTGGAGGCTGTCTTCGCTCCCATCGCCGACGATCGGATCATCGAACCCAACCTGGCCGCCCGAGCCTGACCACCTGACACGAAAAGGATGAGGACATGACTTCCACCGTCGCCTTCATCGGCCTGGGCAACATGGGTGCCCACATGGCCGCCAACCTCGCCAAGGCCGGCTTCACCGTCCGCGGCTACGACCCGGTGCCCGAGGCGCGCGAGCGTGCCGCCGCCGCGGGGGTGAGCCCTTGTGAGTCCCAGGCCGAGGCCGTCCGAGGCGCGCAGTTCGTGGTCACCAGCCTGCCCAATGGCAAGATCCTGAAGGCCGCCTACGACGGCCCGGAGGGTCTGCTGGGCAATGCCCCGGCGGACACCCTGTTCATCGACTGCTCCACCGTCGACGTGGTGGATGCCCGCCAGGCCCGCGAGATGGCCCTGGCGGCGGGTCACCGCGCCATCGAGTCGCCGATGTCCGGTGGCACCACCGGCGCCGAGGCCGGCACCCTGACCTTCATGGTGGGCGCCGAGCCGCAGGATCTGGAGTCGGCCCGCCCCGTGCTGGAGGCGATGGGCAAGAAGATCGTGCTCTGCGGCGGTTCCGGGGCCGGCCAGGCGGTGAAGCTGTGCAACAACATGGTGCTGGCGGTCAACATGATCGCCGTCAGCGAGGCCTTCGTGCTGGCCGAGTCGCTGGGCGTGGATCACCAGGCCTTCTTCGACGTCGCTTCCAATGCCACCGCCTCCTGTTGGGCACTGAACACCAACTGCCCGGTGCCCGGTCCGGTGTCGACCAGTCCCGCCAACCGGGACTACGCCCCCGGTTTCATGACCGCGCTGATGACCAAGGACCTGGGCCTGGCCGCCTCCGCGATCGAGCTGACGGGGACGGATGCCAAGATGGGTTCGCTGGCCGTCGAGGTCTACCGTCACTTCAACGAGGGCGACGGGTCGACCAAGGACTTCTCGGCCATCATCAACGAGATCCGTGCCAATACATCGAAGGACGCGTGAATGAGCAGCTACGAGAACATCCTGGTGGAGACCCGCGGACGGGTCGCCATCATCACCCTCAACCGGCCCAAGGCGCTGAATGCCCTGAACGACCTGACCATGCGTGAGGTGGTGGCAGCCACCGCCGAGCTGGACGCCAACCCGGAGATCGGCTGCTTCGTGCTGACCGGCTCCGAGAAGGCCTTCGCTGCCGGCGCCGACATCAAGGAGATGTCGGAGAAGTCGGCGACCCAGATGTACACGCTTGACTGGTTTGCCGGCTGGGACCAGTTCACCAGCCGTCGCACCCCGGTGATTGCCGCGGTGAACGGCTACGCCCTCGGTGGTGGCTGTGAGCTGGCGATGATGTGCGACTTCATCCTGGCCGGTGACAAGGCCAAGTTCGGCCAGCCCGAGATCAACCTGGGCATCATCCCCGGCATGGGCGGCTCGCAGCGCCTGACCCGCGCGGTCGGCAAGGCCAAGGCGATGGAGATGTGCCTCACCGGCCGGATGATCGACGCCGAGGAGGCCGAGCGCTCGGGCCTGGTGGCCCGGATCGTGCCCGCCGCCGAGCTGCTGGACGAGGCGATCAGCACCGCCGAGCTGATCGCCTCCAAGTCCAAGGTGGCGGCCACCATGGTCAAGGAGGTGGTGAACGCGGCCTACGAGACCAACCTGCAGCAGGGCGTGTTGTACGAGCGTCGGGTCTTCCACTCGGCCTTCGCCTCCGAGGACCAGAAGGAAGGGATGGCCGCCTTCGTCGAGAAGCGCGAGCCGAACTTCCAGCACCGCTGAAACAGCACGATGCCCGGGCCCGGGGAGGGCTCGGGCATCGTCATGTCGGGACGATCAGGTGATGGATGCCCGGTAGATCGAGTCGATCGAGCCGGCCAGCATCTGGTCGAACTCCTCATCGCTCTGCTGCGCCGACAGTCCCTCGGTCAGCGCCCGGGAGAAGGACGCGATCAGGCCGTGGTTCCTCGCCAGCCGCTCGTTGGCCTCCTCCCGGGAATAGCCACCGGACAGGGCAACCACCCGCATCACGTTCGGGTGTGCGATGACATCGGCGTACAGGTCGTCCACGTCGGGGATGGTCAGCTTGAGCATCACGGGGCACTCGTCGGGCAACGAGTCCAGGTGACGCACCAGCTCGGCGTGCAGGATCTGCTCCGCCTCCGCCTTGTCGGCGGCGTTGATGTCCACTTCCGGTTCGATGATGGGGACCAGCCCCTTGTGGCCGATCAGCGCCCCCATCTGGAACTGCTGGTCCACGATGGCCGCGATGCCGACGGGGTCAGCCTCGGCGATGAGGGAACGCATCTTGGTGCCGAAGATGCCCTTGGCGACGGCCCTGTCCAGCAGGGTGTCAAGGTCCGGCATCGGTTTCATCAGCTTCACGCCGTCGGCCTGCTCCGCCAGGCCCTTGTCCACCTTGAGGATGGGCACGATGCCTTTCTTCTCCCACAGGTAACTGGCGGTGTCCATGCCGTCGACCTGCCGGTCCATCGTCTTCTCGAACAAGATCGCCGCCAGGATCTTGTCCCCCGTGAAGGACGGGGAGGTCATGATCCGGGTGCGCATCTCGTGGACGAGGTCGAACATCTCCTGTTCGCTGGAGTACTTGTCCTCGTCGACGCCGTAGAGCCTGAGGGCCTTGGGGGTCGAACCACCGCTCTGGTCGAGAGCCGCGACGAAGCCCTGGCCGGTGGACATGCGTTGTGCCTGCTTGGTGTTCATTGTCCTGCCTCCTTTCCACCACGTTAAGCCAGCGGGCGGCGAAAGGAGCTGAGACTTTTGTGACACTTGGCCCGGACAGGCTTCAGTTCAGGTCACCCGCACTGCGGCGATAGGCACTGCACAGGTCCAGCAATTGCTCCTGCTGGGGCGTGTCCAGACCCAGATCGGTGAAGACCTCGTTGAGGGCCTTGGCGGCCTCGTGCACCAGCGTGATGCCCTGGTCCGTGACGGACACCAGGGTTCCGCGGCCATCGTCCGGATTGGGGCGACGCTCCACCAGGCCGTCGGCCACCAGTCGGTCGACGGTGTTGGTGACCGACGCCGGGTGCACCTGGAGCCGCGCGGAGACCTTGTTCATCGGCAGCGCCCGGGAGCGACTGAAGGTGAGCAGCGCGAGCAGCTCGAAGCGGGAGAAGGTGATCCCGAAGGGTTTGAGGGCCGTCTCGATGCGCGCCATCAGCAGCTGGTGGACGCGCACGACGGAGACGACGGCGGTCATCCCGGTGGCGGCCTCGGCCCAGCCGTGCGCGGCCCACTGGCGGCCGGCCTCGGCAATCGGGTCACTGTTCTTGCGCGCCTGGGGCATGCTCTCCTCCTGTGAATGGGCCGCGCCCGGCCTCCGGATCACTTCGTGGGGCCGGGCGCGGCATCGTGGTGCTCGCGGGCAGGCGTCAGCCGCGCAAGGAGGGGAAGTCCGTGTCCGCGAACTCGGTGCTGGCGTTGCTGGCACCCCCGTCGGCGGCGTGGATCTCATTCTCTCGTTTGCGCAGGTCGACGCGTCGAATCTTGCCAGACACGGTCTTGGGCAGGTCGTGGAATTCTAGGCGACGGATGCGCTTGTAGGGGGCGAGCGTCTCGCGGCAGTGCTTCAGGATCGACTCTGCGGTCTCGGCCGAGGGATCCCAGCCACCGGCGAGCACCACATAGGCCTTCGGCACGGCAAGACGAATCGGGTCAGGGGAGGGCACCACGGCGACCTCTGCCACGGCGGGGTGCTCGATGACGGCACTCTCCAGTTCGAAGGGTGACAGGCGGTAGTCGCTGGCCTTGAAGACGTCATCGCTGCGTCCCACATAGGTCAGGTAGCCATCGGCATCTCGTTCGGCGATGTCACCGGTGTGGTAGTAGCCGTCTCGGAAGGCATCGGCATTGCGCTCCGGGTCCCCGTAGTAGCCGGGGGTCAATCCCACTGGACGGGGGTCCAGTGCGAGACACATCTCGCCGACGTCACCGATCTCGTCGGTGGCTGGGTCGATCAGCACGACGTCCATGCCGGGCAACGGACGGCCCATCGATCCGGCCTTGACGGGCTGACCGGGGGAGTTGCCCACCTGGACGGAGCTCTCGGTCTGCCCGAAGCCATCACGGATCTGCGTCCCCCACGCCGTCTCCACCTGGCTGATCACCTCCGGGTTGAGCGGTTCGCCGGCCGCGACGAGCTTCTTCGGCGGGTGGGTCATCTGCGAGAGATCGGCCTGGATGAGCATGCGCCACACGGTGGGCGGGGCGCAGAAGCTCGTGACGCCTTCCTTGCCCATCTGGTGCATCAGCGCCTTGGCATCGAAACGGCCGTAGTTGTAGAGGAAGACGGTCGCACCGGCGATCCACGGCGCGAAGAAATTGCTCCAGGCGTGCTTTGCCCAGCCGGGGGCGGCGACGTTGAGATGCACGTCACCGGGTTCGAGGCCGATCCAGTACATCGTGGTGAGGTGTCCGACCGGATAGCTGGTGTGGGTGTGCTCCACGAGCTTCGCCTTCGAGGATGTGCCAGAAGTGAAGTAGAGCAGCAGTGTCTCGTCCGCCCTGGTGGGGGCGTCCGGGGTGAATGTGGTGGGAGCCTCGAAGGAGTCCGCCCAGAAGTGGGTGGGATGGGTCTCCTGTGCAACCGGGCCCTCTCCCACCTGGATGACGGTGAGCTCCCGCGGGACGTCGCCGAACTTGGTGGCGTCGTCGGTGTTGGCAATCACCCAGCTCACCTCGGCGCGCTCGGTGCGGTCATCGAGGTCCGCGGCGCCCAGCATGACCGTCGTAGGGGCGATGACGGCGCCGAGCTTGATGCAGGCCAGCATGCTCTCCCACAGCTCCACCTGGTTGTTCAGCATGACCATCACGCGGTCCTGGCGCTTCACGCCCAGCGAGCGCAGCCAATTGGCCACCTGGTTGCTGCGTTCGGCCATCTCGGCGAAGGTCCTGCGCGTCTCCGGGCCATCCTGGTCGACGATGACAAGGGCGTTGCGATCCCTGGACTCCGGGGCGGTGGCCAAGTGGTCGAACCAGTCGAGGGCGAAGTTGAATTCTTCGAAGCGGGGCCATTCGAAGTTTGCGCGTGCGCCTGCGTAGTCGTGCTGGAAGCCGACGAGCTGGTCACGTGCGGCCCTGAAGGTCTCGGTGGCGTTGTTCGTGGTGGTCATGATGCTCCTGTCCGGTCGGAGAGGCGTGGCGGCGCTGCCACTGTGAGCTATGTCACAAGACCGTACTTGAGCATCAAAGCAATTGTGAAGCCCTGTGCCAAAAATCTCACGCCCGCGGGGTCGGGCTCGTCAGCGTCCGACGGTGATCCCACCGAGGACCAGTCGGCCGAGCTCGGTGTAGGCATCGCTCGGGGTGGTCGAGGTCACTCCACCCTGCTGGATGTGCTCGAGCATCACCTCGACCAGGTGCGCGGTCACGGTGACGTCGAGGGGGCGGAACTCGCCAGCCATGATGCCGGCCTCCATCAGGGCGGTGATCTTCTGCGTTGCTGCACGCGTGTTGGTCTCATGGGTGCGACGACCGACCGGTGTGGAGATGACGTCCCGCATGAATACGGGGGTGGCGGGTTCCATGGCGGTGGCCATCGCCTCGAAATATGCCTGCAGTGCGGCACTTGGCGAACGCTGGCTGGTTAGGGCGTGGTCGGTGCGGCGGGTGACTTCACGGAAGAAGCTCACCAGGACACGCCGGATCACGTCGTCGCCGGTGTGGCCGAGGGAGTAGAGCGTGGACTTGGAGCAGTGCAGCCTGTGGGCAGCTCCGTCCATGGTGAAGTGGGCGAAACCATGCGCCAGGAAGTCCTCCAGCAGGGCCTCGAAGATCTCGCGCTGGCGGGGTGTCGCCAGGGGTTGTGGCGTGTCGTTGGCGTCGTCGGTCATCGCAGCTCCTGTCCAGGAATTGATGTGAGGAATATCACTTTGGGTACTTCCGGTCTGTCGCAATGGACAGTACGGTTGGATCTGTAATCGTACTGCATTTGCGGTGTGCCCCGGCGCACGCAATTCCTCGGGGTGCATCGGCGCTCCCCGGCTGACGAGAGGAAAGACCATGTCACCCGTTGCCAGCTCCGCCGCACACCTGTCCGGCGTCGGCTTCCCCGAAGCAGACCTGCTCATGCTCGCGAACCGTCTGGAGCCCGCAGAGCGGGAGCGTCTGGAGGTGCTGCATGACTTCCTCCAGACCGAGATTCGTCCCGAGGTGGTCGAGTACTGGGACCGTGAGGAGTTCCCATTCCATCTGCTGCCTCGGCTGGCGGAACACGGTCTGGGTGAGCTGGAGTTCTCCGGCGCCAGCCGTCTGTTCAAGGGGCTGGCCTATGCGGAGGTCACCCGGGCTGACGTGTCGCTGTCCGCCCTGGTGGGCATCCACAACGAACTCGTGCTTGACCTGCTCAACCAGTTGGGCTCCCAGGAGCAGAAGGAGACATGGCTGCCGGGCCTTCGCCGCTTCGAGAAGGTGGGCTGCTTTGCGCTCACGGAGCCGGAGCACGGCTCGGACATCGCTGGTGGGCTCGCCACGAGCGCCACGAGGACCGACGAGGGCTGGGTCATCACGGGGGAGAAGCGGTGGATCGGCGGTGGGACCTTCTGTGACTTTGCCATCGTCTTCGCCCGTGACACCGCTGATGCCACGGTCAAGGGGTTCATCGTGGAGAGCGACCGGGATGGGTTCCGTGCGAAGAAGATCGAGAACAAGATGGGTCTTCGCATCATGCAGAACGCGGACATCGTCCTGGACGATGTCCTGGTACCCCACGAGAACCTGATTCCCGGCTGTGACTCCTTCGCCGCGACGAACGAGATGCTGAGGAATTCGCGGGCGTGGGTTGGTTGGCAGGGTGCCGGCGTGCAGCTGGCCATTCTGGACAGGGCTCGGGAGTACGTCCTCACCCGGGAGCAGTTCGGCAAGAAGCTGGCCCGTTTCCAGCTGGTGCAGGAGCAGCTCGGCCGCATCGCGGGCAATGCCGCCTGTTGTCTGGCGATGATGGGCCAGATAGCCCACCTGCAGGAATCGGGCGATTTCGAGATGCCCCACGCCGCGCTCGCGAAGGCCACCACCACCCGACTGGCCCGCGAATCTGCCGCCGCAGGGCGGGGTCTGTTGGGTGGCAACGGCATCATCACCGAGCACGAGATGTCCAAGCTCTTCAACGACGTGGAGATCCTCTACACCTATGAGGGCACCTACGAGATCAACTCGCTGATCGTCGGACGCGCCATCACCGGCGTCTCGGCCTTCTGCTGACCGGTACGACCGACGAGAGGGAACTGGGATGGATCTGCAGACAATCACGGGAGCTGGCGCCATCGTCACGGGTGGCGCATCCGGCCTGGGCGCCGCCACGGCGGCTCATCTGGCAGACCGGGGGCTGGTGGTCACGGCCTTCGACCTTGCCGCCGGGCTCGAGAAGGCCCGGGCCGCTGGCGCCACCCGGGAGGACATCAACTACGTGGCGGTGGACGTCACGGACGACGCTGCCGTCGCGGACGCGGTGGCCGGTGCGGCGCAGGGCGCTCCGCTGAGGGTGGCGGTCAACTGTGCCGGCATCTGCCCCTCGGCGCGGATCGTAGGGCGCAAGGGGACCCATGATGCGCAGCTCTTCGCCACCACGATCCAGGTGAACCTCGTCGGGACCTTCCACGTACTGACCCATGCCGTCGCGGCGATGGCGGCCAACGAGCCCCTGGACGATGACGGTCAGCGAGGTGTGGTGGTCAACACCGCCTCCGTGGCGGCCTTCGAGGGGCAGGTCGGGCAGGTGGCCTACGCTGCCTCGAAGGGTGGGGTCCACTCGTTGACGATCGCCGCCGCCCGTGACCTGTCGAGCCTGGGCATCCGGGTGAACAGCATCGCGCCCGGCGTCGTCTGGACTCCCATGATGGAATCGATCAACGAGGACTTCCGGACCGAGCTCGAGGCACGCGTCCCCTTCCCGGGCAGGTTTGCCCGTCCCGAGGAGTATGCACGGCTGGTCGGCGCGATCGTCGAGAACGACTACATCAATGGCGAGACGATCCGCCTTGACGGGGCTCTGAGGATGCCGCCGCGTTAGTGATAGGGCTGAAGGCCCCACCACGGGAAGACCGCTCGGCTGGTGGCCACCAGTGCTGGGTCCGGCTCGTCCGGATAGACCTGGTCGCCTGCCAACGCATGGTCCCCGATCGTTGCATGGGGGTCTCCCATCGTGGGTGAACCCTCCTCGCCGAGCCGCTCGGACCAGTCCTGGGGCGTTGGCGTGGACGCGTCCAGACCTGTCCCGGCGACCTCGGCGAGGAGGTGGGTCCAGCCGCGCGCGGCGGCGTCGCGGCGGTAGCCCCCACCTCCGACGGCCACCCAGCGCCCCTGACAGTGCCGGTCCGCCCAGGCACCCATCTGGCGCTGGGCCACGGCCATTGCGTCCATCGAGATGTCGAGGTGGGTCAGGGGATCGCTCGCATGGGGGTCGGTTCCGTGCTGGCTGACCAGGATCTCCGGGCGGAAGGCTCCCAGCAGGGGCGGGATCACCGCCTTGGCGGCGCGAAGCCACTGCAGGTCGCAGGCATGCGGGGGCAGGGGCACATTGACCGCGGTGCCCAGTGCGTCGGGGCCGCCGATCTCGTGTGCATAGCCCGTTCCGGGGAACAGGTTCAGACCCGTCTCGTGAACGGAGATGGTCAGCACCCTCGGCTCATTCCAGAAGGCCAGCTCCACGCCGTCGCCATGGTGTGCGTCGAGGTCCACATAGGCCACCCGGCTGGCGCCATGGTCCAGCAGCCAGGCGATGGCGATGGCCGCGTCGTTGTACAGGCAGAAGCCATTGGCGGCGGACGGCATGGCATGGTGGAGTCCGCCCGAAATGTTGACGGCTCGGCGCGCCCGCCCGGTCCAGACCATCTCTGCCGCCGTCGCCGAGGCTGCGGCGATTCGCGAGGCGACTGCGGGAAGACCGGTCACGACAGGATTGTCCTCGCCGCCGATGCCGTACTCGGGATGCTCGCGACCATCCGCCAAAGCGGCCAGGTATGCCGGGGAATGCACCATGCGCAACAGCTCGTCAATGGCAGGGCGGGGCTCGATGACGTCGTAGGCCTCGAGGACGCCGACGTGCTGGGCAAGTTCCATGGCCAGGCGAACCCTGCCGGGACCCATGGGGTGGTCAGGTCCGAAGCTGTAGCGGGTCAGTTCCTCGGAGTGGACCAGCACCGGGCGAGCCGTCGGGTGGGCCAGTGGCGTGCTCATGTCGCCCTCCGTGCGAGTGGATCTCGCTCCGCGGGCATCGGCACGATCCGGATCCTTCCACCGACGATGGCGGTTCCTTGCGGAGAGGCAAGGGCGGGGGACAGTTCCACCTCGGCGACGGCCGCCTGGTCGTCCTTGAGCCGTGCCAACCGGACCAGGATGTCCTGGATCCCCGTCATGTCCACGGGTCGGGAACCGCGGTAGCCGTGCAACAGCGGTGCTGCCTGCAGCTGGTCGAGCATCGCCCGGGCCGCCCCCCGGTCCAGCGGGGGCACACCCCAGGCCAGGTCACCGAGCAGGTCGGAGGGTGGGCCGGCCACCCCGACGCAGATCATCGGGCCCAGCACCGCGTCCTCGATGCCGCGTACCGTCAGTGGAGTACCCGGCTGCATTGTGGTCTGCACCACGGGGACGAGCGGGGTGGGGTCATTCCCCTGCGTGAGGCCGAGGTCGCGGGCGGTGCGCCCCAGCGACTCCCACGCGCGACGCATCTCATCGGCGTCGGCCAGGTGGAAGAAGCTGGTGGCCAGTTCAGAGCGCCCCCGCACCAGCCGGGCCGTGGCCTTGAGCACCACGTCCCACCCGAGGTCGGAGCCGGCCGCGACGGCCTCGTCCAGACTGTTGGTGGCCCGCCACGGGACCAGCGTGATGCCGTAGGCCTCGAGGATGCAAGCACACTCGTCGTCGGTGGCCCAGCGGCCCTCGGGGCTGTCGGCGAGCACCTGGTCGATGATCTCGCGAGCCACCTCGGCCCTGCCGACCGGCAGCGGTTCTGCCTCCGGGTCGGGGGCCCGGCGCTCCCGGTCCTCCCTGTTGGCCGCCACGAGGGACAGGGCCTGCAGTGCATCCGCGTAGTGGGTGAAGGTGGGCAGCCTGCCCATCCCGTCGTCCTCTTCCTGCCCAGCGGCAGGTGCACCGCGGAAGCTGACGAAGACGCCCACGACGGGCACCGTACGGGTGCGAGCGGCGATCTCCGCGAGCCCCGCATGCACCTGTTCGAGCAGAGGGTCGACCACCTCGACCACCGCGCAGACCACGGCATCCACCTCGCCGGAGTCGACGGCTGCCGCGGCGGCTGACACCAGCTCCTCGGCAGCGGGCTCGGCATGGACCACGACCCCGTCTCCTGGTTCCAGACCAAAGCGCAGGGCGGCCTGGGCCATCTGGTGGGTCAGGCCTGCAGAGTTGGAGATCACCCGGACCCTGCGGCCGCCTGGCATCGGTTGGCGGGCGATCAGCTGTGCGATGTCGTACATGATGTCTCGGCGATCCACCACGATGGCCCCGCTCTGCGCGATCACCTGGTCCAGGGCGGTGGCGGGGGCGGAGGGCAGATCCAGCTCGTCGTGCCGTGCAGAGTTCAGCGCCCGCGACGGAGTGAAGATGACCACTGGCTTGGTCAGTGCAAGCCGCCGCAGGACGCGGAAGAACTTGCGGGGGTTGCCCACAGAGTCCAGTGACAGCAGGCAGACCCGGGTGGCCTCGTCGTCGGTCCAGTACTGCATCACGTCGTTGCCCGTGACGTCGGCGAAGGCGCCGGTGGCGATGAAGGAGGACAGGCCGATCCCCAGATCCTGGGCGCGTGCCAGCACGATGGTGGCGACGCCTGCAGACTGGGCGAAGAGCCCCACGACGCCGCGGCGTGGGGTGCGGGCCGGGGACGCATTGAGGCGCACGTCCGGGTCCGTGTTGATCATGCCGAGCGCTGTGGGCCCCAGGGCCCTGAGCCCGTGGGTGCGTGCCCAGGAGACGAGCTGGCGTGCCTCGTCCTGCCCGAGTGGTGAGGGGCTCGTCCCGGCAAGCACGAGGATGCCGCGGGCATTCTTCCGCGAGGCCTCCACGATGAGACTCTCCAGGTCATCGGTTCCTGATCTCACCACCACGAGGTCCACGTCGCCGGTGATCCGTCGCAGGCCGTGGCTCCCGGCCGACGTGTCCGTGCTGGTGACGGCCAGGAGCTCTCCACGCAGGCCAGCCGCGGCAATCGACGCGAGGATCGGACCCGTCTGGGAGACCTCACCCACCACCGCCACCCGACGTGGGGTGAGCAACCCGCGGATGGCATTGCTCTCGGCCTTGTGCTCGCGCTGTTCCATCACCTGGCGCGATTTCGGGGTGGCGGCCAGGGGGAAGTCGACCAGGATGCACCCGTCGGCCAGTTCCGGCCGAACGCTGTACCCGGCCCGGGTGAAGACCTGCACCATGCGACGGTTCTGGGTGAGCATCTCCGCAGTGAAGCGCTCGACGCCACACTCGCGGCCCACCTCGGCGAGGTGTTCGAGCAGGATGTTGCCGACGCCTCGGCCCTGCTGGTCGTCCTGCACGAGGAAGGCGACATTGGCCACCCGGTCCGGCAGCAGGTCCGGGAGAATCTCGTAGTGAGCGAAGGCGACCACGTCCCCGTCGACGGCAAGCAGGAGGGCCACCCGGTCGTGGTTGTCCGGATTGGTGTACTCGTCCAGCTCCTGGTCGGACAGTGTTGGGTGGGTGGCGAAGAAGCGCAGGTACTTGGACTGGTCGGAGACCCGCGAGTAGAAGGCGATCATGTTCGCGCGGTCGTCGGCGGTGATCGGTCGCAGCTGGGCGATCCCACCGTCGGCGAGGACGACATCGGCCTCCCACTGGGCGGGACCACCAGGTGAGCTGGTGGGCCTGTTCATGTGCACACGCTAGGGGAGTCCGGCAGCCCAGACCAGAGCCCGGACCATCCTGTGGTGCGGGGCACCATTCGATGCCCTCTCGGCGGGCTCGTGGCCCCCTCCCGACGGCTCATGGTCGATTTGTGTTCCCGTCGGAGTGTCCTCTAGAGTCTTCCGGGTCGCCCGCGCCAGCCCGACTGGAGCGGATGGCACGTCGGAAATCGGATTTGTGTGGAATCGAATGTTCCTGTAAATTTGGTTGTCGGCAAGCCCCTATAGCTCAGTAGGTAGAGCGTCTCCATGGTAAGGAGAAGGTCAGCAGTTCGAATCTGCTTGGGGGCTCTGATTGTTCGAGAACTACCGTTGACCCAGCGGTGATCGGGAAACCGAAGGTTCGAGGGCAACTTGGCGGGGTAGCTCAGGGGTAGAGCAAGCGGCTCATAATCGCTGTGTCGCGGGTTCGATTCCCGCCTCCGCTACCAAACAGACCACCGACCTGTTGACCGACAGGGACGCTCCAAGCACACGAAGGAAAGACCATGGCCAAGAAGGGCGGGGACATTCGTCCCAAGATCACGCTTGCCTGCACCGAGTGCAAGGAGCGCAACTACATCACCAAGAAGAACCGTCGCAACTCGCCCGATCGTCTCGAGCTGAAGAAGTTCTGCCCCAAGTGCAGCAGCCACACAGCTCACCGCGAGACTCGCTGAACAGCAACTGTTCTTCTGGACCGGCCGTCATCCCTCGGGATGGCGGCCGGTCGCTCTTTGTGCCCGCGTGGGACGGACGGCCATGGTGTCTGTGATGCAATGGGCAGATGTCGACCAGCCCTGACGTGCCGCTGCGCGACGAGCACCACAGCATCCCCCAGACCACAGCCTGGCAACGCCTGACATCCCACTTCTGGGCCCTGCCCGCGATGGTCACACTGATCTCCTTCGCAGTGGGTCTGGGGCTGCCGCGCCTCGACGCCCTGTTCCCGACGCAATGGCGTTTCATCTTCCCCGGTGGCCCGGACGGTGCACGCAGCGTGTTGTCGACCATCGCGGGGGCCATGATCTCGGTGACGGGGCTGGTCTTCTCGATCACGATGGTGGTGTTGCAGCTGGCGAGCAGCCAGTTCACTCCGCGCGTGCTGAAGGAATTCCTGTCGGACCGCGCTGCGCAGTACACCCTGGGCATCTTCATCGGATCCTTCGTGTACGCCCTCACGGTCCTGCGCGAGGTGCGGGGCGGTTTCGACGGCCAAACTGCCTTCGTGCCCCCGATGTCAGTCTCGCTGGCCTACGTCCTGGTGCTGGCGTCGATGGGGCAGTTCCTGGTCTTCATCCACCGGGTGACCTCGATGATCCAGGTTTCCGAGGTGGTGAGTCGTCTGGGCGATCGCACCACGGCTCTGGTGGAGAAGATCTTCACTGAGGCCGATTCCGAGGTGCGCAGGGGCGACTGGCGGGTGTCGGGTGATCCGCAGGAGGTCGGACTGGACGGGCGTCACGGTCACGTCGTCGAGGTGGACGAACAGGCCCTGGTCTCCTTGGCCCACGAGCACGACTTGCGGATTGAGCTCGCGGTCAGTCCTGGGGAGTTCCTGACGCAGGGGCAGCCTCTTGCCCTGGTCTGGGGAGACGGTGAGGACCTCTGCTCACAGATCAATGCCGCGGTGCGTCTGGGCGCTGATCGCAGTCTTCGCCAGGATCCGGACTTCGGCATTCGACAACTGGTTGACATCGCCGACCGTGCCCTCTCCTCGGGCGTCAACGACCCGACCACTGCCGTCCAGGTGGTCAACGAGCTGGAGCGAATCCTGAAGGCGGTTGCGGCGCGGCGGGACCCGGCCTGCCATCTGGCGGACGTGGACGGCGTGGTGCGCGTCCATCGGCCCCAGCCGACGCTGGCGGGGATGCTGACGCTTGCCACCGAGGAAATTGCCCACTACGGCCGTGAGGACCCCCGGTTGCGTCGTCGCCTCGATGAACTGTTGGCCGACGTGCGTCGCACGGCGCTGCCCCCGCACCGAGCCACCGTCGAGCGACAGCAGCAGGTGGTGCGGGGGCAGTGGCCCGGCCAGTGAGCACTCAGGCGGTCTCGAGCTCCAGCTCGACGTCCTTGACGCTCTCGTCGTTCTCGGCCCATCCCGCCTTCTCCTCATCGGTCGCCCTGGGGCTGAACAGGCCGGTGAAGCCGTAGAACATGCCGATCACCGGGGAGAGCCAACACACGAAGGAGAGTGGGATGTACATCAGGTTCTCCAGATGCCCGTCCATGATCCCCAGCCCCAACGCGGTGATGACGAAGGCGCCACCCGCATTCCAGGGAATCAGCGGGCTCATCATGGTGCCACCCTCCTCGACGGCACGTGCGAGGTTCTTGGTCGAGTAGCCCAGGCCGCGATAGACCGGTGCATACATCCGGCCGGGCAGCGCGATGCTGATGTACGGGTCGCCAGCAACGACATTGGTGGCGAAGGCCGTGCCGATTGCGGTGGCTTGCAGGGAACCGAATCGCTTCATGGGTGAGATCACCGCGGTGAGGATGCGCTCGAGCACTCCCGTGCTCTCCAGCGCGCCGCCGAAGCCCAGGGCCAGCAACATCAGCGAGATGGTCCGCATCATGCTCTGGATGCCACCACGGTTCAGCAGGGTGTCGATGTCGTCATTGCCGGAGGCGATCGTGTAGCCATCCTGGGCATAGACGAAGACGTCGTGCAGCCCAGCACCCTGCATGGCCATCGCGATGATGCCGCCGATCACACCGCCCAGGAAGAGGGAGGGGAGCGGTGGCTTCTTGGCCAAGGCGAGGCCCAACACCACGACGACGGGAAGCAGGGTGATCGGTGAGATGACGAAGTTCTCCTGCAAGGTGGAGGTGAGCACCGTGATGGTCTCGAAGGAGGCATCGCCATCCCCGACCATGTTCCAGCCGGCGATGGAGTAGATCACCAGGGCAATCAACATCGACGGGATGGCGGTGGGCATCATGTTGCGGATGTGCTCGAAGACCGTGATGCCCGTGACTGCGGGAGCGAGGTTGGTGGTGTCACTCAGCGGGCTCATCTTGTCGCCGAAGAAGGCGCCGGAGACGACAGCCCCGGCAGTCCACACCATCGGCACCTCGAAACCAGCGCCGATGCCCATCAGCGCCAGCCCCACAGTGCCGACGGTGCCCCAGCTGGTGCCCAGCGAGATGGAGACCAGGGCGCACACGAGCATGGCGGCCGGCAGGAAGATCTTGGGTGACAGGATGGTCAGCCCGTAGTAGATCAACGTCGGAACGGTACCGGACGCGATCCACACACCGATCAGCAGGCCCACGATGATCAGGATGGCCAGAGAGGGCATCGAGACGTGGATGACGTGGAAGATGCCGGCCCTCACGTCCAGCCACTTCATGCCCAGATGGGCTCCCAGCAGACCCGTCAGGGCGATCCCGATCAGCAGCGGGATGTGTGGGGAGAAGTCCTGGTAGTAGAAGATCTGCAGACCCAGCACGCCCAGTGTGAGGACGATCGGCAGGATCGCCATTCCCAGGCTAGGGAGTCTTTCATGCTGCGTGGTCAGTTCGTCGTCATTCGTGGTCATGATGCCTTTCGGCTCGTGGTCGTCACGCCCGGGGCAGCTCCGGGGACGGGGCCGTTGGGATGCGTCGAGCGTGGTGCCGCGACACACTGGCAGTTCCTTCCACCGGGCAATCAGGGTATCTGGGCTTGTGGGAGCCTTCTCCCGACGCCCCGCAAAGCGTGCTCCCGTGGTGGTGGCCGCCGGTGATGGCCACTGGTCAGAGGCGATTGTGACGATTTGTGACGTTGTGTTGCGACTCCGTCACGACCGCACTCGGTGGTGGCGGGAATCAGTTGAGGGATTCGCTCGCCGGGGGCGCTGGCAGGGTCATCACGAAGCGTGCTCCGCCCTGGGGTGAGGAAGTGCATCGCACGGAGCCGCCCGAGCTGGCCGCAGCCTGGGCCACCAGACTGAGCCCGAGCCCGCTCCCGGGAAGGTTTCCCCGGGCCCCACCCCGCCTGAACCTCTCGAAGACGAGCTCTCTCTCAGCCAGGGGTACGCCGGGCCCGGCGTCATCGACATTGAGCGCGACGTGGCCACCGCTGTGCCGAGCGCTGATGCCCACCAGCCCGCGGCCATGGAGATCGGCATTCTTGATCAGGTTGCTGATGGCTCGCGACAGCAGGCGCGGGTTGCCGAGCACCTCCAGGTCCGCGGGGATCTCGACCCTCACGTCGCGTCCGGCCAGGTGCGCGGCGACCAGAGGTGCCAGTCGCACGCACTCAAGGGTGGTGGAGTCCTCACTCTCGTACCGCCCCAGTTCCAACAGGTCCTCCAGGACCGCGCGGAATCGCACGAGTTCCTGTTGCAGCAGGTCCACGGTGACGGCCGTCCGGGCGTCGAACTGGTCGCGCCGGCGTACCAGCAACTCCGTGCACCCGACCAGCGTGGTGAGCGGTGACTTGAGCTCGTGCGCGGCATCGGCGGCGAAGCGGCCATCGCGTTCGATGCGGCGTTGCAGGGAGGCCACCATGTCGTTGAAGGCGCCGATGATCTCGGCAAGCTCGGGGTCATTGTTGCTCAGAGGTTCGTGCTGCCGGCCGGTGGCGATCGCCGTGGCCGTGGCGCCGATCTGTTCCAGTGGGCGCAGGACACGCCGCGCCGAGACGTGGCCGTACAGCCCCCCGACGGCGGTGACCAGCACGGCGCATCCGATGAGCACCTTGCGCAAGGTCTCCAGAGTGGTGTTGAGCTCTCGCGTGACGGTGACCTCCAGCAGCCAGACACCGGGCTCGTCGGCGGGTGTCCACACTGCGGCGGCGCGTTCGCCCCCAACACTTGTCCACTGCGACTGCTGTTCCCGAACCGATGGCTGGGGTGGCTCGCGGAAGTCGGTGGTGGACGATGACCAGGTGTGCTGGTTGGTCTTGACCCACCAGTCCGTGCCCAGTGGTTCCTGGAAGTCGAAGGCGGTGTCGGCCTGTGCCAGATCATCCGGGATGCGGAAGGACATCACCTGCCCCTGCTGCTGCGCCAGTTGCATGCGCTGGTCGAACATGATCTGCGAGGTCACGGTCCAGGCACCCACGGACAGGAGGGAGGCCAGTGCCAGGGCGCCGACGGAGAAGGCGAGGGCCAGTCGCCCTCTCAGGCCAAGACGCGTCACTGGGGATCCAGGCGATAGCCCTGGCCGCGCACGGTGGTGATCAGCGTGGGGCGGGTGGGATCGCGTTCCACCTTGTTGCGCAGCCGGCTCATGTGGGCGTCGACCAGCCGACCGTCGTCGACCACCAGGCGATGACCCCACACCTCACGCAGGAGCCATTCACGCGAGACGATTCGCCCGGGGTGTGTACCGAGGTGGGCGAGCAGCCGGAACTCGGTGTCGGTGAGGTGTACCTCCTCATCACCCATGGTCAGACGTCCGGCCGGAACGTCGAGCACGACGCAACGATCGGCGTCCAGGACCTGGTGCTGCGCTGCCTCCTGTGGATCTTCAGAACGGCTGGCGCGGCGTAGCGCCGCCCGGCATCGAGCCGAGAGCACTTCGAGGTCGAAGGGCTTGGTCACGTAGTCATCGGCGCCGCGCTCGAAGGCCTCCACCGTGGTGCTCGGATCTCCCAGCGCGCTGACAACCAGGATGGGGGCAGTGGTCACCTTGCGGGCCTGGCGGATGAAGTCGAGCCCACTCATTCCGCCCAGCATGAGGTCCACCAGCATCAGCTCCGGCGTGTTGGCGCCCAGTCTCACCAGTGCCATCTCGGCACTGGGTGCCTCCGTGACATCGTGCCCCTCGTCGGTCAGGGCCATGCCCAGCATGGTGCGGATCCCATCATCATCCTCCACCACCAAGATTCGTGCCATGCTCCGGATCATCTCACTCGTCGCACCTGACGGGCGAAGTGCAGTGGTGGTTGTCACGGAGCAGGAAGGGCATCGCAAGCTGTCCGCAAGGTACGGATGCGAAGCTGGAATCGTCTCGTGGTGGCCACGGTCCAACGGCGCGCCGTGGTGGTTGGCACAGCTGCGAGGAATCCCATGGGGCGCACCCTGCCCGATGTCCTGGCTGCACCGGGCAGGGTGCAACCTCGACGACAACGGCCGGATGGCCACAGGGAGGTCGGGAGTGACTGCGATCAGGGCCGAGAACGTGTACAAGGTCTTCGGGCGTAATCCGGAGCGAGGGGTGGAGCGACTGCGCTCGGGCACCTCACGGGAGGAATTGCGAGACGAGGGCCTCACCCCTGCCGTCATCGACGCCTCCTTCGAAGTGGAGGAAGGTGAGATCTTCGTCGTGATGGGCCTGTCTGGTTCCGGCAAGTCCACCCTGATTCGCATGGTCAACGGCCTGCTGGAGACCACATCCGGGGTGATGGAGGTCCAGGGGGAGGACATCAGCAGGATGTCCGCGCAGCAGCTGCGTCGCGTCCGTCGTGACAAGGTCTCGATGGTCTTCCAGAGTTTTGCCCTGCTGTCGCACCGGACGGTGGGGGAGAACGCGGCATATGCGCTGGAGATCCAGGGCGTGGGGCGTGCGGAACGTGAGGAACGCGCCGCCTGGGCTCTCGAACAAGTGGGTCTCGACGGTTGGGGCGGCTCGTTGCCGAGTCAGCTTTCCGGTGGCATGCGTCAGCGTGTCGGGCTGGCGCGTGCGCTGGCCGCCGACACGGACATCCTGTTGATGGACGAGGCATTCAGCGCGCTCGACCCGCTGATCCGGCGCGACATGCAGGACCAACTGCTCGAACTGCAGCAGAACCTGGGCAAGACGATCCTGTTCATCAGCCATGACCTGAACGAGGCGATGCGGCTGGGCGACCGGATCGCGATGATGCGCGACGGGCGGATCGAGCAGATCGGAACTTCGGAGCAGATCCTCAACGACCCCGCCAATGACTACGTCGCCCAGTTCACTCAGGACGTGGATCGGGCCAAGGTGCTCACCGCCGGTTCGATCGCCGAGCAGCCTCCTGCGGTGTTGGGCGGCGAGCAGGGCCCAAGGACCGCGCACAAACTGATGCGCGAGTCGCAGGTGCCGTGGCTGGTGGTGCTGCGTCGCGATCGCACACCCCTGGGTGTGCTGTGGGAGGAGGACGTGGCCCGGGCGGTTCGCGACGACCGTTCCGAGCTGCCGTGGTCGCAGCGGCACGAGATGCCTGTGGTGTCCGCGGACACCCCCATCGCAGACCTCTTTGCCCGGTCCGCGCAGCATCTGTCACCGCTGGTGGTGGTGGATGAGAACAAGCGTTTCGTCGGCGTGATCCCGCGTGTCACCCTGCTGACGGCAGTCGGCCACCCGGATGACACCGCATCGCACGACCAGGAAGGGAGCGAGGCATGATCCAGGAGATCACTGTTCCGCGTATCAAGCTCGGAGACTGGGTCTCCGGCGGCATCGACTGGATGACTGACAACTGGGCAGGGCTGTTCCGGGTCATCACCAACGTCGTCCAATGGATGGTCGACCTGCTGGCCGGGGCACTTGTCGCAGTCCCGACGCCAGTGATGATCCTCGCCCTCGCGTTGATCGCGTGGTGTGTGCGCAGCTGGAAGCTCGGGCTGGGGAGCATCGCCTTCTTCGGTCTGATCTGGTCGATGGGGCAGTGGACGACGTCCATGCAGACCCTCTCCCTGGTGCTGATCTCCACACTGTTCGCCGTGCTGATCTCCGTGCCACTCGGCATCTGGGCTGCGCGCAACCGGGCGGTGAGCGCAGTGCTCAGGCCAATCCTGGACTTCATGCAGACGATGCCAGCCTTCGTCTACCTGATTCCTGCCATCACCTTCTTCGGTATCGGCGTGGTACCCGGTGTCATCTCGACGCTGATCTTTGCCCTGCCGCCAGGCGTGCGCATGACCGAGCTCGGCATTCGCAATGTCGACGCGGAGACCGTGGAGGCGGGAGAGTCCTTCGGAGCCACCCCGCGTCAGATCCTGCAGGGAATCCAGCTGCCACTGGCAATGCCCAGCATCATGGCGGGCATCAACCAGGTCATCATGCTCTCGCTGTCCATGGCCGTCATTGCCGGCATGGTCGGTGCGGATGGTCTGGGAAAGCAGGTGGTCACGGCAATCTCGACCCTGAACATCTCCCTCGGTGTGGAAGCCGGCCTGGCGGTGGTCTTCCTGGCCATCTACCTGGATCGCATCACGAATGCCCTGGGCCAGCCGGCGGACTACGGTTCCTCGCTGCTGGGCCACCTGCGCAGCCGTCGCGCTGCCCATGGCAAGACCGGGCTGGGGTGGTTCGGCAAGCTCGTGGTACCGCTGGTCGCGCTCGCGTTGGTCGCGGGCTTCTCCATCTACGACAATGCGGCGGACGGCGCGGACGAGCCCGGATCCAAGGGCACGATCAGCTTTGGCTACATCCCTTCGTGGAGCGACGGTCGCAGCACCGCCTTCCTGCTGAAGAACCGTCTCGAGGAGATGGGCTACAAGGTGGAGCTCACGGGCATGAATGATGCGGCAGTGCTCTACGCAGGTCTTGACCGTGGCGACGTCGACCTCTACCCGTCCGCCTGGCCCGAGGTCACCCACGCGGACTACATGAAGAAGTACTCGTCGAACATCGATGACATCGGCACCTACTACGACGGGGCCAAGCTGACCCTGGCCGTGCCCAGCTATTCAAAGCTCAAGTCGATCGAGGACCTGAAGGGCAAGTCCAGTCAGTACGGTGGCCGGATTGTGGGCATCGAACCCGGGGCCGGTCTGACCAAGGCCACCAAGACCCAGGTGATCCCCCAGTACGGGCTGGACGAATACAAGTTGGTCACCTCCTCGACGCCCGCCATGCTCACGGAGGTCCAGAAGGCCACTGCCGCGAAGCGCGACATCGTGGTGACCCTGTGGCGTCCCTTCTGGGCCAATGGCAAGTTCGAGATGCGAGACCTCGAGGATCCCAAGGGCGCTCTCGGCAAGGCCGAGGGACTGCACTTCCTGGGCAAGAAGGGCTTTGCCGACGAGTTCCCGGAGGCGGCTGAGTACATCAGCCAGGTCAAGCTGGACGACAAGGAGTACAACTCCCTGGAGGACACCGTGGTGAACAAGTACCCGGAGGGCCAGGAGCCCAAGGCCGTCGATGACTGGCTGGCCAAGAATCCGGATGTGCTTCCTGCCGTGGAGAAGTGATCCGTGCAGCCCCGGCTGCACTGTGATCAACACCGCGGGATTCGTCCAACATCGTGGGAGAGGGGTTCCCGGCCCAATGGGCCGGGAACCCCTCTCTGTGTCTGATGGAAGAACCGGGGGCACTCAGCCCAGGACATGGCCCAGGTTGAGGAACACGGTCTCTCCGTTGTTGTCGTCCACGCCGTCATTGTCGGTGATGACGTGCAGGTCACCCCGGGCGTCGACGGTCATGCCCTCCAGCTTCTCCTGCGTCCAGCCCTTGGTTGCCTGCAGGTGGGGGAGGACGTCGACGGCAAGCTTCTTGGTGAGCAGCGGCAGCTCCTGCCCCTCGGCGACTCCCTCGCCGTCGATCTTCACCGTGTAGATCCGCTTGATGCGGGCGTCGGGGCCGTTGGGCTTGTCGCTCTCGATGACCGCCAGGGTCTTCTCGTCGACGAGGTGGATCTCGCTCAGGCCAGTCCAGTCGCCCCTCACGTCGGTGGCCTGCGGCTGGTAGCCGTAGAAGCTCCACTGGCCGGTCGTCACGTCGTAACAGCCAATCCGGGTGACATCCTCGCCCTTGGCCTCGCGCTGCATGGCGACGTAGAGCACCTTGCCGTCGCGGGTCCCCGTGACGCCCTCGATGCCCTGCTTGCCGAGCTTGGCGGCATAGCCCTCGGGCAGCTTGACCTCGCGCAGCACGGCCCCCTTCGCATCGGTCTCGACGAGCATCTTCTCGGGGGGCCTTGGCACCCTCGATGCCCAGCCAGAAGCCCGAGCGGTCGCGCTTGAGCCAGATGCCCTCGACGTCGTAGCAGGCCTGCTTGCCGTCCTTGGTGACCGGCAGTTCGCGGGTGATCCGCGCAGGCTTGGCCTTCTTGCCCTTGCCCTGCGAGCCCTTGGCGTCGATCCCCAGGATGCTGGTGTCCTTGTAGGCGGCGTCCGTGGCACTCCACAGCCTGCCTGGCTTCTTCGGGTCTGCGGTCAGCGCGCCCAGTGCACCCCAGGCGATGCCATCGGTGGCGGTGAACTGCGGGTAGGCCGTCTTGGCCTTGCGGCTGAACTGGTAGGTCTGCAAGGTGGCGCGAATGTTCTTCTCGGCCTTGTCCACCTCGCTGGAGACCACCAGGAGGTTGCGCGAGGGCACCGGCAACAGGCCCTCGGGGCCATTGGTGGAGCGCAGCATCTGCAGGTAGCGGGGCTTGCTGGGCCGGGTCACGTCGTAGACGGCGACGACATTGGCGCGTTCGGACCCGACGAAGGCGTAGCGCCGGCCGTTGAAGGTGGCCACGGCGAGGCCTTCCGGCTCCACACCCTTCTTCGCGGCGCGCCCTTCGGGCCAGTGGCCGTTGGCGATCACCTGCTGTTCCAGGCTGTTGCCGGCATCCCAGGTGACCTTGCCATCGTGGGGGTCGAAGATGGTCCAGCCGCGAGTGCCGCCCAACCAGGCGCCCTCATTGGAAGTCGCGACGTGGCGGCCATCCACCCAGCCGATGCTGTCGGGTTCGCGCGGTGCAGTGATGCTGCCCGTCGGGTCGATCACGCCGTCCTTCTTGGTGTCCACGCCGTCGACGGTGACGGTGCCAGCGCTGAAGTGGTTGAGCACCTTCTGGCCGCGCGGGTCGATGATGGCGACGTGGTTGTTCTCCTGCAGGGTGGGGGCACCCGGCTGCCGTCGGGGCTGAACTTGACGTACTCGGGCTCGGGATCGTCAGCGGCCATCATGCCCTGCAGCCCGGTCAGCTCGGTGCGCTTGACCTGCCGGTCGGCCACCTCACCACGCAGGTCGATCGAGGCCAGGAAGCGGGCGGGGAGCTGCGGGAGGGCACCCTCGTCGAGCCCCTCGGGGGTGAACTCCTCGTCGCGCTGGTTCTCGACGGCGATGGCGGCCCATTCCCCGTCGGGGCTGATGTCGATGGAGTCGGGCTGGCCGCCCAGGTCGATCTCGCGAAGGAGCTTGCTGCTCGTCAGGTCGAAGACCATCAGGCTCCCCGTGGGGGCGGCCACCATGCCGCAGGTCAGGGCGGTCACAGCGGCGATGCCGAGGCCGCGGTGCAAGAGTGGGGGTACACAGGAACTCCTGGGCGTGTGGTCTGGTCGGCCCCAGTGGGGGTGTACCCGGCATGGGGGCGGGCACATGGAACCGGCGGCCAGCCAACCACTGGCCGGTGAACCCCGGGCGACGCACAGGGGCTCGCACGGTGAACGACGCGGCGAGGAGGCACCGGTAGCCTTGCCCTCATGCCGATCACTCCGGAACACGTCGGACGCAGCTATCCGCCCACTGCCCCCTACCGCATCAGTCGCGCCAAGATCGCCGAGTTCGCGGCCGCGCTCGGTGGCAGCGAGGGGGGCGACACCAATCCCGCCTATGCCGGTGAGAACCCCATGGCGCCGCCCACCTTCGCCATCGTCATCGGCGCCCAGGCCTGGGATGCCCTCTTCGGCGACGAGGAACTCGGCCTGGCCCTGATGCGCACGATGCATGCGGACCAGCGCTTCGACTGGGTCCGTCCGCTGCGGGAGGGCGACGATGTCGTCGCGCAGCTGACCATCGACAAGGTCCGCAACCGCGGCAACACGGACATGGTCTCGATCAGTGTGGCGCTGAGCACCGTCCAGGGTGAGCCGCTGTGCACCGCGAGCAGCCAGTTGATCCACACCCGTCCGCAGCAGGAGGAGCAGGCATGAGCTTCGACCCGTCCACCGTTGCTGTCGGGGACCAGCTCCCCTCCCTCGAGGTGCACATCACCCGCGAGCGCATCGTGCGCTATTCCGGCGCCTCGACGGACCTGAACCCGATCCACTTCAGTGACCGGCACGCCCGGGCCATCGGACTGCCCGGCGTCGTTGCGCACGGCATGTGGACGATGGGCACTGCGCTGCGCGTCGTGACGGACTGGTGCGAGGACCCCTCCCGCGTGCAGTCCTACTTCGTGCGCTTCACTCGCCCCATCCAGGTCCCCGATGACGACGAGGGCCTGCTGGTGCGCTTCGGTGGATCCGTCGCGCAGGTTGCCGAGGGCACGGCACTTGTGAACCTGGAGGCCATCTGTGGCGACGACAAGGTCTTGGGAGCCGTGAAGGTGGAGGTCAGGCTGTGATCGAACCGTTCGAGACGCAGGAGAGCTGCAGCACGGAGCACGTGGAGCTGGACTCCGGTCAGGAGGCAGGGACTTCCTCACCACTGCTGCGGGAACACACGACCTTCCGGCTGGGCGGTCCGGCACGCAAGCTGGTGGTCGCCACCACCGAGGCGGAACTCATCGAGGCGGTCAGGGCAGCGGACCGGGCCGGCGAGCCGCTCCTGGTGCTGTCCGGAGGTTCCAATCTCCTGATCGGCGACGCGGGTTTCGACGGCACCGTGGTCAAGGTCGCCACCAGGGGCATCAGCGCCGACGTCTCCGGGTGCGGCGGGGCGGTGGTCACCGTGGCGGCAGGCGAGGTGTGGGATGACTTCGTGCAACACGCCGTCGAGCAGGAGTGGTTCGGCATCGAGACGCTGTCCGGGATCCCCGGGCTCGTGGGCTCGACTCCGGTGCAGAATGTCGGCGCCTATGGCAGCGACGTCTCGCAGACCGTGTACCGGGTGCGCACCCTGGACCGCGTCACGGGGGAGTACCGCACCTTCACCAATGGGGAGTGCGGCTTTGCCTACCGGGATTCGGTCTTCAAGCAGACCCGAATGCCCGAGGGAGGCCCGACGGGCCGCTATGTCGTCCTCGAGGTGATCTTCCAACTGGAGCTGGGCAGCCTGTCCGCCCCGATCCGCTACCAGGAGCTGGCCACCCGGTTGGGCCTCGAGGTGGGGCAGCGGGCCCCCATCCGTGCGGTCCGCGAGGCAGTGCTCGGTCTTCGTCGCGGCAAGGGCATGGTCAGTGATCCGGCTGACCATGACACGTGGAGTGCCGGCAGCTTCTTCACCAACCCGCTGCTCGATGCGGAACAGGCTTCCGCCCTGCCTCCCGAGGCGCCGCGCTTCCCACAGCCAGACGGCCGGATCAAGTCATCGGCGGCGTGGTTGATCGATCACGCGGGCTTCCCGAAGGGCTTTCAGGTGAGTCCGCGAGCCAGCCTGTCCACCAAGCACACGCTGGCGCTCACGAACCGGGGCGAGGCCCGTACGGCGGACGTTGTGGAGCTCGCCCGAACCATTCGCGACGGCGTGTCCCAGCGATTCCACGTGGTCCTGCTGCCCGAGCCGGTCCTGGTGGGTTGCTCCCTGGACGAGTGAGACCAACCACCCTCCCACAAGCCATTCAACCACTGGGATTTCTTGCTGGGCGGGGCTGAAGAAGGCCTGATCCAGATCCGTGGGGTGGCCGCCTGAGGAGGTTCTTCCAGCTCGCCCGTCCCGTAGGCTGGTGGACCAAGCGGTTTCATGAGCAGGGTGACACCCCGACGCGAATCCGTCGGAACAGACTCGGGGGAGTGAAGATGGACAAGCAGCGGCAGGGCCACACGGTGGTCCTCGACGGCGTCAGGATCAGTCCGATCTCCTGGCGCCAGACCGTCGACCACGTGATGACAGAGCTGGACGCGGGACGCGGTGGGCTCTTGCTCACGGCCAATGTGGACATCATGTACCAGCTCAGCCAGCCCGAGAGCGGTGACCTCGCGGACAAGGCCACCGTGGTGGTCGCCGACGGGATGCCTCTGGTCTGGGCCTCGCACCTGCAGGGCACCCCGCTTCCCGAGCGGGTCACCGGTGCGGACCTGGTCTGGCACCTCTCCGAAGAGGCGGCCGTGCAGGGGCGGCGGGTCTTCCTGCTGGGTGCAGGGCCCGGTGTGGCGGAGCGGGCGGGCGCCGAGTTCGTGCGCCAGAACCCGGGGCTCCAGATCGTCGGCACCGACTGCCCGCCCAAGGGCTTCGAGTCCGACGAGCAGTACATGACCGGACTCCTGGACCGGCTGCAGGCTGCGGCGCCTGACCTCGTCTTCGTCGCCCTGGGCTTCCCGAAGCAGGAGCGGGTGGCCCTGCAGTTGTTGGAGCACCTGCCGAAGACCTGGTTCATGGGTTGCGGCGGGGCGCTGGACATGGCGGCCGGGGAGGTTCCGCGGGCGCACCCCGTGCTGCAGGACATCGGCGCCGAGTGGCTGCACCGCCTCTTCCAGGAACCACGACGGCTCGCGCGTCGTTATCTGGTTGATGACGTGCCGTATGCTCTTCGTCTGGTGTCGAGTGCAGCGATCGGGCGTCTCAAGCGTTCCCGCTGAGTCTCGATTCGACTCGGTGGGGCAAAGCGCCTACACTTTTCATCTTGGTGGCACCTACGGGTGACGCCGGGGATGTCGGGTGACCGGCATCGAAGGGCAATAGCTCAATTGGCAGAGCAGCGGTCTCCAAAACCGCAGGTTGGGGGTTCAAGTCCCTCTTGCCCTGCGAAGCAGGTTTCTACCTGCTGACCAGTCCAGGCCCCATCAGGGCGAGTACGTCGATCCGAGAGGGTCACCGAGACAAGCCGAGAGGCGCGAACGAAGGAAGACCGTGGCCGACGACCAGACGCGCAAGTCATTTGACGACGCCGGGGATGAGTCGGGCCAGACCTTCGAATCCCACGGCATTGAAGACCAGGCCGACGGCCCCTCGGGTGAGAATCTCTCCCGGCACGGTGGTTCCACCGAGGCCGCCGAGATCCCCGCAGACATCTTTGACGATGAGGCCGAGGAACTCGCGGCCGAGCCCGTCGAGGACCAGACGCCCGGGCATGCCGACCCTCAGGATGTCGTGATCGACGACCAGCAGCAGCTGGCCGAGGCGGAGGCTGTCGCGGCTCGTGCCCGTTCCTCTCGCCCCGTGCGTCGCCAGCGCAGCTCGGCTGTCGAGGAGACGCAGGAGGAGCAGGGGCTCGCCGAGGAGTCGGAGGCGCAGGTTGCATCCGAGTCCGTCGAGGCCCCTCGGCAGTCCATGCCGCGCCCTGTTCGTCGTCCGGTCAAGCGCGACCAGTCGTCCGAGGAGCGGGTCTCCGCGCCGGCCAAGCGTCGCGAGAAGAACGTCGAGCGTTCCGCGAGTTCCGGTCAGGTGGCGCACAGGCGGACGACGCCCGCCGCCTTCGTCGGCCAGTCCGCCGCCGAGCTGCGCAAGGTCATCTGGCCCACCAGCTCCCAGCTGAGTCAGTACTTCGTGGTGGTCCTGCTGTTCGTCCTGTTCATCGTTGCCTATGTCGGTCTTCTGGACCCCGCCTTCGGCTGGGTCCTGCTGAAGTTCCTCGGCAAGTGACAAAGTCCAACCATCGGAGAATCACGTGACCAATCACCCTGAATTCGACGAGCCCGTCGAGGAGACCCCGGAGATCGAGATCGACCTCGGGCAGCTCGACGACGCCGAGGACACCGAGGCTCCGGAGCAGGAGCTCAACCTGGACTTCGGCGACGACATCGCCGATGAGGCGGACAAGATCGAGCTGAACTTCGGCGACGACGAGGAAGAGGCCTCTGCGGAGGAGGGTTCCGTGGAGCCCGATGAGGATGCCGACGCCGCACTGGAGGCTGCCCTCGAGGAGCTGCGTCAGGAGCTGCGCACCAAGTTCGGCGAGTGGTACGTCGTGCACACCTACTCGGGCATGGAGAATCGTGTGAAGCAGAATCTGGACGCCCGCGTCCAGACGCTGAACATGGAGGACTTCATCTTCGAGACCGTCGTGCCCACCGAACAGGCCGTCGAGATCCGCAATGGTGCCCGCAAGACCGTGACCCGCACCGTGCTGCCCGGCTACGTGCTGGTGCGCATGGACCTGACCGATGAGTCCTGGTCCACCGTGCGCCACACCCCGTCGGTCACCGGCTTCGTGGGTCAGGCCCAGAATCCCGTGCCGCTGAGCCTGGACGAGGTGGAGAGGATGCTGACGCCTTCGGTCATGGCCCGCGTCGCGTCCGAGCAGACCACCCCCACGCCGCGCACGCGCAAGAAGGTGGAGGTCGTGGACTTCGCCGTCGGCGACTCCGTCCAGGTGACCGATGGTCCCTTCGCGGGCGTCCACGCCACCATCACCGAGATCAACGTGAACAGCCAGCGGCTCAAGGCGCTGGTCGAGATCCTGGGTCGTGAGACCCCGGTCGACCTCACTTTCCCGCAGATCGCCAAGATCTAGTTCACGTCGGGGCCCGGCCGCCAGGCGGACCCCTGCACAACCGGGTCACACATCCCGTGTGACCAAGCCAAGAAAAGGACCCAACACATGCCTCCCAAGAAGAAGGTAGCGGCGCTCGTCAAGGTGGCGCTGCAGGCGGGTGCAGCCACTCCCGCCCCGCCGGTCGGTACCGCCCTCGGCCCGCACGGCGTCAACATCATGGAGTTCTGCAAGGCGTACAACGCCAAGACGGAATCCCAGCGCGGCAACATCATCCCCGTTGAGATCACCATCTACGAGGACCGCACGTTCACCTTCATCACGAAGACCCCTCCGGCCGCTGAGCTGATCAAGAAGGCTGCCGGCCTGAGCAAGGGCTCCGCGGCTCCGCACAAGGACAAGGTGGGTAAGCTCACCGCCGACCAGGTGCGCGAGATCGCCACGACCAAGCTCCCCGACCTGAACGCGAACGATGTCGAGGCTGCGATGAAGATCGTCGCCGGCACCGCCCGTTCGATGGGCGTCACCGTCGAGTGACGTCCCTTCGTGCGGGAGCCTCCCGCATGAACCCCTGGCAGGGCCGGCGCGGCCCGTACCAGACCTGGTGGATCAGCCCGCGAGGCTGACTGCATTCGAGAACCAAAGGAACCAGTCATATGAAGCGCAGCAAGGCCTACACGGCCGCAGCCGAGAAGCGTGACGAGAACGAGCTCTACTCCGCCGAGCAGGCGTTGGAGATCGTCAAGGGCAATGCCTCGGCCAAGTTCGACGAGACGATCGACGTCGCCATGCGACTCGGTGTCGACCCCCGCAAGGCGGACCAGATGGTCCGTGGCACGGTGAACCTCCCGCACGGCACCGGCAAGACGGCAAGGGTCCTTGTCTTCGCCAATGGTGCGAATGCCGAGGCCGCTCGTGCAGCGGGTGCCGACGAGGTCGGCTCCGACGAGCTCATCGAGAAGGTGGCTGGCGGCTACCTCGACTTCGATGCCGTCGTCGCCACCCCTGACCTGATGGGCAAGGTTGGCCGCCTCGGCCGCGTGCTCGGCCCCCGTGGCCTGATGCCGAACCCGAAGACCGGCACGGTCACCATGGACGTTGCCAAGGCCGTCAGCGACATCAAGGGTGGCAAGATCGAGTTCCGCGTCGACCGCCACGCCAACCTGCACCTGCTGGTGGGCAAGGCTTCCTTCGATGCCCAGCAGCTCGTCCAGAACTACTTCGCCGCCCTGGATGAGATCCTGCGTCTCAAGCCGAACGCGTCGAAGGGCCGTTACATCCAGAAGATCACCGTGTCGTCAACCATGGGCCCCGGTGTCCAGGTCGACCCCACCAAGGTGAAGCCTGCCGAGCAGGCCTGATCCGCAGCGATCCACACGAACTGCTCCCCGTCGGCCTGGCCGGCGGGGAGCAGTTCGGTTCTGCTTGGTGCCGTGAAGCCTCTCCTGAACAGGGAGAAGGCCCGGTCCCCCCCCCCGAGAGATGGGACCGGGCCTTCAGCCGACTCGTCGAGCTTGTGATCAGGCGGGACGCACCGCACTGTAGAAGCGCATCTGGCTCATCGGAACCTTCTTGACGTTCTGGCCGGTGCGCGGCGCGTGGATGATGTAGCCATTGCCGACGTAGATGCCGACGTGGCCGCCGCCGTAGAAGCCGACGATGTCGCCCGGCTTCAGGCTGGACTTGCTGACGCGCTTGAGGCCGCCGAGCTGTGCATGGCTCGTGCGCGGAATGCTCTTGCCGGCGGAACGCCAAGCGGCACCGGTCAGGCCGGAGCAGTCATAGGAGCTGGGGCCGGTGGCGCCATAGCGGTAGGGCTTGCCGATCTGCGAGTAGGCGAAGGAGACCGCGCGGGTGCCCTTGCTGGAGCTGCTGGAGTAGCTGCTGGTGACGGCGGAGCGAGCCGTGCTGGCCTTCTTCACGCTGACCCGCTTCGCGCCTGCACCCACGCGCAGTGCGTGCAAGGTCGAGCTGTTCACGGAGCCAACCGCCGAGAGCTTGCGTGAGGCCTGGTACTTCTTCAGCTGGGTGCGGGTGGCAGGGCCGAAGTAGCCGGTGTCGCTCACACGGTAGCCAACCTGGCTGAGCGCCCGCTGCAGGTGCTTCACGGACTTGCCCTTGGAGCCGTACTTGACATAGGTCGTGATCTGACGGGCGTTCTGCTTCGAGCAGGGCGTGCTCAAACGTGTCGTGCTGCAGCGCAGACCGGCCGCCTCGGCCGGGGCGGTGGCGCCGGCGAAACTGCCGAAACCGACGGCTGCAGAGGCCGTGACGGCCATCAGGGACTTGGTGAGGTTGCTCATGAAAATTGTTTCCCTTGAATGTTGGTCGGTCCCGCTGCCCGCAGGGCTGCCTGGTCCGGTCGTCTTTCGCGGTATCCCCGGTACGGGGTGACTCCGGCAGACTACGTGTCTGAGCGTTCTTCACCAACTCTCAGGCTCGGTTAAGGTTTCGGTGACTGTGCGCGTGTTCCTGCCTCGATGGCGAATTTGTCGGCGTGGCAAGCGATTTCGCTGACAATGAAGTCATGGTGTGATGTTTGTCACACCCTGGGGCGTGAGTTGCGTTGGCGTGATTTGGTTTCGCGTGACACCTGCCCTAGAGTTGAAGGGCCGAAGACCGCTGGTAGTGACGAAAGCCATCTCGAGCAATCGAGAGGGCGCCCGCGCAGGTGACCGCAGTACGATTCCCAGGTTCGACACCTCAGGTGTCAGTCCCGGAAGTTGCCCCGCGCCACTTGTGTGCCGGGGCTTTTTTGATGCCCTGGTGTCTCCCTTGTGGGTCAACGGTCGAGGCAAAGGCATTCCCATCTCTTGAGGTGGGAGGCATCAACAGGAAGTGGGAAGGAGACCCAATGGCGAGGCCAGACAAGGCAGCTGCGGTCGACGAGCTGAAGCAGAGCTTCACGAACGCCGACGCAGCCGTGCTGACCGAGTACCGCGGACTCACCGTGAGCAACCTGAAGGAACTGCGCAGGTCGCTCGGTGGAGACGCCACCTACGCCGTTGCGAAGAACACCCTGACCACGATTGCGGCCAAGGAAGCCGGTATTGAGGGGCTCGACGCCCAGCTGACCGGCCCCACCGCCATCGCCTTCATCAACGGTGACATCGCCACCGTTGCGAAGGGTCTGCGCGACTTCGCAAAGGCCAACCCTCTCCTGGTCATCAAGGGCGGCGTCATGGACGGAAAGGTCCTTGACGCCGACGAGGTCAAGAAGCTTGCTGATCTCGAGTCGCGTGAGGTCCTCCTCGCGAAGCTCGCGGGTGCCATGAAGGGCGCTCCCCAGCAGGCTGTCCAGCTGTTCGCCGCTCCACTCGCCCAGGCCGCTCGTGCCATGGGTGCGCTGGAGACCAAGGCTCAGCAGGACCCCTCGATCATCGCTGGTGCCGGTCAGGCACCAGCGGCTGACCAGGACGCCCCCGAGGCCACCTCGGAGGCACCCGCCGCTGATGCGGCTGACGCAGCTGACGCTGCTGAATAACACCAACGCGGCATCAGACGCTGCATCAGACAGAAAAACGAAAGGACCATCATGGCCAAGCTCAGCACCGAAGAGCTCCTTGACGCTTTCAAGGAGATGACCCTGATCGAGCTCAGCGAGTTCGTCAAGCAGTTCGAGGAGACCTTCGAGGTCACCGCCGCTGCTCCGGTTGCCGTTGCCGCCGCTCCCGCGGCCGGTGGCGCTGCCGGTGGCGAAGCCGCCGAGGAGGCCTCGGACGAGGTCGACGTCATCCTCGAGTCGGCTGGCGACAAGAAGATCCAGGTCATCAAGGAGGTGCGCGCCCTGACCTCCCTCGGCCTGAAGGAGGCCAAGGACCTCGTTGAGGGTGCCCCCAAGGCGATCCTGGAGAAGGTTGGCAAGGACGCTGCTGCCAAGGCCAAGGAGCAGCTCGAGGGCGCCGGCGCCACCGTCACCGTCAAGTGACTTCTTCCCGCCACGCTCGCTGAGTGTGACGCGACGCTGAATGATCGCCATCGGGGCGGCCGGGAATCCGGCCGCCCCGATGGCGTGTCGGGGGGACTGATGCACGGTTGCGTGCGCTCGCTCCAGCGGGTCGGTGGCAGTCGCCGCGCCGGTGAAAGTAGTGTCCTCTCCATGAATCCGCGTGTGCTGGTCGTCTATGGAACCCGTCCCGAAGCAGTCAAGGTCGCCCCATTGGTTCGGCTGCTGAAGCAGTCCTCCACCCTCGACTGCGTCACGGCTGTCACGGGGCAACACCGTGAGATGTTGGAGCAGGTCAATGCCGTATTCGGGATCCAGCCCGACCATGACCTGGCCCTGTTCGAGCATGGACAGTCGCTCAACAAGCTTGCCTCCAAGGTCTTCGGGGCCATGGATGCCCTGATCGATGAGGTGCAGCCGGACGCCATCCTGGTGCAGGGCGACACGACGACCGTCGCGATTGCCGCCATTGCCGGCTTTCACCGGCAAGTCCCGGTGGTCCACCTCGAGGCTGGGCTCCGGTCTGGCAACATCGACTCGCCCTTCCCTGAGGAGGCGAACCGCAAGCTGGCAGGCCAGGTCGCCCGACTGCACCTGGCCCCCACTCCGGACGCCGCCCAGAATCTGCTGGGGGAGGGGGTCGATCCGGCCAGCGTGGTGGTGACAGGGAATACCGTGATCGACGCCATGCTGGAGACTGCGGAGCTGCCCAGTGAGTTCAGTGATCCGGCCCTGGTCGACGTGGTCGAGTCCGGTCGACGGGTCGTGGCACTGACGGTCCATCGTCGGGAGAACCTCGGCGCCCCCATGGAGCACATTGCAGAGGCAGTCGCTCGTATCGCCGACACCTACCCCGAGGCAAGCATCGTGTTCCCGATGCACCGCAATCCTGCGGTTCGAGCCACGATGCTCCCCGTGTTGGAGAAGCACTCGAATGTGCTCACCATCGAGCCACTCGACTATGTGCAGTTCATCCATCTCCAGAAGGCCTCCCACATCGTGCTCACGGACTCGGGCGGCGTCCAGGAAGAGGCCCCCAGCCTCGGCAAGCCCGTTCTGGTGCTTCGTGAGAACACGGAGCGACCGGAGGCCGTGACGGCGGGTACCGTTCGCCTCGTGGGAACCGACGCAGATCGCATCGTGCAGGAGGTGGGTCGCCTGATGGACGATCCCGATGCCTACGCGGCGATGGCTCAGGTGGCCAATCCCTATGGGGATGGCAAGGCGGCCGAGCGAGCAGTAGCCGCCATCGAGCACCTGCTCGGCGTCGGGGAGCGGCTGCCAGACTTTGTGCCCAGCACAGGGTCATGACACCGTCGTCGGCCGTGGAGCACAGGCATTCCGTGGCTGGAGTAGAATCCGAGAAGTCTTTTTCGCTAGGAGTGGTTGTGGATAGTCGAATTGTTGTCGTGGGTCTCGGGTACATCGGGCTGCCCACCGCCGCCGTGCTGGCTCGTGCGGGGCTGGACGTGGTGGGTGTCGATGTCAGTGACCGGCACGTCGACGCCGTGAACCGGGGTGAGTTGCCCTTCGTGGAGGAGGGGCTGGGTGAGGTCGTCGCGGAGGTCGTCAAGGCCGGGAAACTGACCGCGACGAAGGAGATGCCGAAGGCGGATGTCTACATCATCGCTGTCCCCACTCCTTTTGCCGAGGGCTACAAGGCGGACCTGAGCTACATCGATGCGGCCACGGCAGCGATCGCGCCGCAGCTGGAAGGTGATGAGCTGGTCATCCTGGAGTCCACGTCCCCGGCCGGGACCACGGAGCACATCCGTGAGGTCTTGCTGGAGTTGCGTCCTGAGCTGACCGATGTGCAGTTCGCCCACTGTCCCGAACGAGTGCTTCCGGGGCGGATCATGGTCGAAATGGTCAGCAATGATCGCATTGTCGGAGGACTCACTCCGGAGGCTGCCCAGCGGGCCTGTGACCTGTATGCCACCTTCTGCCAGGGCGAGCTGCACCAGACCGATGCGACCACGGCGGAGATGGCCAAGCTGACGGAGAATGCCTTCCGTGACGTGAACATTGCCTTCGCCAACGAGCTGTCGCTGATCAGCGACAAGCTGGGCATCGACGTGTGGGAGCTGATCGAGCTGGCGAACAAGCATCCGCGGGTGAATGTCCTGCAGCCTGGCCCGGGTGTGGGTGGGCACTGCATTGCGGTTGATCCGTGGTTCATCGTCTCCAGCACTCCGCAGGAGGCCCGCCTGATCCGTACGGCGCGTGAGGTCAACGACGGAAAGCCCGAGTGGGTCATCGAGCAGGTCCGCAAGGCTGTCGAGGCTCGTCCCGGTGCGGTGGTGGCCTGCCTCGGTCTGGCCTTCAAGGCCGACATCGATGACCTGCGTGAGTCCCCGTCGGTCCACATCGTCGAGGAGATCGGCAAGCGCTTCCAGGACCACGAGGTGCTGGCCGTGGAACCGCACATCGAGGAACTGCCCAGCAAGTTGGCATCGGCCGGAGTGGCACTCGCCTCGCTGGAGGACGCTCTGGCGCGGGCACAGGTCCTGGTCCTGCTCGTGGACCACACCGCCTTCAAGTCCATCGATGTCCAGGCGCTGCAGGGGATCGAGCTCATTGACACGAAGGGTCTCTTCCGCATCGCGCGATGACCTTGCGTGGAATGCTCGCCGGCCGGAATTCCCGGCCGGCGAGCCCCTTTGTGGGGGAGTGTCGGGCGGCGCGGTCGCCACACAGCCCAAGGTCTTTGCCTCGGCGGCGCCAGACGGTACAGTTGCTGTCACTCGGGCGGGGTTCGCGTCGCACTGTGGCGGCGCTTGAACCGAATGGGTCCAGGGCATTGCTGTGCGCCCGTGTTGATTTCCTGACGATCTTCACGTAGTGTGATTTCTTGCCCCATCGCCAAACTGTCGACCCGTGACTTGACTCGGGTCGTTCTGCATGCAAAGAACCCTTTCCGAGTTCTTGGAAGGACCAACTATCTTGGCCGCCTCGCGCACTGCGTCGAAGAACACGAATGTCGTCTCCACCAGCGGACGAATCTCCTTCGCGAAGATCCATGAACCGCTCGAAGTCCCGAACCTGCTCGATCTCCAGACGAAGTCCTTCGACTGGCTGATCGGCAACGAGGCCTGGCGCGCAAGCGTCGACGAGGCCCTCGCTGCGGGACGCACCGATATCAACACCAAGTCCGGTCTGGAGGAGATCTTCGAGGAGATCTCACCCATCGAGGACTTCTCCGAGACCATGTCGCTCAGCTTCCGCGACCACCGTTTCGAGAGCCCCAAGTACTCCGTGGAGGAGTGCAAGGACCGCGACGTGACCTACGCCGCGCCGCTCTTCGTCACCGCCGAATTCATGAACAACGACACTGGCGAGATCAAGAGCCAGACGGTCTTCATCGGCGACTTCCCCTTGATGACGGACAAGGGCACGTTCGTCATCAACGGCACGGAGCGCGTCGTCGTCTCCCAGCTGGTCCGTTCCCCGGGTGTCTACTTCGAGCAGACCCCGGACAAGACGTCCGACAAGGACATCTTCACCTGCAAGATCATCCCGTCGCGCGGTGCGTGGCTGGAGTTCGAGGTCGACAAGCGCGACATGGTGGGCGTGCGCCTCGACCGCAAGCGCAAGCAGAACGTCACCGTGCTGCTCAAGGCCCTGGGCTGGACCGATGAGCGCATCCTCGAGGAGTTCAGCGAGTACGAGAGCATTCGCCAGACCCTGGAGAAGGACCACGTCTCCACCCAGGACGAGGCCCTGCTGGACATCTACCGCAAGCTGCGTCCCGGCGAGCCGCCGGCCCGTGATGCCGCCGAGGCGCTGCTGAAGAACTACTACTTCAACCCGAAGCGCTATGACCTGGCCAAGGTTGGTCGTTACAAGATCAACAAGAAGCTCGGCCTGACGATGCCCTTCGACCAGCAGGTGCTGACCGTCGACGACATCGTCGCCGCGATCCACTACGTCGTGGCCCTGCACGAGGGCGAGACCGAGATCGAGCGCGATGGCGCCCAGATCATCGTCGAAGAGGATGACATCGACCACTTCGGCAACCGTCGTCTGCGCACGGTGGGCGAGCTGATCCAGAACCAGCTGCGTACCGGTCTCGGCCGCATGGAGCGCGTCGTGCGTGATCGCATGACGACCCAGGACATCGAGGCGATCACGCCGCAGACCCTGATCAACATCCGTCCGGTCACCGCAGCGCTGAAGGAGTTCTTCGGAACCTCCCAGCTCTCGCAGTTCATGGACCAGAACAACCCGCTTGCCGGCCTGACGCACAAGCGTCGTCTGTCCGCGCTGGGCCCGGGTGGTCTGTCCCGTGACCGTGCCGGCATGGAGGTTCGTGACGTCCACCCGTCGCACTACGGCCGCATGTGCCCCATCGAGACCCCTGAAGGCCCCAACATCGGCCTGATCGGCTCGCTGGCCTCCTTCGCCCGGGTCAATGCCTTCGGTTTCATCGAGACCCCCTACCGCAAGGTGGAGCAGGGTAGCGTCACGAACCAGATCGACTACCTCACTGCGGATGAGGAGGACCGTTACGTCATTGCCCAGGCCAACGCCGAGATTGACGAGAACGGCCGCTTCGCCGAGGAGCGCGTCCTGGTGCGCATCAAGCACGGTGACGTCGACACGGTTCCGCGCGATGACGTCGAGTACATGGACGTCTCCCCGCGCCAGATGGTCTCCGTGGCCACGGCCCTGATCCCCTTCCTCGAGCACGACGACGCGTCGCGTGCCCTGATGGGTGCCAACATGCAGCGCCAGGCGGTCCCGCTGGTGCGCAACGAGGCTCCCTTCGTCGGCACCGGCATGGAGTACCGCTCGGCCATCGACGTCGGCGACGTCACCGTGGCCGCCAAGGCTGGTGTCGTGATGAGCGTCTCCGGTGATCTGATCGACATCGCGTGCGACGACGGCACCTACCAGACCTACCAGCTGCAGAAGTTCAAGCGTTCCAACGCCGGCACCTGCATCAACCAGCGTCCGCTGGTCACCCAGGGACAGCGGGTCGAGGTCGGTACCCCGCTGGCCGACGGCCCCTGCACCGACGGTGGCGAGATGGCGCTGGGCAAGAACCTGCTGGTTGCCTTCATGAGCTGGGAAGGCCACAACTACGAGGACGCGATCATCCTGTCGCAGCGCCTCGTCCAGGACGACGTCCTCACCTCGATCCACATCGAGGAGCACGAGGTCGACGCCCGCGACACCAAGCTCGGCCCGGAGGAGATCACCCGGGACATCCCGAATGTCTCCGAGGAGATGCTGGCCAACCTCGACGAGCGCGGCATCATCCGCATCGGCGCCGAGGTCGGTACCGGTGACATCCTGGTCGGCAAGGTCACCCCGAAGGGCGAGACCGAGCTGACCCCCGAGGAGCGCCTGCTGCGCGCCATCTTCGGTGAGAAGGCCCGTGAGGTCCGCGACACCTCGATGAAGGTGCCCCACGGCGAGACCGGTGTGGTCATCGGCGTGCGCGTCTTCGACCGCGAGGAGGGCGACGAGCTGCCGCCCGGCGTGAACCAGCTGGTGCGCGTCTACGTCGCCCAGAAGCGCAAGATCCAGAATGGTGACAAGCTCGCCGGCCGTCACGGCAACAAGGGCGTCATCTCCAAGATCCTGCCCGTCGAGGACATGCCCTTCCTGGAGGACGGCACCCCCGTCGACATCGTGCTGAACCCGATGGGTGTTCCGTCGCGAATGAATGTCGGCCAGGTGCTGGAGAACCACCTGGGGTGGATCGCCAAGACCGGTTGGGACATCGAGGGTGTCGAGGGGGAGTGGGCCGAGCGCCTGCGCGATGTCGGCCTGGGACACGTGGACGGCAACTCCCGTCTGGCGACCCCCGTCTTCGACGGTGCCAACGAGGCCGAGATCGCGGGCCTGCTGGAGCACGGCATCCCGACGCGTGACGGCGACCACCTGGTGGACGCCGACGGCAAGGCACAGCTCTTCGACGGCCGCTCCGGCGAGCCGTACCCGGAGAAGGTCGGCGTCGGCTACATGTACATGCTGAAGCTGCACCACCTGGTGGACGACAAGATCCACGCCCGTTCCACCGGCCCGTACTCGATGATCACCCAGCAGCCGCTGGGCGGCAAGGCGCAGTTCGGTGGCCAGCGCTTCGGTGAGATGGAGGTGTGGGCCATGGAGGCGTACGGCGCCGCCTGGGCCCTGCAGGAGCTGCTGACCATCAAGTCGGACGACGTTCCCGGCCGCGTGAAGGTCTACGAGGCCATCGTCAAGGGGGAGAACATCCCCGAGCCCGGCATCCCGGAATCCTTCAAGGTTCTGGTCAAGGAGATGAAGTCGCTCTGCCTGAACGTGGAGGTCCTCTCCAGCGACGGCACCGTGGTGGAGCTTCGCGACAGCGAGGACGACTACCGCTCCGCCGAGGAATTCGGCATCGACCTCTCCCGTCGTCCCGGCAGCGACTCCTTCGCGGCCGTCGACGAAGTCTGAGTACCCAGGGCGCGCAACGCCCTCACCCGGTGGGCCGGCCGCGATGCCGGCCCCCGGGCGACTCAGTCAAGACAAGTACTCAGACATTTGAAGTTTCCTGAACCAACAGGAGAAAGAGAACCAACGTGCTGGACGTGAACTTCTACGACGAGCTCCGGATTGGCCTGGCTGTTGCCGACCAGATCCGCGAGTGGTCGCACGGCGAGGTCAAGAAGCCGGAGACCATCAACTACCGCACCCTGAAGCCCGAGCGCGACGGCCTCTTCTGCGAGAAGATCTTCGGCCCCACCCGGGACTGGGAGTGCAACTGCGGCAAGTACAAGCGCGTGCGCTTCAAGGGCATCATCTGCGAGCGTTGTGGCGTCGAGGTCACCCGCTCGAACGTGCGACGCGAGCGGATGGGCCACATCGAGCTGGCCGCCCCAGTGACCCACATCTGGTACTTCAAGGGTGTTCCGTCCCGGCTGGGCTACCTGCTGGACATCGCCCCGAAGGACCTGGAGAAGGTCATCTACTTCGCGGCCTACATGATCACCGCCGTCGACGAGGATGCCCGTCACCGCGACCTGCCCTCCCTGGAGGCCAAGGTCGAGAACGAGCGCAAGCAGCTCGAGAAGCGCCGTGATGCGGACATCGAGGCGCGGATGGCCAAGCTCGAGGCTGACATGGAGCAGCTCGAGAGCGAGGGCGCCAAGGCCGACATCAAGAACAAGGTCAAGAACGGGGCGGAGAAGGAGCTCAAGCAGCTTCGCGACCGCAGCCAGCGCGAGCTGGACCGTCTTGACGCCGTGTGGACTCGCTTCAAGAGCCTCAAGGTGCAGGACCTCGAGGGAGACGAGATCCTCTACCGCGAGATGAAGAGCCGTTTCGGCAAGTACTTCGAGGGCTTCATGGGTGCCGAGGCGATCAAGCGTCGCCTGGCCACCTTCGACCTGATCGCCGAGGCCGAGAACCTGAAGAACACGATCCAGACCGGCAAGGGCCAGCGCAAGACCCGCGCCCTGAAGCGCCTCAAGGTGGTCTCGGCCTTCCTCGACGGCCGGAACTCGCCCGCTGGCATGGTGCTGGACGCCGTCCCGGTCATTCCGCCGGACCTGCGTCCGATGGTGCAGCTGGACGGTGGCCGCTTCGCGACCTCCGACCTCAACGACCTGTACCGCCGCGTGATCAACCGCAACAACCGTCTGAAGCGTCTGCTCGACCTCGGTGCTCCCGAGATCATCGTGAACAACGAGAAGCGCATGCTGCAGGAGGCCGTGGACTCGCTCTTCGACAACGGTCGTCGTGGTCGCCCGGTGACGGGCCCCGGCAACCGCCCGCTCAAGTCCATCAGCGACATGCTGAAGGGCAAGCAGGGTCGTTTCCGCCAGAACCTGCTGGGCAAGCGCGTCGACTACTCGGGCCGTTCGGTCATCTGCGTCGGTCCGCAGCTCAAGCTGCACCAGTGCGGTCTGCCCAAGGCCATGGCCCTGGAGCTGTTCAAGCCCTTCGTGATGAAGCGCCTGGACGACCTCAACTACGCGCAGAACATCAAGAGCGCCAAGCGCATGGTGGAGCGTCAGCGTCCCCAGGTGTGGGATGTCCTCGAAGAGGTCATCAAGGAGCACCCGGTGCTGCTGAACCGCGCACCAACGCTGCACCGTCTGGGCATCCAGGCCTTCGAGCCCCAGCTGATCGAGGGCAAGGCCATCCAGCTGCACCCGCTGGTCTGCACCGCCTTCAACGCCGACTTCGACGGCGACCAGATGGCCGTGCACCTGCCGCTGTCCGCCGAGGCCCAGGCCGAGGCGCGCATCCTGATGCTGTCGACGAACAACATCCTGAAGCCGGCCGACGGTCGCCCCGTCACGCTGCCGACCCAGGACATGATCATCGGCATGTACTTCCTCACGCAGGAGCGTGAGGGTGTGGGCACCGGCAAGTCCTACAGCTCCATCGCGGAGGCCCTGATGGCCTTCGACCGCAAGGAGCTGATGATGGGTTCGCGGATCAAGCTGCGCCTGACCGACGTGGTGGCGCCCGAGGGCACCCCGGTCCGTCCTGACGGCTCCGTGCTCCTGGACACCACGCTGGGCCGCGCGCTCTTCAACGAGGCGCTGCCGGATGACTACGGTTTCATCAACGAGACCGTGGGCAAGAAGCAGCTGGGTGCCATCGTCAACGACCTGGCCGAGCGCTACCCCAAGGTCGAGGTCGGCCGCACCCTGGACAACCTGAAGGACCTCGGTTTCCACTGGGCCACCCGCTCCGGTGTGACCGTGTCCATCGGTGACGTCCAGACGCCGCCGAACAAGCCGGAGATCATTGCCGGTTATGACGCGAAGGCCGCCAAGATCGACAAGCTCTACGAGCGTGGCGCGGTGACCGAGGACGAGCGTCGTCAGGAACTGATCCAGATCTGGACCGACGCAACGGCCGAGCTGACCGCTGCCATGGAGCGCAACTTCACCGAGACCAACCCCATCTTCATGATGGTGGCCTCGGGCGCTCGAGGAAACATGACCCAGATGCGTCAGATCGCCGCCATGCGTGGCCTGGTGGCGAACCCGAAGGGCGAGATCATCGCCCGACCCATCAAGTCGAACTTCCGTGAGGGCCTCTCGGTCCTGGAGTACTTCATCTCCACGCACGGTGGTCGTAAGGGTCAGGCCGACACGGCTCTTCGTACCGCTGACTCGGGTTACCTGACCCGTCGTCTGGTGGACGTCAGCCAGGACGTGATCATCCGTGAGGAGGACTGCGGCACCGAGCGTGGCCTGAACAAGAACATCGCCGAGGTCGACGAGACCGGTGCGCTGCGGATCCTGGGCAATGTCGAGACCGCGGTCTACGCCCGCACCCTGGCCGTCGACGGTGTCGACGAGCAGGGCAATGTGGTGGTGCCCGCCGGTACCGACCTGGGTGACCTCGAGATCACGGCGCTGGTCGAGGCCGGTGTCTCGAAGGTCAAGGTCCGTTCGGTGCTCACCTGTGAGGCCGCCACCGGAACCTGCGCCATGTGCTACGGCCGTTCGCTGGCCACCGGCAAGCTGGTCGACGTCGGCGAGGCCGTCGGTATCGTCGCCGCCCAGTCGATTGGTGAGCCCGGTACCCAGCTGACGATGCGTACCTTCCACACCGGTGGTGTGGCCGGTGATGACATCACCCAGGGTCTGCCGCGTGTCGTCGAGCTCTTCGAGGCGCGTCAGCCCAAGGGCAAGGCGCCGATGGCCGAGGCCGCTGGTCGGGTCACGATCGAGGAGGGCGACCGTTCGCGCAAGCTCGTCATCAAGCGCGACGATGGCCAGGAGGACCTCGAGTACCCGGTGCCGCGTCGTGCGCGCCTCGACTTCGAGGATGCCAATGGCGTGAAGCACTCGGTCACCGACGGCGTGCACGTCGAGGCCGGCCAGCAGTTGACGGCCGGCACCCTGGATCCCCAGGACGTGCTGCGTGTTCGTGGTGTCCGCAAGGTGCAGGAGCACCTCGTGGACGAGGTCCAGAAGGTCTATGGCACCCAGGGCGCCCCGATCCACGACAAGCACATCGAGATCATCATCCGTCAGATGCTGCGTCGTATCACGGTCATCGATTCCGGTGACACCGCGATGATGCCGGGCGAGCTGGTGGACCGTGCGACCTACGAGAGCCAGAACCGCAAGGCTCTGGCCGAGGGCGCCAAGCCCGCGGAGGGTCGTCCGGTGCTGATGGGCATCACGAAGGCCTCGCTGGCCACCGAGTCGTGGTTGTCGGCGGCCTCCTTCCAGGAGACCACCAAGGTCCTGACCGACGCCGCCATCCACGGCAAGTCGGACTCGCTGGTGGGCCTGAAGGAGAACGTGATCCTGGGCAAGCTGATCCCGGCCGGCACCGGTCTGGAGCGCTACCGCAACATCCGCGTGGAGCCGACGGCCGAGGCGAAGGCGACTGCCTTCACCATGAGCTACGACCCGTTCGACTACGACTTCGGGTCGGGCACTGGCGCGGCTGTTCCGCTCGAGGACCTGGACTTCGGCGACATGCGCTGATTCCATCCGTCATGGCGACCCACGGGGGCGTCTCCCTCCGGGGAGGCGCCCCCGTGTCGTTCCTGGCCCCTCGTGCTGGCACCCGGCTTCCCCGGGCCTGTGGCGGGGCTCTGGGCCCCTCGGGGAGCCTCTCGACGGGATAGCGTGGGCCCATGCGCATCCTCTCGGTGAACGTCGGCCAGCCACGCGAGGATCTGGGGGGCTATGGGATCCCGACGGGACACGACAAGAGGCCCGTCGAGTGCATCCGTGTCAGCGACCCCGGTCCTCGCACGCCGGACGGACCGCGCTCCTCGGGCGTGGAAGGTGACTTCGTCGGGGATCGCCGGAACCATGGCGGCACGGACAAGGCCGTCTACGCCGTCGGGCGCGAGGACCTGGACCTGTGGGGAGAACGGCTCGGTATGACGCTGGGTGCGGGGTGGATGGGGGAGAACCTCACGACTGTCGGGCGTGACCTCAATGCGTGCGTGGTGGGGGAGCGGTGGCGCATCGGCGACGTGCTGCTCCAGGTGAGCGTTCCCCGGATTCCCTGCCGGACCTTCCAGCGGGTGGTGGGCCGTCCCGGCTGGATCAAGGAGTTCACCCAGGCTGGGGGAGCGGGCACCTATTTGCGGGTGCTGCAGCCCGGTCTGCTGGAGCCGGGCATGTCTGTGGAGGTCGTCGAGGTGCCTGCGCACGGAGTCACGATGCGTGAGGCCTTCTGGGCGCGCACCACCCGGCCGGACCTGGCCAACCGCGTGTTGACTGCGGCGGACTTCCTCGCGTCGGATCTCCGGGAGAAGTTGGAGGCCCGGGTCACCACTGACCTGAGCTGAGTCCGGACGGCCCGCGTTTTGACCCGACGCCGCAGGTCGACTAGATTTGGTACCTGTGCTCGATCAGATCGGGCCTTTGTGCGTGCCCTGGCAGTGGGGTCGGACTCCTAAACGTTGCGAGGAGGACGACAACGGTGCGGAGTTCGCACTGCAGACAACTGCACCAGCTGGGGATAACGGTGGTCCACAACTGTTCGCGCGGTGCTGCAAGCCAGGGTAAGACCATCCAGACAACGAAAGAGATACCAGCCGGTGCCTACAATCCAGCAGCTGGTCCGCAAGGGCCGCACTGACAAGGTCAGCAAGAACAAGACGCCCGCGCTCAAGGGTTCGCCCCAGCGTCGTGGTGTGTGCACTCGCGTGTACACCACCACCCCGAAGAAGCCGAACTCGGCTCTTCGCAAGGTGGCCCGTGTTCGCCTCTCCTCCGGGATCGAGGTGACCGCCTACATCCCCGGCGTGGGCCACAACCTGCAGGAGCACTCGATGGTGCTCGTGCGCGGCGGCCGTGTGAAGGACCTGCCCGGCGTTCGCTACAAGATCATCCGTGGCTCGCTCGACACCCAGGGTGTCAAGGGTCGCAAGCAGGCTCGCAGCCGCTACGGCGCGAAGAAGGAGAAGTAATGCCTCGCAAGGGTCCGGCGCCCAAGCGCCCCATCATCATCGATCCGGTCTACGGTTCGCCGCTGGTCTCCCAGTTGGTCAGCAAGATCCTGCTCGACGGCAAGAAGACCACTGCCCAGGACATCGTCTACACCGCACTGGAGGGCACCCGCGAGAAGACCGGTGTCGATCCCGTGCAGACGCTGAAGCGTGCGCTGGACAACATCAAGCCCTCGCTCGAGGTCAAGAGCCGCCGTGTCGGTGGCGCCACCTACCAGGTGCCGATCGAGGTCAAGCCCGCCCGCGCCACCACGCTGAGCATGCGCTGGCTGGTCGACTACTCCCGCGCCCGTCGCGAGAAGACCATGGCCGAGCGCCTCATGAACGAGATCCTGGACGCCTCGAATGGTCTGGGCGCCTCGGTCAAGAAGCGTGAGGACACCCACAAGATGGCCGAGGCCAACAAGGCATTCGCCCACTACCGCTGGTGATCTTTGGCCCCAGCGCTGGATCTCCGGCGCTGGGGCATTCATCACGTCCGGGGCAGGTAGACTCTCGTCCCGGGCGTTTGTACGTCCAAACCTGTTCAAACCCATTCAAAGATTTGAGGTTGAAGCCCTGTGGCCATCGACTTGAAGACTGACCTGGCCAAGGTCCGCAACATCGGCATCATGGCCCACATCGACGCTGGCAAGACCACCACGACCGAGCGCATCCTGTTCTACACCGGCATCACCCACAAGATCGGTGAGGTGCACGACGGGGCTGCGACCATGGACTGGATGGAGCAGGAGCAGGAGCGTGGCATCACGATCACCTCTGCTGCCACCACGTGCTTCTGGCACGACAGCCAGATCAACATCATCGACACCCCCGGTCACGTGGACTTCACCGTCGAGGTGGAGCGTTCGCTGCGCGTGCTCGACGGTGCCGTCGCCGTGTTCGACGGCGTGGCCGGCGTGGAGCCCCAGTCCCAGACCGTGTGGCGCCAGGCCTCCAAGTACGGCGTGCCGCGCATCTGCTACATCAACAAGCTGGACCGCACCGGTGCGAGCTTCGATCACTGCGTCAAGACGATCCGCGAGCGTCTGATGGCCACTCCGGCCATCACCCAGCTCCCGATCGGTGCCGAGTCCGACTTCATGGGCGTCGTCGACCTGGTCGAGATGAATGCCAAGACCTACCGGGGCGAGACCTCGCTGGGCGAGATGTACGAGGTCGAGGAGATCCCGGCCGACATGCTCGAGCAGGCACAGGCTGCCCGCGCCGAGCTGCTCGAGGTCGCTGCCGAGGCCGACGATGCGCTGATGGAGAAGTACCTCGAGGGCGAGGAGCCCACCATCGAGGAGCTGAAGGCTGCCCTGCGCAAGGGTGTGCTGGCCAACCAGTTCAACGTCGTGGTCTGCGGCACCTCGTTCAAGAACAAGGGCGTGCAGCCCCTGCTTGACGCGGTCGTCGACTACCTGCCCTCCCCGCTGGACGTTCCCGCCATCGACGGCTTCAAGCCCGGCGACGAGTCGGCCGTCCTGGAGCGTCACCCCAACAACGAGGACCCGTTGTCGATCCTGGCCTTCAAGATCGCCGCCGATCCCCACCTGGGCAAGCTGACCTTCATCCGCGTGTACTCCGGCGTCCTGCAGTCCGGCACCCAGGTGCTGAATGCGACCAAGGGCAAGAAGGAGCGCATCGGCAAGATCTACCAGATGCACGCCAACAAGCGTGAGGAGATCGAGGCCATCGGCGCCGGCATGATCGTGGCCGTGATGGGTCTGAAGGACACCACCACCGGTGAGACGCTGTGCGACCCGGCCAACCCGATCATCCTGGAGTCGATGGAATTCCCGGCTCCGGTCATCGAGCAGGCCATCGAGCCGAAGACCAAGTCCGACCAGGAGAAGCTGGGTGTCGCCATCCAGCGTCTGGCCGAGGAGGATCCCACCTTCCGCGTCCACACCGACGAGGAGACCGGCCAGACCATCATCGCCGGCATGGGCGAGCTGCACCTCGAGGTGCTGATCGACCGCATGAAGCGCGAGTTCAAGGTCGAGGCCAACATCGGCAAGCCGCAGGTGGCCTACCGTGAGACCCTGCGCCGTCCGGTGCAGAAGGTCGACTACACCCACAAGAAGCAGTCGGGTGGTTCGGGCCAGTACGCCAAGGTGATCGTGGACCTGGAGCCGCTGGAGCCGGGCTCCGGCTACGAGTTCGTGAACGCCGTCACCGGTGGTCGCATCCCCAAGGAGTACATCCCCGCCGTCGACGCCGGCGTCAAGGATGCCATGCAGTTCGGTGTCCTGGCCGGTTACCCCGTCGAGGACATCCGCGTGACGCTGACCGATGGCGCCTACCACGACGTCGACTCCTCGGAGATGGCCTTCAAGCTGGCTGGCTCGATGGTCTTCAAGGAGGCCGCGCGCAAGGCCGACCCGGCCATCCTGGAGCCCATGATGGCCGTCGAGGTGACCACCCCGGAGGACTACCTGGGTACCGTCATCGGCGACCTGAACTCGCGTCGTGGCCACATCCAGAGCATGGACGAGCTGCACGGCAACCGCGTCGTGCGCGCCCTGGTGCCGCTGAGCGAGATGTTCGGCTATGTCGGCGACCTGCGCTCGAAGACCTCCGGACAGGCCTCGTACTCCATGGAGTTCGACTCCTACGGTGAGACCCCGAAGGCCGTCTCGGACGAGATCGTCGCGAAGGCCCGCGGCGGCGAGTGAGGCTCGGTCCGGGTGGGGCGGTCTTCCCCGGAAGGCCGCTCCACCCGGGTCAGCACCCGGAATCAGTTTGACTATGACGCCGAGGTGCACAAAACTTGGACGGTACCCTTGCACAACCTTGGTTGGCGGGGGCCGAGCCTAGTAAGTCAGGACACGTGGCGGGATCTCCCCGTCGCGGTTTCACCCAGTACGCCCCGCGGAGAGCGTGGCGGCAATCCAGAAGGAGCCCTCAGTGGCAAAGGCCAAGTTCGAGCGGACTAAGCCGCACTGCAACATCGGCACCATCGGACACATCGACCACGGCAAGACCACGCTCACCGCGGCGATCTCCAAGGTGCTCCACGACAAGTACCCGGATCTCAACGAGACCTTCGCTTTCGAGAACATCGACAAGGCTCCCGAAGAGCGCCAGCGTGGCATCACCATCTCGATCGCTCACATCGAGTACCAGACCGAGAAGCGCCACTACGCGCACGTTGACTGCCCCGGCCACGCCGACTACGTCAAGAACATGATCACCGGTGCTGCCCAGATGGACGGCGCCATCCTCGTGGTCGCCGCCACCGACGGCCCCATGCCCCAGACCCACGAGCACGTGCTGCTCGCCCGTCAGGTCGGCGTGCCCGCCATCGTCGTTGCGCTGAACAAGTGCGACATGGTGGACGACGAGGAGCTCATCGAGCTCGTCGAGATGGAGGTCCGCGAGCTGCTGTCCTCGCAGGAGTTCGATGGCGACGACTGCCCCGTCGTGCGCGTGTCGGCCTTCCAGGCCCTGCAGGGTGACGCCAAGTGGGCCGAGAGCATCCTCGAGCTGATGAACGCTGTCGACGAGTACATCCCGCAGCCCGAGCGCGAGACCGACAAGCCCTTCCTGATGCCCGTTGAGGACGTCTTCACGATCACCGGTCGTGGCACCGTCATCACCGGTCGTATCGAGCGCGGCATCGTCAAGACCGGCGAGACCGTCGACATCATCGGCATCCGCGAGGACAAGCAGAGCAGCACCGTCACCGGTGTTGAGATGTTCCGCAAGATCCTCGACGAAGGTCGCGCTGGCGAGAACGTCGGCCTGCTGCTCCGCGGCACCAAGAAGGAAGACGTCGAGCGTGGCATGTGTGTCATCAAGCCCGGCTCGACCACCCCTCACACCGATTTCGAGGGTTCCGTCTACGTGCTGACCAAGGAGGAGGGTGGCCGTCACAAGCCGTTCTTCTCGAACTACTCGCCCCAGTTCTACTTCCGTACCACGGACGTGACCGGCGTCGTCCAGCTGCCCGAGGGCACCGAGATGGTCATGCCTGGTGACAACACCGACATGACTGTTCACCTGAACAAGCCCGTCGCCATGGAGGACGGCCTGAAGTTCGCCATCCGTGAGGGTGGGCGTACCGTCGGTGCCGGCCGCGTGACCAAGATCGTCAAGTGACCCTTCGTCACTGATCTGGTCGGGCGACACCTGATCAACCCAGTGGGCCCCGATCCGCAAGGATCGGGGCCCACTGTCGTTTTCCCCAGCATTGGGTTTTGCGGGAAGATGACATGAGAAGGGCCACGCACCGTGACGGTGCGTGGCCCTCGTGTCACCTGCTCAACAGGAGCAGCGGGTCACTCCGGGATGGTGAAGACCTGGCCGGGGTAGATCAGGTCGGGGTTCTTCACACCATTGGCGCGCGCGATGTCCATGTAGTTGACGCCGAACTTGGAGCCGATCTCGGAGAGTGTGTCGCCGGGCTTCACCGTGTAGGTGCGCTTGGGCTGGGCGGCCTGGGCGGCGTTGGCCTTCTGCTTGGCTTCGGTATCGGCCTTCGCCTCGGCGGCGGCCTTCTGGTCGGCTGCGGTCTTTGCCTGGGCGGCTGCGTCGGCCTTGGCCTTCTCCTCGGCCTCTGCCTTGGCGCGAGCCTCGGCCTCCGCCTTCTCCTTGGCGTCCAGCTCGGTCTGGGCAACGGCTGCGGTGGCCTCGTTGGAGGCCTGCTCACGATCTATCCGCGCCTGCTCCTCGGGGATGATCGGGGCCTGTACCTCGGGGGCGTCGGCGGCCTCGTCGTGCTTGCCGGTCAGCTTGTCCTTGATCTCGTCGAACAGTCCCATGGTCCTTCTTCCTGTTGCGGGGCCCCGCAGCGGGGGGCGCGTGGTCCAGAATTAGCCCTTCCAGGTGTGGCGCGTCCGGAGAAGCCTGGCGCTTACGCCCCCGGCGGAATGGGTCAGTCCCTCACCAGGAGTGCGACGGGGGCATGGTCCAGCAGCTCGCGGAGCAGCACCCGTCCCGAGAAGGTGGCGGGGTCCGGGCGCAGGGCGTCCCCCCACGAGCCGTCCAGCACCAGTTCGGTGTCCCGCCAGCCACCCGCCTGGGCCAAGGAGGCGGGAAGCCGAGTTGCGCAGGCCAGCACCCCGTCACGTTCGAAGGCCACCAGGTGCCCCGCGGCGGGGCCATCGGCGTCAACTGGGCGATAGCCGGTGAACGATTCCGGCCGGTCGCGGCGCAGTCGCAGCACCGCCGCCACCAGGTGCTGCTTGAAGGCGGGGTCCTCCCAGTCAGAGATGTGGCGGGCCAACAGGCCGCGCAGGTGCTCGTGGTCCACCGGCCGGCGATTGTCGGGGTCCACCAGCGAGTCCTCCCAGACCTCCGTGCCCTGGTAGACATCGGGAATGCCCGGCATGACCAGCTGTACCAGCTTCTGGGAGAGGCTGTTGGAGCGAGCGGGGGAGTCCAGGGCGCTGGTCAGTTCATCCCAGGCCCCACGGATCTCCGGATGGGAATGGGCCGTCTCGATGGCCTCGTGCACGCGGGCCTCGAAGGCGGCATCGGGCTCCATCCAGCTGGTGGCCAAGCCCGCCTCACGCATGGCCTTCTCCGCGTACTGGTGGAGCCGCTCGGGGGCGGCGACGGGACCGGTGCCGGCGAGGGTCTGCGCCAGCAGGTGGGCAAAGGTGGGTTCGGGGATGGCGGTGTGACGGCCGAAGGTGTCGGCAAAACGGGTCCATGGCCCACGCAGCTCGGAGAGCGCCGCGAGCCGGGCCCTCACGTCCTCCCCCCGCTTGGTGTCATGGGTGGACAGCGCGGTCATGGATTCCGGCATCCTCTGCTCCCGCCGCTGCATGGCAGCGTGAAAGGTGTTCAGGCCGGTGCCGAAGCTGGCGGGATGCCCGCCCACCTCGTTCAGCGCGACGAAGCGGTTGGCGCGGTACCAGGCCGTGTCCTCCACGCCCTTGGCCATCACCGCCCCGGAGAGCTGCTGGAAGCGCCGCGCGGCCTCGCGGTCGACGTCGAGCAGCTGCCCCTCCAGGACATCAAGGGCGGGGCCCAGATCTGGCGCGTCATGGCGGGTGGTGGCCAGGGCCTCGGTGAGTGCCTCATCGTGCTCCGGCAGGTAGGTGCGGTAGACCGGCATCCGCGCGGCAAGTTCGTGCAGGGCGTCACGCAGCAGCTCGGGATCCACGTCGCCCGCGTCAAGCAGGGCCAGCAGGCGACGCGTCTCGGCCCCGAACAGGGTGCGTGCCACCTCCAGCTTGCCAGCGAGCACGTGTTGCTCGACGTCGAGTTCGTCCCCGGTGCGGCGCTGGTAGTCGGTGGTGAAGAATTCCTCGGCGCTGGGATCGACGAAGAGCTGGTTGACCTCTGTCATCGCGTCATAGCCCGTGGTGCCGTCGACCTGCCATTCGGGCAGTTCCTCGCCATGTTCGAGGATCTTCTCCGCGACGATCCATGCTTCGGGTGCCAGTTGGTGGAGCCGTTCGAAGTACTGCTTCGGATCGACCAGACCATCGGGATGATCCACTCGCAGCCCATCGATGCCGTCTTCGCGGACCATCCGCGCGATGCGTTCGTGGGTTGCCTCGAAGACCTGCTGGTCTTCCACGCGAACCCCGGCCAGCGTCGAGACGGTGAAGAAGCGCCGATGGGTCAGCAGGTCGTTGCCGTCCACGCCGGGAACCAGGCGGTAGTGCTGTCGATCATGGACCACCCGAGGATCCCCGCCCGCCCCTGCGGTGCCCCGTGCGACGGGGAAGCGGTGCTCGTAGAAGGACAGCTCGCGTCCGTCCTCGGACAGCTCCAGACGGTCGAGGTCGTCCGCGTTGCCCAACACGGGCAGGGCGATCCTGTCGGCGGACCAGTCGATGTCGAACCATGCGGCGTGTGGCGAGGCAGGCCCCTCGGCCAGCACACTCCACCACGCGGGGTTCTCCCAGGCATGGGCAATGCCCAGATGGTTGGGGACGATGTCCATCACGATGCCCAAGCCCTTGTCCCGGGCCGTCGCCACGAGCTCGCGCCACCCCTCCTCGCCGCCGCGCTGCTCGTCGACGGTGGTGGGATCGGTCACGTCATAGCCGTGGTTGGAGCCGGCTGTCGAGGTCAGGACGGGGGAGAGGTAGACGGCCCCCACCCCGAGGTCGGCCAAGTAGTCAAGCACGCGGGCGGCGTCCTGCAGGCGGAAGTCCGGCGTGATCTGGAGACGATACGTGGAGGTGGGCTTCATGCCACCGAGCCTAGTGGGCGCGGCACGAGTGGAGCCGGGTCTCGGCGGCGGTTCCGCTGTCGGCGGGACGGCTACCGTTGAGGCATGAGCCTTTCCGATGCGGCTGGTGGCCGTGCCAGCCGGAGCCACGACGAGGTTCCCACCTCGCGGGGCATGGCCCGAGTTCTGGACGACCTGGTGACCATTCCCGGGACCCGGATCACCCTCGGTGCGGATGCCCTGGTGGGACTGGTCCCGGGGGTGGGGGATGCCGCCACCACGGCGATGGCCAGCATCATCCTGTTCGATGCCGTCCGCGCCCGGGTCCCCTTGCCCGTCCTGGCGAGGATGGTCGCCAACTGCGGCCTGGACGCCCTGCTGGGGCAACTCCCACTCGTCGGAGACCTCGCGGACATCGGCTTCAGGTCCAACCGCAAGAACCTGCGGCTTTTGGACCGGGCCCTGACGGATCCTCGACGGGCCGAAGCCAGCAGCGTGGCCTACCTGGTCAGCGCGGTGGTCATGGTCCTGGTGGCGGTGGCCGTCATGGTGGCGGCGACCCTCTTCGCCCTGTGGTGGGTGGCCAGGATGCTCGAGCTCCTGTGAGGACTACTTGCCCTGCTTCTTCTGGGCAGCGGCCCACTCGTCGCGCAGACCCACGGTGCGGTGGAAGTGCATCGGCTGGTCCGGGTCGACGGCGAAGTAGCCGGTGCGCTCGAACTGCACCACTTCGCCCGGGGCGGACTCGGCCAACGCGGGCTCGACCTTGCACCCCGTGAGCAGCTCCCTGCTGGACGGGTTGAGGTCGTCGAGTGCCTCGCCAGTGGCCTCGCCCGGGATTCGGGTGGTGAACAGCCGTTCGTAGAGCGCCACCGTTGCGTCGAGGGCGTGCGGAGCGGAGACCCAGTGCATCGTGGACTTCACCTTGCGGCCGTCGGGGGCATCGCCCCCACGCGTCTCGGGATCATAGCTGGCAAGAACCTCCACCACATTGCCCTGCTCGTCCTTGACGACGTCGTGGGCCTTGACGAAGTAGGCACCGCGCAGCCGGACCTCGCGGTCCAGCGTGAGCCGGAAGTACTTGGGCGGCGGCACCTCGGCGAAGTCCTCCTGTTCGATGAACAGGCTCCCGGTGAAGGGCATCGAGCGCAGCCCGTCCTCGGCACGCTCGGGATTGTTGGTGACCTCGAAGTACTCGACCACCGGTTCGCCATTGGCGTCGACGGGCCAGTTGGTCAGCGTCAGCTTCAGCGGCCGCAGTACGGCCATCCGGCGCTGGGCGGTCTGGTTGAGTTCGCGTCGCACGAAGGACTCGAATTCCTCGATCGCCTTGACCGAGTTGTTTCGGGTGGTGCCGATCGCCAGCATGAAGTTGCGGATGGCGGCGGCGGGGTAGCCGCGACGGCGCATGCCGCGCAGGGTGGGCATCCGGGCATCATCCCAGCCGTCCACCAGACCGTCCTCCACCAGCTTCTTGAGGCGACGCTTCGAGGTCACGGTGTGGGTGAGCTCGAGCCGGGCGAACTCCATCTGACGGGGCCTGTCGCCGGTCAGGGGCAGGTGCTCCAGGAACCAGTCGTAGAGCGGGCGGTGTGCATCGAACTCGAGGCTGCACAGCGAATGCGTGACGCCCTCAATGGCATCGCTCTGGCCGTGGGCCCAGTCATAGGTGGGGTAGATGCACCATGCGTCACCGGTGTTGTGGTGGCGTGCGTGGCGGATCCGGTACATCACCGGGTCGCGCAACCACATGTTCTCGGCGGCCATGTTGATCTTGGCGCGCAGGCAGCGGGACCCATCGGGGAACTCGCCGGCCCGCATCCGGCGCAGCAGGTCCAGGCTCTCGGCGGCAGGACGGTCGCGGAAGGGGGAGTTGGTTCCGGGTTCCCCGAAGCCGCCCTTCTGGGCGCTGATCGTCTCGCCGTCCTGGTCATCGACGAAGGCAAGCCCCTGCTCGACCAGATATTCAGCCCACAGGTAGAGCTGCTCGAAGTAGTCGCTGGCGTGCACCGTCACGCCGGGGGTGTAGCCCAGCCATGCGATGTCGTCCTTGATGGAGTCGACGTACTCGGTCTCTTCGGTGCCGGGATTCGTGTCGTCGAGGCGAAGATTGCAGACGCCGTCGAAGTCCTCGGCGACGCCGAAGTTCTGCACGATGGCCTTGGCATGGCCGACGTGCAGGTAGCCATTGGGTTCCGGAGGGAAGCGGGTCTGCACCCGAGAGCCGTAGGTGCCCTGCTCGTTGTCGCGGCGGATTGCGTCGCGGATGAAGTCATTGGCAGGCACAGCGGGTTCGGGCGCACTCATGGCGGCCAAACTAGCATGCGCGACCACCCTTCCTGGCGGGCGGTGAGAGGCCATCACCGCGGTAGGCTTGCCCGCATCATGACTGAAGCCATCTCCACTCCGAAGACCGCTGATCCTCTGGCACCTGCGCGTCTGCGTGTGGCACCCTCGCCCACTGGGGACCCGCACGTCGGCACCGCCTACATGGCTCTGTTCGACAAGGCCTGGGCCCGGCGAACCGGCGGTGCCTTCGTGCTGCGCATCGAGGACACCGACCAGGCGCGTCTGGTGCCCGGCTCGGAGGGGCAGATCTACGACAGCCTGGAGTGGCTCGGGCTGGCCCCCGATGAGGGGCCGCAGCAGGGTGGCAGCTTCGGGCCGTACCGCCAGTCGGAGCGCCTGGACACCTACCGGCCCTTCGTCGAGCAGCTGATCGCCGACGGTCACGCCTACTACTGCTGGTGCAGCTCGGAACGGTTGAAGGAGATGCGCGAGCAGCAGCAGGCCGCCAAGGCCGACGTGATCGGCTACGACCGGCTCTGCCTGGGAAAGACCAAGGAGGAGCGCGCGCAGCTGCCCGGCTTCCAGGAGACACCGGTGGTGCGGATGCTCGTCCCCGACGACGTGGAACTCACCTTCGACGACCTCATCAACGGATCGACCGCGGCCCCACGCCCCGATGACCAGGTCATCCTGAAGACCGACGGCTTCCCGACCTACCACATGGCCGTCGTCGTGGACGACCACCTGATGGGGATCACCCACGTCGTGCGTGGGCAGGAGTGGATCAGCTCCACGCCCAAGCACTTGCTGCTCTACAAGTGGCTGGGGCTCCCGGCGCCGCGCTTTGCGCACATGCCGCTGATCCGCAACACGGACAAGTCCAAGATCAGCAAGCGCAAGAACCCTGCGGCGCGTCTCACCTGGTTCCGCGAACAGGGCTATCTTCCCGAGGCGCTCCTCAACTTCTTGATGTTGCTGGGATATCCGCCCGTGGTCGAGGGCGAGGAGGTGCAGAGCTTCGAGCAGTTCGTGGCGGCTTTCGACTGGACCAAGATCAACTCTGGTGGTCCGGTCTTCGACATGGACAAGCTGAACTGGCTCAACGGTCACTACATCCGCACCATGCCGGCGGAGGACCTGGCGGCCCGGATCGAGACTTGCTGGGCCGAGCAGGGCCAACCGGCGCTGGACGACGAGGCGCGTCGCCTGCTGGTGGGCGCGACCCCGCTCATCCAGGAGCGGATGGTCACCCTGGCCGAGGCCAAGGACAAGCTCGCCTTCCTGTTCGCGGAGGATGCGAGCATCAGCGCACCCGACGAGGTCGTGGCCAAGCTCGCGGACAATGCCCCCGATGCGCTCGACGCGGCCCTGTCCGCGCTGGAGGGGCTGGAGCCCTTTGACGCGGAGACGATCCAGGCTTCCTTGCGCGCCAAGCTCGTGGATGACCTGGGCATCAAGCCCAAGTTCGCCTTCGCGCCGGTGCGGGTGGGCATCACGGGCAGCAATGTCAGCCCACCGCTGTTCGAGTCGATGGAACTGCTGGGGCACGACTCCTCGATCAAGCGGCTGCGCAACTTCCGCGCCTCGCTGTGAGACCTCAGGTCAACTTCTTGAGCGAGGTCTGCCAGCCGAGTTCGCTCACCTGCGCGAGGTAGAGCTCCGCGCAGGCGAGCGCGTCAGTGAGTGCCTCGTGGGCCTGGTAACGGGGCAGTCCGTACTGTTGCCGGGCGCTCCACAGGCGCAGTGATCCCGGCGGCGGCTCGTCGTCGAAGCCCTGGCTTAGCAACCGGTGCTGCAATTGCATCGTGTCGACGCAGGTCAGGGGGACGGCTTGGCCCCAGACCTGCCGCATGGCACGCGTCAGGAAGTCGTTCTCGATCACCGCGTGGTGCGCCAGCAGGACCCTGCCGGCCAAGGCCTCGAGCAATCGGGTGAGCGCCTCCTCCAGCTCGACCCCGGCAGCCAGGGCGTCGTCGGTGATGCCGTGGACGGTGGCACTCTGACCCACCTCGGCCGTGGAGCGCACCACATGGTGGCCCGCGCCACCCAGGGGGATGGTCGAGCCATCCACCGGGACGAAGCCGATGCTCAGCAGGCGATCCGTCGTGGCGTCCAGCCCAGTGGTCTCGACGTCCACGGCGAGCAGCCGCAGCTGGTCGGCCGTAGTCGAGGGCGGGGGAGCGGGCCTCTGGGCGAAGGCCCTGAGGGGGCCGTCGGGCAGGCTGTCGGCCAGGCCCTCCAGTGTGGGCTTCCTGCGGAACAGTGCCATCTTCCTGTCCCGTCAGTTCATCAGGTGGGTCTGGTAGGCATAGGAGAGGCCCTCCTGCGCCGTGCGGATCAAGGAGAAGGCGTCCTTGAGGTGTCGCCGGTCGAAGGAGGACAACTCGTCCGCCCGCACCACGTTGTCCACCGGGCGTTGCTCGCGCGCCTGACGGTTCTGGTGGGCCAGACGCACATGACCGATGAACTCGAAGGCGTCGGCCAGCTCGTCCAGGCTGCTTGCCCCGGTGGCCTGTGCGGCGGCGTGCAGCCGGTCCAAGGTGCCCACTGCGTCCAACCCATGGGCGAGCGCATGCACCCTGGCCAGTTCGATGATCGCGTGCAGGCCCTCACCCTTCAGGTCGAAGCTCTCGCTCTGGTCGCCACGGCGGGCCAGGACCACCCCGCGGAAGAATCCCACCGGTGGCTGGCGCTCGACGGCCTGGGCCGCGAGCTGACCGAGGAAGCGTTGGGCGCCCGGGGTCAGTGACAGGGCATCGCGTCGTACCTGCTCCAGAAGCAGCGGGTCCCCGTGCACGGTGCGCGCGTCGAAGAAGATCTGGCTGTGCAGGACGGCGTCAGGATGTGGCTCGTTGATCCACCGGGAGAACTGGACCTGCCACTGGGGGACCGTCAGGCGCCAGGCCGGATTGCTGGCCATCACATCACCGTCGCAGAGCCGGTAGCCGCAGCGAGCGAGGCCGTCGGTCACCCGCGAGGCAAGGTCCGAGAACCACTGTTGGGCGGCTTCGTCCAGATTCGTGTCCTCCAGTACCAGGGCGTGGTCCTGGTCGGAGCCGATGCTGAGCTCCCGTCGGGCCTGTGAGCCCAGGGTGATCCAGCTCCAGGCGCAGGGAGGCGGCCCCAGTTCGTCCTGGGCCAGCGAGATCAGGCGACGGGTGAACCCGTCGGCCACGGTGGTGAGCAGCCGGTAGATGTCGGCCGCGGAGGCATCCTGGCGCAGCAATTGGTCCACCAGCAGGGCCGTACGCCCAGACAGCGCGGCCAGGGAGTCCACGTCATGCTGTTTGGCAATGGTGCCGACCAGGAAGACGGGGTCCGCCTGCTGCAGCCGCATGATGTCCCCAGAGCTCACCATGCCCACCAGCCGGCCGCGGTCCACCACCGGAAGGTGGTGCACCCCCCGGCTGGTCATCTCCAGCAGGGCCTCGAAGGCCTGGAGATCGGGTGAGACCCGGATGGGGTCCCGGGTCATCACGTGCTCCAGGGGCAGGCTGCTGTCCACTCCCGCGGCCACCACCTTGGAGCGCAGGTCCCGGTCCGTGATGATGCCCACCAGGCCCTCCTGCTCCACCACCGGTAGCGCGGAGACGCGGTGGGTGGTCATCAGCTGGGCCGCCTCCGCAATCGTGATGTGACTGGGGGCCGTGACCAGACGGCGGGAGGTCATCTCGTCGAGCCGCATGCGCAGCCAGGCCGCGGACCGGTCCTCGGCAGTCTGCTTCACGGCAACCGCATGGCGCAGCCGGTCGCGGCCGAGCTCGGCGTAGTAGGTCCTGATGGCCGGATGGTGTTCGACGAGGTGGGTAAAGACCTCGGCGCCCATCACGAGCAGCAATGTGTCCTCTATCGTCGTGATCGTGTAGAGAGATCCGGAACGGGAGAGCAGCGACGAGGCTCCGAAACTCCCGCCCACCTCGGTGCGCTCCACGAGGGCACCGGCGGCATCGACGATGTCCACCGCACCGGACCGCACGATGTACAGCACGTTGTTGGGTTGACCTGCCGTGAGCAGTTGGGTTCCGCGCCGGTGGTAGCGGATCTGCAGCCGGCTGGGCAATTGGCCCAGAACGCTGGCCGGCAGGCTGGCGAAGGGCTCGTGGGCGGCCAGGAAGGCGCGCACCTCGGCAAGTTCGACGTCCATCACAACTCCTTCGTCGTGGTGGGCCGGGGCGGGCCCTTGGCGCCACAGCCTGCCATCCTCGGGCGGGGGAGGGAAGGGGCGACGCCGATTTTGCTTCACAAGCCTCGACATGACAGACTTAACAAGTTGCTCCGATGGAGTTGGCGTGATGCGTTCTGGTGCAGTCCCGTTCAGGGCTTGTGTGAGGACACAGCGCACCGGTCCTGGGCAGTCGCCGTGTGAACGGAACTGAGGAGAGCACCACACAACGAAAAAGAGCGTTTGTGAGTGCCCGATACAGTTGCGACACACCCGACCGCGGGGGTCGGTGGTGGGAAGTGAAAATCCCTTGTGGGAGACGCTTGAACACCACGACATCAGAGAGCATGCCGAGGCCCGCCGGGTCATCGGCCGCGAAGCCGGAATCCTCCGGACAAAGCTTGGACGAGTAGAAGGAACAACTGTGGCGGGACAAAAGATCCGCATCAGGCTCCGTGCCTATGACCACGAGGTCATCGACTCGTCGGCGCGCAAGATCGTCGACACGGTGACCCGTACGGGTGCCAAGGTTGCTGGCCCGGTGCCGCTGCCGACCGAGAAGAACGTGTTCTGTGTGATCCGTTCGCCCCACAAGTACAAGGACAGCCGCGAGCACTTCGAGATGCGTACCCACAAGCGGCTCATCGACATCCTCGATCCCACCCCGAAGACTGTTGATTCGCTGATGCGTCTCGACCTTCCGGCCGGTGTGGACATCGAGATCAAGCTCCCGTGAGGTCCGTGAACATGACTAACGAACGCAAGGTGAAGGGCCTGCTGGGCACCAAGCTCGGCATGACCCAGCTGTGGGACGACAACAACAAGGTCGTTCCCGTGACCGTGATCCAGGCCGGCCCCTGTGTCGTGACCCAGATGCGCACCCCCGAGATCGACGGCTACAACGCCGTCCAGCTCGGCTTCGGTGCCGTCAAGGCCAAGAAGGTGACCAAGCCCGTGGGCGGTCACTTCGAGAAGGCGGGCGTCACCCCGCGCAAGCACCTGATGGAGCTGCGCACCGCCGACGCCTCCGAGTACACGCTCGGCCAGGAGATCACCGCTGAGGCCTTTGCCGCCACCGACGTCGTCGACGTCACCGGCGTGAGCAAGGGCAAGGGCACCGCTGGTGTCATGAAGCGCCACGGCTTCAAGGGCCTGCGCGCATCGCACGGTGTGCACCGCAAGCACCGTTCGCCCGGTTCCATCGGCGGCTGCTCGACCCCAGGTCGCGTGTTCAAGGGCATGCGCATGGCTGGTCGTATGGGCGTCGACAAGGTCACCGTGCAGAACTTGACCATCCACGCTGTCGACGCTGAGCGCGGCCTGATCCTGGTTCGCGGTGCGATCCCGGGCAACAAGGGCTCGCTGGTCGTCGTTCGCAGCGCCGCCAAGAAGGGTGATGTCGCATGAGCGAGTCGCTGAAGGTCGACGTCCTCGGCGTCGACGGCAAGAAGTCGGGCACCGCTGAGCTCCCCTCCGAGCTCTTCGACGTGCAGACCAACATCCCGCTGATCCACCAGGTTGTCGTGGCCCAGCAGGCTGCTGCTCGCCAGGGCACCCACTCCACCAAGACCCGCGGTGAAGTCCGCGGCGGTGGCATCAAGCCCTGGCGCCAGAAGGGCACCGGCCGCGCCCGTCACGGCTCGCGTCGTTCGCCCATCTGGGTCGGCGGTGGCACCGTGCACGGCCCGCAGCCCCACGGCTACGCGCAGCGCACCCCCAAGAAGATGATCGCCGCCGCGATCCGTGGCGCACTGTCGGACCGCGCCCGTGACGGCCAGGTCTTCGTGCTGGACCAGATCGTGACCGGCGAGAAGCCGTCCACGAAGGCCGCACTGCAGGCCATCAAGAGCGTCGGCGACGTCACCAAGCTGCTGGTTGTCCTGGACCGTTCCGAGAGCATCGCCTGGCTGAGCCTGCGCAATGTCCCCACGGTGCACGTCCTGGCCGTTGACCAGCTCAACGCCTACGACATCCTGGTCAACGACGGCGTGGTCTTCACCAAGACCGCCCTGGACGCCTACACCGCTGGTCCTGCCAAGGGCAAGAGCGTGAAGGCAGTGGCCACCGAGTCCGAGGCTGCCGCAGAGGAGACCCAGAAGTGACCGAGTCCGTGAAGATCCGCGACCACCGCGACATCCTGCTCGCGCCCGTCGTGAGCGAGAAGAGCTACGGCCTGCTGGACGAGAACAAGTACACCTTCCTCGTCGCCCCGCACGCCAACAAGACCGAGATCAAGATCGCCGTTGAGTCGATCTTCGATGTCAAGGTCACCAATGTGAACACGATCAACCGCAAGGGCAAGACGCGTCGCACCCGCTTCGGCATGGGCAAGCGTCCAGACACCAAGCGCGCGATCGTGACCGTGGCCGAAGGCCAGCGCATCGACATCTTTGGAGGTCCGGTCGCCTGACCGGACGTTCGCTGAGACAAGGAAACTGAGACCTCATGGGTATCCGTAAGTACAAGCCGACTACGCCGGGCCGTCGCGGCTCGAGCGTCGCCGACTTCGTCGAACTGACTCGTTCCACGCCGGAGAAGTCGCTGCTGGCCCCCAAGCCGAAGACCGGCGGCCGCAACAACTCGGGCCGTATCACCACGCGTCACATTGGTGGTGGCCACAAGCAGGCGTACCGCATCATCGACTTCAAGCGTTACGACAAGGACGGCGTTCCGGCCAAGGTCGCTCACATCGAGTACGACCCCAACCGCACCGCCCGCATCGCCCTGCTGCACTACGCAGACGGCGCCAAGCGTTACATCATCGCTCCCCAGGGCCTGGCCCAGGGCGCGACGGTGACCGCTGGGGAGGGCGCTGACATCAAGCCCGGCAACAACCTGCCGCTGCGCAACATCCCCGTCGGCACCACGGTGCACGCGGTGGAGATGCGCCCCGGTGGCGGCGCCAAGCTCGGCCGTTCGGCCGGCGCGGCGATCCAGCTGGTCGCCCGCGAAGGCAAGTACGCCACCCTGCGCATGCCCTCGGGCGAAATGCGCATGGTTGACGTGCGTTGCCGCGCAACCGTTGGTGCTGTCGGCAATGCCGAGCAGTCCAACATCAATTGGGGCAAGGCCGGCCGCAGCCGCTGGAAGGGCGTTCGCCCGACCGTGCGTGGTGTGGTCATGAACCCGATCGACCACCCGCACGGTGGTGGCGAGGGCCGTACCTCGGGTGGTCGCCACCCGGTGTCGCCCTGGGGCAAGCCTGAGGGTCGCACCCGCGACAAGAACAAGGCGAGCAGCCGCCTCATCATTCGTCGCCGCAAGTCCGGCAAGAAGCGCTGATTGGGAGCTTGAACAATGCCTCGTAGTTTGAAGAAGGGTCCCTTCGTCGACGAGCACCTGACCAAGAAGGTCGATGCTCAGAACGAAAAGGGAACCAAGAATGTCATCAAGACCTGGTCGCGCCGTTCGATGATCGTGCCCGACATGCTGGGTCACACCATCGCCGTCCACGACGGTCGCAAGCATGTCCCGGTCTTCGTGACCGAGTCCATGATCGGCCACAAGCTGGGCGAGTTCGCTCCGACGCGTACCTTCAAGGGTCACGTCAAGGACGACAAGAAGGCGCGCCGCCGCTGAGCGGGCGAGACAAGGAACTGATCAAACAATGAGCAACAACGAAAGCCGGCCCAGCCGTCGCGCTGCCCTGCTCGGGGATCGTCCTGGCTCGTACGCGATTGCGCGTCACGTCCGGATGAGCCCGACCAAGGTTCGTCGCGTCGCCGACCTGGTGCGTGGGATGGGTGTCAATGACGCCCTCGTCACGCTGAAGTTCGCCCCGCAGGCTGCCAGTGATCCCGTCTACAAGGTGGTGGCCTCGGCCGTCGCCAATGCGGAGAACTCCGAGAGCCTGCGTGCCGATGACCTCCACGTCTCGCAGATCTTCGTGGACGAGGGCGTGACCTTGCGTCGCATTCGCCCCCGCGCCAAGGGTTCCGCGAGCCGCATCCTCAAGCGCGCCAGCCACATCACCGTGGTTGTCGAGCCCAAGAGCAACAAATCCGCCGCAACTGAGAGCAAGAAGGGAGCCTGAGCATGGGCCAGAAGATCAACCCGCATGGCTTCCGCCTCGGCATCACCACAGACCACAAGACCCGTTGGTACGCCGAGAAGCAGTACGCGGCCTTTGTTGGTGAAGACGTCAAGATCCGCCAGTACCTCCTCAAGAACCTGGAACGCGCTGGTATCTCCTCGATCGAGATCGAGCGTCGTTCCGAGCGCGTGACCATCTTCCTGTACGCCGCTCGTCCGGGCATCGTCATCGGCCGCAATGGCGCCGAGGCGGAGCGTGTTCGTGGCGCACTGGAGAAGCTGACCGGAAAGCAGATCCAGCTGAACATCCTCGAGGTCAAGAACCCCGAGATCGATGCGCAGCTGGTTGCCCAGGGCGTCGCCGAGCAGCTGGGGGCCCGCGTTGCCTTCCGTCGTGCGATGCGCAAGGCGCAGCAGACCGCGATGCGTTCCGGTGCCCAGGGCATCCGTATCAAGTGCTCTGGCCGTCTTGGTGGCGCCGAGATGAGCCGTTCCGAGGGTTACCGCGAGGGCCGCGTGCCCCTGCACACCCTGCGTGCGGACATCGACTACGGCTTCTACGAGGCCCGGACCACCTTCGGTCGCATCGGCGTCAAGGTGTGGATCTACAAGGGCGACGTGACCGGTACCAGGGCCGAGCGCGCTGCGCAGAAGGCCGCCCGTGCCGCCGCTCCCGGCGCCAACCGTCGTGGGGGACGTCGTCCCGAGCGCGGTGGCCGTCCCGAGCGCGGTGGACGCCGTCGCGCCGAGGAGGCGCGCAATGACAACAACGCCGATGCCCCCAAGGCCGAGTCCAAGGCCCCGGCGACCGAGAACGCAGGAGCCTGAGCATGCTGATTCCTCGTCGTGTGAAGTACCGCAAGCAGCACCACCCCAAGCGGACCGGTGCTGCCAAGGGTGGAACCAAGCTCGCCTTCGGTGAGTACGGCATCCAGGCACTCGAGTCCTCCTACCTGACCAACCGTCAGATCGAGGCTGCTCGTATTGCCATGACCCGCCACATCAAGCGTGGTGGCAAGGTGTGGATCAACGTCTACCCCGACCGCCCGCTGACCAAGCACCCTGCCGAGTCCCGCATGGGTTCCGGCAAGGGCTCGCCCGAGTTCTGGGTGGCCAACATCAAGCCGGGTCGCGTGCTCTTCGAGCTGTCCGGTGTTGATGAAGAGGTCGCTCGCGAGGCCATGCGCCTGGCAATCCACAAGCTGCCCTTCAAGGCTCGCTTCATCAAGCGCGAAGCAGGTGACATCTGATGTCGAAGACCACGACGGCCGCCGAACTGCGCGGCCTCAGCCGCGACGACCTCAACGCAAAGGTCCTCGAGCTGAAGGAGGAGCTGTTCACGCTGCGCTTCCAGGCAGCCACCGGCCAGCTCGAGTCCCACGGACGTCTGCGTGAGGTCCGCAAGGACATCGCCCGGATCTACACCGTGCTCCAGGAGCGCAACCTGGGCATCGTCGACGACCCTGACAAGAAGGCCTGACAATGAGCGAGAACACCAAGGTCGAGACCGAGGCCCGCAACGACCGCAAGGTTCGTGAGGGTGTCGTCGTCTCGGACAAGATGGACAAGACCATCACCGTGCTCGTGGAGGATCGCGTCAAGCACCCCCTCTACGGCAAGGTCATGACCAAGAGCGAGCGACTCAAGGCGCACGACGAGAACAACGAGGCCGGCGCGGGCGACCGCGTGCGCATCATGGAGACCCGACCGCTGTCGGCGACCAAGCGCTGGCGGCTCCTTGAGATCGTCGAGAAGGCCAAGTGATCCGTCGCTGAAGCCGACGCATGCGGGGGTCCGTCCAACAGGGCGGGCCCCCGCCTCGTCGTCCGTGGCGGGCGCCGGTCCGATTGGCTCCCGGCGCCGCTTTGGCTTATGCTTGACAAGTTGGTCTGAACTGGGCTGCGCGTCCGCGTGCACCCGGGTCGGCCGTCGCCTGCGAACCTCGGTTCGGGGCTGTCCACCCCAGCTGGCAAAATCCAGGTGGGTTACACATTCAAGCCTCACCAGGCCCTTCACGGGAACCAGCGGGGTAGAGGAGAACAAATGATCCAGCAGGAGTCGCGGCTTAAGGTCGCCGACAACACTGGTGCCAAGGAACTCTTGTGCATCCGTGTTCTCGGTGGATCCAAGCGCCGTTACGCCGGTCTCGGCGACACCATCGTGTGCAGCGTCAAGGACGCCATTCCCGGTGGCAACGTGAAGAAGGGCGAGGTCGTCAAGGCCGTCATCGTGCGCACCACCAAGGAGAACCGTCGCGCTGACGGCTCCTACATCAAGTTCGACGAGAATGCGGCCGTCATCCTGAAGAACGACGGGGAGCCCCGCGGCACCCGCATCTTCGGCCCGGTTGCCCGCGAGCTGCGCGAGAAGAAGTTCATGCGCATCGTCTCGCTCGCCCCGGAGGTGATCTGACATGAAGTCCCTGAACGTCAAGAAGGGTGACCGCGTCAAGGTCATCGCCGGCAAGGACAAGGGCACCGTTGGCGAGATCATCGCCGTTGACGTGGAGCGCAACCGCGTGACCGTTGAGGGTGTCAACATCGTCAAGCGCCACAAGCGCGACCAGGCCAACGCGTCGGGTCAGCAGGTCAAGGGCGGGATCGTCGCGTCCGAGGCACCCATCCACGTCTCCAACGTCCAGCTGGTCATCGGCACCGGCAAGGACGCCAAGGTCACCCGCGTCGGCCACAAGCGCGTCGAGGTTGACAAGCGTCGTCCTGACGGCTCGGAGTACAAGAGCACCCGCAGCGTTCGCATCGCTCGCAAGACGGGGGAGGAGATCTGATGTCGGAGACCACCGAGAACAAGAACGTGGCCGGCGAGATGCCCCGCCTGAAGAAGCGCTACCGCGAGGAGATCGTCCCCGCGCTGCAGGGCGAGTTCAACTACGCCAATCCCATGCAGATCCCCGGCCTGGTCAAGGTCGTGGTGAACATGGGTGTGGGTGACGCCGCCAATGACTCCAAGGTCATGGACGGTGCCATCAAGGACCTGACCGCCATCACCGGTCAGAAGCCGCAGGTCACCAAGGCCCGCAAGTCGATCGCCCAGTTCAAGCTGCGTGAGGGTCAGCCCATCGGCTGCCACGTCACGCTGCGTGGCGACCGCATGTGGGAATTCGCTGACCGTCTGCTGACCCTGGCCCTGCCCCGAATCCGCGACTTCCGCGGCCTCAACGGCAACCAGTTCGACGGCCTGGGCAACTACACCTTCGGCCTGAACGAGCAGGTCATGTTCCTGGAGATCGACCAGGACAAGATCGACCGCGTGCGTGGCATGGACATCACCTTCGTGACGTCCGCCACGAACAACGAGGAGGGCAAGGCGCTGCTGAAGCACCTCGGCTTCCCGTTCAAGGAGGTCGACGATCCCAAGGCCAAGAAGGTGCGTCGTGGCCCGGCGTACTACAAGAAGAAGAAGTGAGGCGCTGACCCATGGCGAAGACAGCTCTGAAGGTCAAGCAGTCGCGTACCCCCAAGTTCGGCGTGCGCGCCTACACCCGTTGCCAGAAGTGCGGCCGACCGAAGTCGGTCTACCGCAAGTTCGGTCTGTGCCGCGTGTGCCTGCGCGAGATGGCTCACAAGGGCGAACTGCCCGGCGTGACCAAGTCGTCCTGGTGATCGACGCGACGCGTTGAAACCTGTCGCCGACGGCGGGGGAGACCCCCGCCGTCGGCGCACCATGCAGGCGCTCGCAAGAGCGAGCGACCTGCCCCGAGAACTCCCTGGCCGTCCGGCCGGGACAAAGCGCGAAAGGTCATGTCTGGGTGTACCCGGGCCTGAAACCGTCGCGAGAAAGTAGTGCACAGCCATGACAATGACTGATCCGATCGCAGACATGCTGACCCGTCTGCGCAACGCCAACCAGGCGTTCCACGACTCGACCTCCATGCCGCACTCGAAGATCAAGGTGGGAATCGCCGAGATCCTCAAGGTGGAGGGTTACATCAGTGACTTCGAGGTCACCGAGCCGGGTGAGGGCGAGGTCGGCAAGACCCTGACCCTGACCCTGAAGTACGGCGATGACCGCAAGCGTTCGCTGGCCGGTATCCGCCGTATCAGCAAGCCCGGCCTGCGCGTGTACGCCAAGTCGAACGCGCTCCCCAAGGTCCTGGGTGGGATGGGTATCGCCATCATCTCCACCTCGCAGGGCCTGATGACCGACAGCCAGGCACATGCCAAGTCCGTGGGCGGCGAAGTCCTCGCCTACGTCTGGTGATCCGACGAGACTGATAAGGAGAATTTGAATGTCACGCATTGGCAAGCTCCCGATCACCGTCCCGTCCGGTGTCGAGGTCAAGCTCGACGGCCAGAATGTCGAGGTGAAGGGTCCCAAGGGCACCCTGACCCACGTCGTTCCCGAGCCGATCAAGATCCAGAAGAATGACGACGGCCAGATCGAGGTCGTTCGTCCCAACGACGAGCGCGAGAGTCGCTCGCTGCACGGCCTGACCCGCACCCTGGTGAGCAACATGGTCATCGGTGTCACCGAGGGCTACGAGAAGAAGCTCGAGATCGTCGGCGTTGGTTACCGCGTCATGGCCAAGGGCCCGAAGCAGCTCGAGTTTGCGCTCGGTTTCTCGCACCCGGTCATCATCGATGCCCCCGAGGGCATCACCTTCGCCGTCGAGAAGCCCACCGCGTTCAGCGTCCAGGGCATCGACAAGCAGGTTGTCGGCGAGGTTGCGGCCAACATCCGCAAGCTTCGCAAGCCCGAGCCGTACAAGGGCAAGGGTGTGCGTTACGCCGGCGAGAACGTTCGCCGCAAGGTCGGAAAGGCTGGTAAGTGACCATGGGTATCTCTCTGGCAGTCCGCAAGGGACTGGCCCCGAAGACCGCGTCGCGTCTGCGTCGTCAGGCTCGCGGCCGCAAGAAGATCCACGGTTCGGCCGAGCGTCCGCGCCTGGTCGTCACCCGCTCTGCCCGTCACATCGGCGTCCAGGTCATCGACGATGTCCAGGGTCACACCCTGGCGTCGGCCTCGACCATGGAGGCTGCCGTGCGCGGTGCACAGGGCGACAAGTCTGCCAAGGCTGCAAAGGTCGGCGAGCTGATCGCCGAGCGCGCGAAGGCCGCTGGCGTCGAGAACGTGGTCTTCGACCGCGCTGGAAACAAGTACCACGGCCGCATCGCCGCGCTGGCTGACGCCGCGCGCGAGGCTGGCCTCGGGTTCTGATCACGACTGAAAGGCAAAAGACGATGAGTGAAACTCAGCGCCGCGCAGGCGGCGAGCGTCGGGGTCGTGAGGACCGCCGAGGCAACGGCAAGCAGCAGGAAGAGAAGTCGCAGTACCTGGAGCGCGTGGTTGCCATCAACCGCGTCGCCAAGGTGGTCCAGGGCGGCCGTCGCTTCAGCTTCACCGCACTGGTTGTGGTGGGCGACGGCGAGGGCACCGTGGGTGTCGGCTACGGCAAGGCCAAGGAGGTGCCCGCGGCGATCGCCAAGGGCGTCGAGGAGGCCAAGAAGCACTTCTTCAAGGTGCCGATGGTCCAGCGGACCATTCCCCATCCCGTCCAGGGTGAGAAGGCGGCTGGCGTCGTCATGCTGCGTCCGGCGTCGCCCGGTACCGGTGTGATCGCCGGTGGCTCCGTGCGCGCCGTGCTCGAGTGCGCCGGTATCCACGACATCCTGGCCAAGTCCTTGGGTTCGCCCAATGCCATCAATGTGGTGCACGCCACCGTTGAGGCACTTCAGGGCCTCGAGGAGCCCGAGCAGATCGCGAAGCGTCGCGGCAAGTCCGTCGAGGACGTTGCCCCGGCCGCCCTGCTCAAGGCTCGCAAGGAAGGAGTGTCCAACTGATGGCACGCCTGAAGGTGACCCAGATGAAGTCCGGCATCGGCGGCAAGCAGAACCAGCGCGACACCCTGCGTACGCTGGGCCTGAAGCGCATCGGCGATGTCGTCGTGAAGGAGGACCGTCCCGAGATCCGCGGAATGGTCAAGACCGTGCAGCACCTGGTTGCTGTGGAAGAGGTTGAGTGACATGGCGTTGAAGGTTCATCACCTGCGTCCTGCTCCCGGAGCCAAGACCGCCAAGACCCGTGTGGGTCGTGGTGAGGGCTCGAAGGGCAAGACTGCCGGTCGCGGTACCAAGGGTACCGGCGCGCGGAAGAACGTCCCCGAGAACTTCGAGGGTGGCCAGATGCCGATGCACATGCGTCTGCCGAAGGTCAAGGGTTTCAAGAACCCCTTCCGCACGGAATTCCAGGTTGTCAATGTCGGCACCATCGCCGAGCTCTTCCCCGAGGGGGGTGCCGTCAGCGTCGAGGATCTTGTCGCCAAGGGTGCCGTCCGCAAGGGACGTCTCGTCAAGGTGCTGGGCAATGGCGACATCCAGGTTGCCGTCCAGGTGAGCGCCGACGCGTTCACCGGGTCGGCCAAGGAGAAGATCGAGAGGGCCGGCGGTTCCGTCACGGAGCTGTGAGCCAGGCCTGATGACTAAGCGGGGCAGTGACACTGAGGTGTTGCTGTCCCGCTTCGTCCATTTCCAGCGGCCGTCGCATCGTGGAACGAGCAGACTGGTCGAATTGTCTCGTTCCACTGAGTGAATCCTTCACTGTGTGTGAGGACGCGGAAGCTGTCAACCTGTGTGGAGACACTCGCGGCGGGTTTGCTCGTCGAGGATGCCGTCGGGGTTGAGCCAGGCATGTGCGGGTGGTGTGGCCAGGTGGGGTGGCTGAGTGAATCGTTGGGGATATCGGTGGGCGAGGGCCTCAAGAGTGGCTTGGCGTCGGTGGTGGACCTGGTGCCAGGTGCCGTCGTGAACCGACTGGGGCGTGTGGCCGGCCAGGGATGAGTGGGCGTGGTGCTGGTTGTAGTCGGTGACCCGACGTGCGGCCCAAGACCGGGCGGCGTCGAGGTCGGTGAAGTATCCGGGCCAGTCACGGTGGTACTTCGCGGTCTTGAACCATGACTCCATGTGGGGGTTGTCGTTGGAGACCCGCGGCCGGTTGCGGGAGCGGGTGATGCCCATCGCGCGGAACACGCGGGCGAGTTCGTCGGACATCATCGACGGACCTCCATCGGAGTGGACGATGCGGGGATGGACGCCGTGCGTGGTGAATGCGGTGGTGAACATGTCGGCAGCCAGCTGGTCATCCTCGCAGTCCTCGACACGCCAAGCCATGATCCGGCGGGAGAACACGTCAATGACGGCATACAGGTTGAACCATTGGCCCTTGTACCGGCCGGGCAGCTTGGTGATGTCCCAGCACCACACCTGGTTGGGGCCGGTGGCATGCCACTGCGGCATCGCCGACGAGCGCTTGCGGGAACGTCGAGCAGTGGTGCAACGGATCCGTTCGGCGCGGGCGATGCGGTACCAGGTCGACAACGACGCCACCGGATCCCCGGCGTCCAACGCGTCGAACCACGCCTGATACGCGCTGATTCCCTGCTGCGCCGCCGAGCGCAACAGGCCGATGATGCGCTGCTGGTCCTGCTCCCCGACCCGGTTCGGGTAGGCCCGCCCCCGGTGTGGTGTCGGGCTGGCGATCCCGGGACGGGGATGACTGCGGTAGTGCCACGACGAACGCGACAACCCGATCACCGACAACGATCGCCGCAGGCTCCAACCCGCCTGGCGCAGGTCGTCCACCAGCGCCTGTTCGGCCGCCAAGAACCGCTCCTGCTCGGCGCTGACCTGCCCCGTCACTCGCCGTTGGTGGGCCCCTGCCTGACGGACAGCTGCTGCAAGAGCCCGATAGCTTTTCCCAACGCATCATTGGCCCGGGTCAACGACTCGATCTGCTCCCGAGCCTGCCGCGCCTCTTCCTCACGAGCCTGACGCTCGATGGCCAACTGCGCCTTCAACCGGGCGAACTCCGCCCCATCCGTGGCACTCATACGCGCAGTATCGCGAGGCTCCAACCCCAACTCCAAGTCCCCATACAAGTACTGCCGACGCCACGACTGCATCCGCCGCTGGGAAACCCCATGCTCATCCAGCCACCGCCCCTTCGACCCCTGCGGCAACACCAAGTACTCAGCCACCAACTCCGCCCGCTCCCTCGCGGTCCGCTGCTCAATCATCACGGCACCTCCCTGACTCACAACCAGCTTGCCAATCAGGGACGCACGCATTTTTTTCGACAAAAGACACCAAGCGGGGTAGCGCCACGCTTGACGGGGCCTGACGCAGGCGGCAATGTTGCCACGCGACAGGGGACAGCCCGGGGCACCCCGCATTCACAGAAAGGACGTCCGTGCTTCGCTTTCTGCTTCGACGTCTTGCCAACTACGTCCTCCTGCTGTTCATCGCTGTCTCCCTGGCCTTCATCCTGGCCTCGGTGTCGATGGACCCGCGCCAGGCTTTCGACTGGACGAACCCCAGCCTGAACCGGGCTGCCGTCAATGCCACGCTGACGAACTACAACATCAACCCCGAGACTTCGCCCCTGCTGCGCTACAGCCGCTGGCTGAAGATGGTCTTCGGGGACTGGAACTGGGGCTTCACCCCCAAGGGCGACTCCATCAACGAGCTGATGGGCACCAAGGTCTGGGTGTCGCTGAGGCTGATGACCATCGGCACCGCGCTGGGCATCATCGGCGGCGTGGTCATCGGCGCCTGGTCCGCCGTGCGCCAGTACTCTAAGGCCGACCGGATCATCTCCTTCTTCGCGCTGCTGCTCATCTCGACGCCGGTGCTGGTGCTCGCCCCGAGTCTGCAGATGGTCGCCACCTGGGTCAACACGGCCGCGGGGATGCCCATCTTCGAGTTCATTGGTGAAACGGGGCAGCACGGCGAGTACTTCGGTGCCGGGCTGATGGACCGGATGCAGCACCTGGTCCTCCCGACACTGTCCCTGTCCCTGATGCAGATGGCTTCCTACTCCCGCTACCAGCGCAACCTGATGTTGGACACGCTGGGCGCCGACTATGTCCGCACCGCCCGGGCCAAGGGCCTGCGCAAGGCCAAGGCCATCCGTCACCACGCCCTGCGCAATGCCATCATCCCGATGGCCACCTACTTCGCCTTCAGCGTCGCGCTGGTCTTCACGGGTGCCGCGATGACCGAGCGGATCTACGGCTGGCACGGCATGGGCGCCTACTCGGTGGACTCGATCACCGCCCAGGACATCAACGGCACCGCGGCCGTCGTCGCCTTCTCCGGCGTCTGCGTGCTGACCGGCGCCCTGCTGTCCGACATCCTGATCGCCGCCATCGACCCGCGCGTGCGCACCAGCTAGGAGCCTGGCATGAGCAATCTTCTTCCCGAGGCCCCCTCAACCCCCGAGGTGGTGGACGAGGCCGCCAAGAATGACGAGAAGCACCTCTCCCGAGGCCGGCTGATCCTCAAGCGCTTCTGGCGCCCTCTCGGCGCCAAGATCGGTGTGGTCGGGCTTTCCCTGATCGTGCTGCTGGCCCTCGTCGGCCCGCACATCGGGCAGTGGAAGTTCGATGACGTGGACAGCGAGTGGTTCCTCTCGCCGCCGTCGAACCTGCATTGGTTCGGCACCACCCAGGGCGGTCGTGATGTCTTCGCGATGACGATGGAGGGGCTGCGCAAGTCCCTCATCATCGGCTTCAGCGTCGCGCTGCTGCAGACCTGCCTTGCCTCCCTGATCGGCGCGTCTGCTGCCTTCTTCGGCGGGCGCGTGGAGAAGTCCATCCTGTGGATCATCGACCTGATGCTGGTGATCCCGTCCTTCCTGATGATCGCCATCCTCAGCCAGAACACCGGTGGACACAAGGGGGCAACCTGGCTCTTCATCCTTCTCCTGGTGGCCTTCAGCTGGATGATCAGCTCCCGTGTGGTGCGCGCCATGACGCTCAGCGTGGTGAACCTTGACTACGTCAATGCCGCGAAGTTCATGAACGTGCCGTCCTGGGTGATCATCACCAAGCACGTCATCCCGAACATCTCGTCCTTCCTGATCATCGATGCCACCCTCGCCGTGGCGGGCGCGATCATGAGCGAGACGGCGCTGAGCTTCTTCGGCTTCGGTGTCCAGGCCCCCGACACCTCGCTGGGCACCCTGATCGGTGAGGGCACCCAGCAGGCCACCACCTTCCCCTGGGTCTTCCTGGCACCCGCCACCGTGCTGGTGCTGACCCTGCTGTCTGTCAACTTCATCGGCGACGCCCTGCGCGACGCCATTGATCCGTCCTCGAAGTCCGGAGGCCAAGCATGAGCCACGCCGCAACCAGCCCCGTCGAAAGCCCGCGCAATGACGACAAGGCGGTTCCCGAGGCGCGTGCCGGGGTGCCGGCCCTGCAGATCCGCGACCTGAACGTGCGCTTTCCCTCCGAGGACGGCGTCGTGCACGCCGTGCGCGGAGTCAACCTGGAGGTGGACTCCGGCGAGGTACTCGCCATCGTCGGTGAGTCCGGCTCGGGCAAGTCGGTCACGTCGATGGCCGTGATGGGCCTGCTGGACGAGAATGCCAGGATCGACGGTTCGGTGACGCTGCACGGCACCGAGCTGATCGGCCGCAGTGACAACTGGATGAGCAATGTCCGCGGCCGCAAGGTCGCGATGATCTTCCAGGATCCGCTGAGCGCGCTGACACCCGTCTACACCATCGGTGACCAGATCATCGAGGCGCTGCAGATCCACAGCAAGATGGATGACAAGGCCGCACACGAGCGGGCTCTCGAACTGCTGCGGATGGTGGGCATCCCCAATCCCGAGGTGCGGATCAAGGCCTTCCCGCATGAGTTCAGTGGCGGCATGCGTCAGCGCGTCGTGATTGCCATGGCCATTGCGAACAATCCGGACGTGATCATCGCCGACGAGCCCACCACGGCCCTCGACGTCACCATCCAGGCGCAGGTGATCGACCTGCTCAAGGTGGCCCAGCGCGAGACCAATGCCGCCGTCGTGATGATCACCCACGACCTGGGCGTGGTGGCCGGCATGGCGGACCAGGTGGCCGTCATGTACGCCGGGCGGATCGTCGAGGCCGGCAGCGTGGACGACATCTTCTACCGCACCCGGATGCCGTACACCATCGGCCTGCTCGGCTCCCTGCCGCGGCCCGACATGAGCCGCGACGAGATGCTGACCCCCGTCGAGGGCAACCCACCGTCCCTGCTGGCGCTGCCTCCGGGCTGCCCCTTCGGCCCTCGCTGTCCGATGGTCTCCGAGGAGTGCCGTGCGGGTGAGCCGGAACTGTGTGCCACGGACAATCCCGACCACCAAGCGGCCTGCGTCAAGGTGCAGCGGATCATCGACGGGAAGCTGGGCTACGCGGACATCTACCCGATTCCAAGGGTCCGGCCCCATGAACTGGCGGGCGTTCCCCGCGAGCAGCGTGAGGAGGTGCTGCGGGTCGAAGGCCTGGTCAAGACCTTCCCGTTGACCAAGGGCGCCGTCTTCAAGCGTCGCGTGGGCACTGTGCATGCCGTGGACACCATCGATCTGGACATCCGGGCGGGTGAGACCCTCGGACTGGTGGGGGAGTCCGGTTGCGGCAAGACCACCACCATCATGAGCATCCTCGGCCTCAAGGCCCCGGAGAGCGGCAAGGTGGTGGTGCTGGGCAAGGATGTCGCCACGCTCGGCAGGGCGGATCGCAAGACGGTCCGTGAGGACCTTCAGGTGGTCTTCCAGGACCCGATGGCCTCGTTGGACGGACGAATGCCCGTCTCCGACATCCTCGCCGAGCCGCTGAAGTACAACGGCTATCCCAAGGACATGATCCCCGGCCACATTCGAGACCTGATGAAGCTCGTCGGCCTGGAGCCTGCCCATGCCAACCGATACCCGCGCAACTTCTCCGGAGGTCAGCGCCAGCGCATCTGCATCGCCCGCGCACTGGCACTGGAGCCGAAGCTGCTGGTGCTGGACGAGCCGGTCAGCGCCCTGGACGTGTCCATCCAGGCCGGTGTGCTCAACCTGCTGGAGCAGCTGCGCACCGAGCTGGGCCTGAGCTACCTGTTCGTGGCGCACGACCTCTCCGTAGTGCGGCACATCGCCACCCGCGTGGCGGTGATGTACCTGGGGCACATCGTGGAGATCGGTGACGTGGACGACGTCTTCGACGCCCCGCAGCATCCGTACACCCAAGCGCTGCTCTCGGCCATCCCCGTGCCCGATCCGGCCAAGGAACGCCAGCGGGACCGGATCGTGCTCACCGGAGACCTGCCCAGCCCGGCCAATCCGCCGTCGGGATGCCCCTTCCACACCCGCTGCCCGAAGTTCAGGACCCTGGACCAGACGCAGCAGCAGCGGTGTTCGCAGGAGCGCCCCGACCTGCACGTGCAGGGAGCGGACCAGGAGGTGGCCTGTCACTTCCCGCAGGCCTTGACCGTCTTCTGACGGCTGCGCGGAGACAAGGTTCGGCACGGTGCCGCCGGGAAGCCATGAGGCCTTCCCGGCGGCACCGTCCCGTCGCGAACCGCTCCGGGCGTCACGGACTGATAACAATGTGCCCATTTGGGAGTGGGGCTGTTCTCGGCGGGACCATTTTGGAATAGGTTTACCACCATCCGGGTCCCAGAAGTACTGGGAACCACGATTTTCCGGAGGTCATTGTGCGCAAGCCCGCATCGTCCGCGGTTGCCCTTCTCGCCGTGGGAGCCCTCGCGCTCTCCGCCTGCGGCGCCCCCAAGTCCAGCACCGGTGGCAGTGATGGCACCGATGGCAAGGCACCCGCCCTCGCCGCGCTGAACGAGAAGCCCCGCGAGGAGCTGAAGGACGGCGGCCAGGTCCGCTTCGCCATCAGCTTCCTGCCGACGAACTGGAACATCAGCTCGATCGACGGCAATGGTGTCGACAACAACAACATCGCGGGCTACTGCCTCCCGGTGAACTTCCTCTACAACGAGGACGCGAGCTTCGAGCCCTACAAGCCCTACCTGGAGAGCTATGACGTCCAGGAGGCCAAGGATGGCAAGGGCCAGGTCATCACCCTGCACCTGAACCCGAAGGCCAAGTGGAATTCCGGCCGCACCATCGACTGGACCGACTACGAGGCCACCTGGAAGGCGCAGAACGGCAGCAATGAGGCCTTCAAGCCGGCCACCACCGATGGCTGGAGCGAGGTGTCCAGCGTCGCCAAGGGGGAGAAGGACACCGACGTCGTCGTGACCTTCAAGAAGTCCTACCCGGACTGGTCGGCTGCCCTCTCGGGCGTGCTGCCCAAGGAGGGTGTCGCCACCCCCGAGGCCTACAACACCGGATGGACCACCTTCAAGCCCGAATGGCATACCGGGCCCTTCACCTTCGAGAAGCTGGACAAGGCGCAGCTGACCCTGACGCTGAAGCGCAATGACAAGTGGTGGGGTGACAAGCCGCTGCTGGACAAGCTGAGCTTCCGCCAGCTGGAGACCCCGGCCGACGTCAACGCCTTCGCCAACAATGAGATCGACGTCGTCGACACCATGATCAACGCCACCGCGGTCAACACCGCCAAGAAGCGCTCCGACGCCGACATCCGCGCGGCCGGTTCCCGTCAGTGGCGTCACTTCACCTTCAATTCGAAAGCGGGCAACCTGGCCGACCAGGACGTGCGCCAGGCCATCGTGAAGGCCACCAATCGTGAGGCCATCGCCAAGTCGGACCTGGTGGGTCTGCCGGTGAACCCCTCCGAACTGATGACCGGCAACCACTTCTTCCTGCCCGGCCAAGAGGGGTACAAGGACAATTCGGGCGACTTCAAGTACGACGTCGAAGCCGCCAAGAAGCAGCTCGACGATGCCGGCTGGAAGCTGCCCGAGGGCAAGACCATCCGCGAGAAGGACGGCAAGCCGCTCCAGGTGAAGTACACGATGCTCACTGGCGTCCCCACCAGCGAGAACGAGGGCAAGCTGCTGCAGAAGGACCTCGCGGCCGTCGGCATCGACCTCAAGTTCGTGAACATCGCGCCCGATGACATGAGCAAGAACCTCACCGCCCACTCCTTCGAGATCATCGCCTTCACCTGGCAGGGCACCCCCTACCCGATGAACAACATCCGCCAGATCTACGGCGCCAAGTCCGCCGGCGCCGAGGTTCCCTCCGAGTCCAACTACGCCCAGCTGGTCAACCCGGAAATCGAGAAGCTGATCCCGCAGGCCGACACCGAGGCCGACGTGGCGAAGCGTCAGGACCTCACCAACCAGGTGGACAAGATGATCTGGGATGAGGTGCACACCCTGCCGATCTACCGTCGCATCGGCTACACCGCGGCCCCGAAGAACCTGGCCAACTACGGCTCGGCAACCTTCAAGACCCTGCCTCCGGAGAACATCGGCTACACCAAGTGAGCCCCCTGCAACCCTGAGCAGTCAGCACAGAGGCCGTGGGCCGGATCCTTCGGGATCCGGCCCACGGCCTTCGTCGTGCACAGTTGTTAGAGCACGGCGGTGGCGAAGCTGAGCAGGGCCAGCGTCACCAGCAGCACGACACGGCTGCGGTGCAGGCGTCGCGCGACGGTGCTGGGGGAGCCCGGCCCGCGCACCAGGGCCTCCTCGCCGATCAGCAGGGCGGCGGCACGGGCGTCGAGGTCCATCCGGATGGCAGGGGCTCCGGCCGCGGTGGGCTGCAGGTCCTGCTGGGGATCCACCCGCTGACGGCCGAAGGAGGCCGTCCCGCGCGCGGGGGCCGCCCACGCCTTGTGCTCGCGCCCGTCGGCATCCACCACCAGGCCCCAGCGGCTGCGCGCCTCCTGCACCGCGCCCCAGCCGAGGCGCACCGTGGAGAGCGGATTGTCCAGGACCAGGTGCTCGGTCTCCAGCCGCACGCTCGCGCTGGCCCACAGGAGCCAGGCCAGCACCACCACGAGACCGAGCCATGGGAGAGCGAACAGGGCCGCAATCGGCCCGCCGGACAAGGCCTCCAGCGCCAGGAGCGCGGCGGCGATCACGCCGACCACTGGGACGCCGATGCGACCCATCGTGGACTGGATGATGACTGTGGGACGCATGGGGACCATTGTGCCCGCACACCACGACGGCCGAGTGTCCGTATTGCTCGGCCGTCGCGCGTGTCAGACGGTCACCGAGGGGCGGAGCTCCGCGTGGTGGCAGGCACTGTCGTGGGTTCCGGTGCCGTCCTCGTGCGGTTCCAGCTCCGGGACCTGCGTGGAGCAGATCTCGGTGGCCTTCCAGCAGCGGGTGTGGAAGCGGCAACCCGACGGGGGATTGGCCGGGCTCGGTACGTCGCCGGTCAACACGATCTGCTCCCGCGAGCCGCGCAGCGTCGGATCCGGCAATGGTACCGCCGACAACAGGGCCTGGGTGTAGGGGTGCGTCGGGCGCTCATAGATGTGGGCGTCGTCACCCACCTCCACCATGCGGCCCAGGTACATCACGCCCACCCGGTCCGAGATGTGGCGCACCACGGCCAGGTCATGCGCAATGAAGACATAGGCCAGGCCCAGCTCGTCCTGCAGCTTCTCCAACAGGTTCACCACCTGCGCCTGGACCGAGACGTCCAGCGCACTGACCGGCTCGTCGCAGATGATCACCTTGGGGTTCAGTGCGACGCCCCGGGCGATCCCGATGCGCTGTCGCTGCCCGCCGGAGAACTGGTGCGGGTAGCGGTTGATGTGCTCCGGGTTCAGACCCACCTGCTCCAGCAGCTCCTGCACCCGCTGGCGACGTCCGCCGCGGGGCACCACATCGGGATGGATCTCGAAGGGCTCGGCGATGATGTCCCCGACCGTCTTGCGCGGGTTCAGCGAGGTGTACGGGTCCTGGAAGACGATCTGGATGTCACGGCGCAGCCTGCGCAGCCCGGCACCCGAGAGCTTGGTGATGTCCGTGCCCTCGAAGATGATGGTGCCCTCGGTGGGGTCCTCCAGCCGCATCAGCACTCGGCCGAGCGTCGACTTGCCGCAGCCGGACTCGCCGACGATGCCCAGCGTCTCGCCGGGGAAGAGGTCCAGGTCCACCCCGTCGACCGCCTTGACATGCCCCACCGTCCGGCGGACCACGCCGCCCTTTAACGGGTAGTACTTCTTCAGTCCGCGGGCGGACAGGATCGGGTCAGCCATGGAGCACCTCCTGGGTGAAGTGGCAGGCGCTCCACCTGTCGTCGGCCACCTGCACCAGGGCGGGTGCCCCGCCGGTGCGGCAGACATCGGCGGCCATCGGGCAGCGCGGGTTGAAGGCGCAGCCGGACGGAATGCGCATCAGGTTGGGGGGCAGGCCGCCGATCGCCTGCAGCTTCTGGCCCTTCTGGTCCAGCCGCGGTATCGAGTCGATCAGCCCCTTGGTGTAGGGGTGCGCCGGGCTGGCGTAGATCTCGTGGACCGGCGCCTGCTCGACCATCCGGCCGGCGTACATCACGTTGATCCGGTCCGCGACGTCGGCCACCACGCCCAGGTCATGGGTGATCAGGATCAGGCCCATGCCGGACTCGTCCTGCAATTCCTTGAGCAGGTCCATGATCTGGGCCTGCACGGTCACGTCGAGGGCCGTGGTGGGCTCATCAGCGATCAGTACCTCCGGTTGCAGGGCGATGGCCATCGCGATCATGATTCGCTGGCGCATTCCGCCGCTGAACTGGTGCGGGAAGGCCTTCACGCGCTCCCGGGCAGCGGGAATCTGCACCTTCTCCATCAGCCCGATGGCCTGCTTGAGGGCGTCCGCCTTGTTCATCCCCCGGTGGATCCGGAACATCTCCGCAATCTGCCAGCCCACCGGGAAGACCGGATTGAGAGCGCTGAGTGCGTCCTGGAAGATCATCGACAGCAACGGGCCACGGGTGGCCCGGCGCTGCGTCTCGGGGAGCTTCAGCAGGTCCACGCCGCGATAGACCACCTCGCCGGCGGTGACGAAGCCGGGTGGGGAGTCGATGATGCCCATCACTGCCTGCGCCGTGACGGACTTGCCGGAACCGGACTCGCCCAGGATGGCCAGCGTCTCGCCGGCATCGAGGCGGAAGTCCACCCCGTTGATGGCCCTGGCCACGCCCTGACGCATCCGGAACTCGACGTGGAGGTCATTGACACGCAGCAGTGGCGCTCCCCAGTCGAAGCCGATCTGGTCGACGCCCCGGCTGGTCTGCCGATCCTTCGGAAGGGTCTTCGTCATGTCTGTCACCGCAGCTTCGGGTCGAGGGCGTCACGGATGACCTCGCCGAGCATGATGAAGGCGAGGACGGTCAGCGACAGGAAGATGGACGGGAAGGCGAGCATCCACGGGGCGGACTGGATATAGCCCAGACCCGACGCCTCGCTGATGGCGATGCCCCAACTGATCACCGGTGGACGAAGCCCGATACCCAGGAAGCTCAGCGTCGCCTCGACCGCGATGTAGGAGCCGAGGTTGATGGTGGCCACCACCATGACCGCAGCCAGCGCGTTGGGCAGGATGTGCGAGGTGATGATCCGCCATGGGTTGGCGCCCAGGGCGCGGGCGGCCAGGACGTACTCGTTGGGCTTGACCTGCAGCACCGACGAACGCATCAGCCGCGCGATGCTCGGCCAGCCGAGCACGACCAGGGCCGCGACCACCTTGGCGACCACGACCAGGTAGGGCGTCTCCGAGGTGCTGGGGAAGGAGTAGAGGATCACGATGCCGCCGAGCAGCAGCGGGATGGCGAAGAAGACCTCACCGATGCGGGACAGCAGGGTGTCAACCCAGCCTCCCGCATAGCCGGCGATGATGCCGACCAGGGAGCCCAGGAGAGTGGTACCGAGTGTGGTGAACAGGCCGACCAGGATGGAGGAGCGGGCCCCGTGGATGGTGCGCGAGTAGACGTCACAGCCCTGGAGGTCGGTGCCGAACCAGTGGGCGGCATTGGGCGCCTCGCGGGAGATCTGCAGGTCGCACTGGTAGGGGTCGATCCGCGTGAACAGTCCGGGGAACAACGCCATCGTGACCAGCACTGTGATGAGCATCACGGAGACCCAGAAGAGCGGGTTGCGGCGCATCTCCAGCCAGGCATCGGTCCACAGGGAATGGGCCTGCTCAGGGGCGACAGCTTCTGCAGAAGGCATGAGGGGCTCGGCCACCGGGCCTGGAGCCGACGAGTTGATGGGATCAGTCATGGGAGATCCTCGGGTCGAGCACGCTGTACAGGATGTCCACGATCAGATTCATCAGCAGGTAGACCAGTACCAGACAGGTGACCGCGCCGACGACGGAGATGCCGTCGCGCTGGTTGATGGAGCGGAAGATGAAGCCGCCGATGCCGTTGATGTTGAAGATGCGCTCAGTGACAATGGCGCCACCCATGAGTGCCCCGAAGTCATAGCCCATGAAGGTGATCACCGGGATCAGGGAGTTGCGCAGGGCGTGCACGCCGATGGTGCGGCTCTGACTCAGACCTTTCGCCCGGGCGGTCCGCACATAGTCGGCACGCAGGTTCTCCACGAGATTGGTGCGGGTCAACCGGGCTACATAGGCAACGGACAGGGAGCCGAGAACCAGGCCCGGCAGGATGAGTTGTTGCAGGGTGCCCTGGCTGGCGGTCACCGGGATGACCTGGTTGAGTCCCGCCTTGAGGATGCCGAACTGCGCCATCCCACCGATCACGAAGACCGGGATGGAGATGACGACCAGAGTGGAGACCGTCACGAGGCTGTCGATGAAACGGCCCTTGCGGATACCGGCCAGGACACCGGCGGCGATGCCGACGACGGCCTCGAAGAGGAGGGCGATCAGCGCCAGCTTCATGGTGGTGGGGTAGCGCACGGCCAGCTCGGAGGCGACGGTGTTGTGGTAGAAGTTCACGCCCAGATCACCCTGCAGCAGCTTGGCCAGGTACAGCGCGTACTGCACGAGCAGGGGCCGGTCGAGGTTGTATTCGCGCTTGAAGTTCTCGATGTAGGCAGGAGTGCAGTCTCGTTCACCACACCTGCCTTCCCAGGGTTCACCGGGTAGTGCGAAGACCAGGAGGTAGAGCAGGAAGGTGGCTCCGATGATGACCGGAATCATCTGGACAAGGCGCCGCAGGACATATTTCAACATGCTGGGGATTGCTCCTTCTCGAACCCGTTGATGCGGTGGTGCACCGATACGTCGGTGCACCACCGCATCGCGAGGAGTTCAACGAGTCACATGGCGGTACGCGTCACTTGACGCTGATGCTGCTCATGTCGAGGGTTCCGAAGGGCGTCACCTTGACATTGGTCACCTTCGTGGACCAGGCGCAGGGCGTCGCGGCGCTCCACAACGGGATCACGGGGAGGCCATCGGACAGCATGGCCTCCGCCTCCTGGTAGAGGGTGTTGGCCTCTCCCGGGGTCTTGGCAGCGGCTGCGTCGACGAGCTTCTTGTCGAAGGCGGGGTTGTCGTACTTGGCATCGTTCGAGGCCGCGTTCTTGGTGTAGAGCGGGGTCAGGAAGTTCTCGATGGACGGGTAGTCCATCTGCCAGCCGCTGCGGTGCGCACCCTTGAGTTCGCCAGCCTTGATCTGAGTGCGGAGGGTCTTGAAGTCCGGCGTGGTGTTCACCTGGCAGTTCATGCCGAGGTTCGACTTGAGCTGGTTGCAGACCGCGTCGGCCCACAACTTGTGGCCGCCGTCGCCGTTCACCGAGATCTGGAAGACACCCTTGTAACCGCCGGCCGCGTCGTATGCCTTCTTGGCGGCGTCCTTGTCGAAGGTGCATGCGTCGCCACAGGCACCTTCCTTGTAGCCGTCGACCACGGGGGAGACCCAGCTGGTGGCAGGAGTGCGTGTGCCGTTGAAGACCTTCTCCGTGATGGTCTTGCGGTCGATGGCCTGGCTGATCGCCTTGCGGATCTCCGGCTTCTTGAGCTGCTCGTCGTTCGGGGTGAAGGTCAGGGTCTGGTGCACGCCCGAGTCACGCACGACGGTGCGATCACCCAGCTGAGCCTTCCACTGGTCACCTGCCAGCTGGTCCGAGGGAATGATGTCCGTGAAGTCGAGCTGGTCGGCCACCACTTCGGTGTAGGCGGCGGCAGCATCGTTGTAGATGCGGTAGGTGACCTTGTCGACGTGGGCCTTGAAGTCGCCGGTGTACTCGGGGTTCTTCTCGAGCACGATCTCGGTGGCAGTGTTGCTGGTCACCTTGAAGGGACCGGCGCCAACCGGCATCTTGCCGAACTCAGTGGACTTGGGGTCGGTGAAGAAGGCGTCGGGCTGTGGCACGAAGGCCGAGTAGCCCAGACGCACCGGCAGGTTCGAGACCGCCTCGGAGGTGGTGATGGTGAATGTCGAGTCGTCGACAACCTTCAGGCCGGAGAGTTTGTTGGTCTTCGGCTTGGTCTTGCACTCCTCATCGGGGCACTGCAGATCGGCGAAGCCGGCGACCGGCTCGAAGAAGTAGCCGTTCTGCTGGCCATTGGGGGCGTAGGCGGCAAAATTCCAGGCGTCCACGAAGTTCTTGGCCTGGACCGGAGTGCCGTCCGAGAACTTGCGGTCCTTCTTCAGCTTGACCGTGAAGACCTTGTTGTCGGTGGTCTCGATGGATTCGGCCAGATCGTTCTCCGGTGCGGCAGTGTCGCTGTTGTAGCGCACCAGCTTGGACGTGACGGCGTCGATGACGTTGCCACCGCAGACCTCGGTGGTGTTGGAACCGATGAGCGGGTTCTCGGGCGTACAGCCTCGAATCGTGATGGCTCCGCCGTCCTTGGCGGGGCCGTCGGCGCCGGCGCCATTGCCGGCATTGTCGGTGGATCCGCCGCAGGCCGTCGCGGTGAACGCGATGGTGACCAGTGCAGCGGCGGCCAGTGAGCGTCGTGCTCGCATGTGGTGCCTCCTGTGTGGCGGGGCCGGAGCCCCGGTCAATTCGAGCAGCCGTCGCGTGTGCATCATTGGGGTGCGCTCCGGCATATGGCAGGAAAGCTACATGCCTGAACCGATGAGTGGAAGAACCGTTCGCGGGGTGACACACAATCGTTGTCATTCCGTGACGTGATAACCCGGGTGGGTGTCCCGGGCACTCGAAATGTGGGAAGTGTCGGGCCAGTTGATAGGCTGGCGCGGCTGCACGTCTGTGACGCCGGCTGCCCGAGCCCCCGGGGACGCACGCCCGTGCGTTCCACGGAACGATCGAAGAGAGTCCTGCCCAATGCTTTCAGCCTTTGGAAACGCGTTCAGGTCACCGGACCTTCGCAAGAAGATCCTGTTCACCCTGTTCATCCTCGCGGTCTTCCGTCTGGGCTCCAGCGTGCCCACGCCCAATGTCAACCTGGAGCGGATCGACGAGTGCCGTCGCATCGCGCAGGACGGGTCCAGCGCGGGGCTCTACTCGATCATCAACCTGTTCTCGGGTGGTGCGCTGCTGCAGCTGTCGATCTTCGCGCTGGGCATCATGCCCTACATCACCAGCTCCATCATCCTGCAGCTGTTGACCGTGGTGATCCCGCGCCTGGAGACGCTGAAGAAGGAGGGCGCCTCCGGCCAGCAGAAGATCACCCAGTACACGCGCTACCTGACGCTGGTCCTGGCCGTGCTGAACGCCACCGCCTTCGTCACCATGGCGCGCAACGGGCAGCTCTTCCCCGGTTGCGACGGGATCATGTACGACGAGGGCATCTTCCCGATCATCGTGATGGTGCTCGTGATGACCGCCGGCACCTCCATCATCATGTGGATGGGTGAGCTGGTCACCGATCGCGGTGTCGGCAACGGCATGTCCATCATGATCTTCACCCAGATCGCCGCCCAGTTCCCCACCTCGCTGTGGTCCATCAAGACCGCGCGCACCGGCGCGAACGCCTGGCTGGTCTTCGGGCTCGTGCTGGCCATCGGCCTGCTGGTGATGGCGGCCATCATCTTCGTCGAGCAAGCGCAGCGCCGCATCCCGGTGCAGTACGCCAAGCGCATGGTGGGCAAGCGCCTGTTCGGTGGCACCACCACCTACATCCCGCTGAAGGTCAACCAGGCCGGCGTGATCCCGGTCATCTTCGCCTCCTCGATGCTGTACCTGCCGGTGCTCTACGCCACCTTCCAGAAGGACACACCTGCGGCCCGCTGGATCAATGCCAACTTCACCGGCAGTGGCGGCAACCACCAGCCCATCTACAACGCGGTCTACTTCCTGTTGATCATCGCGTTCACCTACTTCTACGTCGCCATCACCTTCGACCCGGTGGAGATCAGCGACAACATGAAGAAGTACGGTGGCTTCATCCCCGGCATTCGCGCGGGCAAGCCGACCGAGGACTACCTCGCCTACGTGCTCTCCCGCCTGACCGCGCCGGGCTCGCTGTACCTGGCCCTGATCGCGTTGATTCCCACCATCGCCTTCATGACCTTGGGCGCCGCGGCCAACTTCCCGTTCGGCGGCACGTCCATCCTCATCATCGTGGGTGTGGCCCTCGACACGGTCAAGCAGATCGAGAGCCAGCTCCAGCAACGCAACTACGAAGGATTCCTCAAGTGAGACTGCTGATCATGGGCGCCCCGGGCGCCGGCAAGGGCACCCAGGCGAAGCTGATCGCCAACCACTACCGCATCCCCGCGATCTCCACCGGGGCGATCTTCCGCGCCAACATCGCCGCGAAGACGCCGCTGGGCCAGCGGGTGCACCAGCTGATCAGCGCCGGTGAGTTCGTCCCCGACGTGATCACCACCGCCGTGGTGGCCAAGCGTCTGCTGGAGGACGACGCGCACAACGGCTGGCTGCTCGACGGCTACCCGCGCACCACCGACCAGGTGGAGGCGCTCGACATCATCCTGGAGGACGCCAAGCGCCACCTGGACTGCGTGCTGTGCCTGGAGACCGACCCCGAGACCCTGATCGACCGCCTGGTCAAGCGGGCCGAGATCGAGGGCCGGGCCGATGACAACGAGACCACGATCCGGCGCCGGATGGAGGTCTACACCGAGGAGACGGCCCCGCTGCTGGCCACCTACGAGGAGCGCGGGCTGCTGGTCCGCGTCAATGGTGAGGGCACCGTCGACGAGGTCGCCGGGCGCATCTTCGCCGCCCTCGACAAGTACAGCGCCTGATGTTCTCCCGTGGCATCGAGCTGAAGAAGCCCGAACAGATCATCCGGATGCGCAAGGCCGGGCTGGTCGTCGCCCGGATCCTGGCCGAGCTCGAGCGCCATGTCGCCCCCGGCGTCACCACCGGTGAGCTGGATGGTCTGGCGCGCGAGATGCTCGCACAACAGGGAGCGACGTCGAACTTCCTCAACTACGGTGCCGAATGGGGCTACCCGCCCTACCCGGGTGTGGCCTGCATCTCCGTGGACGAGGAGATCGTGCACGGCATCCCGGGGGAGCGAAAGCTCGTCGAGGGTGACATCGTCAGCGTCGACTTCGGTGCGATCCTCGACGGCTGGCACGGCGACGCCGCGCGCACCTTCCTGGTGGGCGAGGTGGACGAGGCCTGCCGGCAGCTCAGCGAGCACACTCGTGAGTCCATGTGGGCGGGAATCGGTGCCGCCCACCTGGGTGGACGTGTCGGCGACATCTCGCACGCCGTTGAGGTGTCGATCCTGTCGCACGGCCTCGACTACGGGATCGTGCGCGAATACACCGGGCACGGCATCGGCACGGCCATGCACCAGCCGCCGGACGTCCCCAACTTCGGCAAGGCGGGCAAGGGCCCCAAGATCGTCGAGGGCCTGGTGCTTGCCATCGAGCCGATGGTCACCCTGGGCAGCGAGGATGCCGTCACGCTCGAGGACGACTGGACCGTGGTCACCAATGACGGCTCCTGGGCATCGCACTGGGAGAACACCATGACGGTGACGAAGAAGGGCCTGTGGGTCCTGACCGAACTCGACGGCGGCGAGGCGGAACTGTCGGCCCGCGGCCTTCCCTTCGGTCCGCTGGCCGACTGACCAACTCGACTCTCCGAACCGACGAGGGCCTCACCTCTGGGTGAGGCCCTTGTTCGCCGTCAGGAGGTTCACACTCTCTGCGGTGTGCGCGCGGGCCTGCACCAATCGTTCACGATCGTCGAATCCTGCCTTCAGCTGCTGGTTGACCAGGAGCACCCGTGCGGGCGCGCCCGGCGAGTAGTGCGTGGTGAGGGTGGGGAAGTACTCGGCGGTGCCCACCGTGAACCGCCCGGTGGGCCCTTGGACGAAGGTGAAGCGCGTGGTGATTCCCTCCTGGGCACGCGGGACGGAGGTCAGGTGCTGGGCCACCAGGTTGCCCAGCCCGTAGACCACCCATTTGCCGTTCACCCGGGTGATGGGTTGCACCACGTGCACATGGTGGCCGTAGACCAGGCCCACGTCATCGGAAGCGGTGAGCGCCTCGGCCAGTGCCCGCTGTTGCTGGTTGGGTTGGGCCCGGTACTCGTCGCCGCCATGCACGGCCACCAGGACGATCTCCGCCCCCGCCTGCCGCGCCGCCCGGGCCCGCCGCAGCAAGGACGCCTGCTCGATCCCCGCCCAGACCCAGGGGCGGGTGGCCGGGACGGGAATGCCGTTGGTGCCATAGGCGCCCTCCACCACGGCGATCCGGACGCCGCCCGGGGTGGTGTGGATCACCGGGGTGTCCGCCTCACGTGCCGAACGCGCGGTTCCGACGTGCTGCAGCCCCAGCGCGTCCATCTGGTCCAGGGTGCGCTTCAGGCCGTCGTAGCCTTGGTCGAGGCTGTGGTTGGAGGCCGTGGTGCACAGGTCGTAGCCCAGGTCCTTGACCGCGCGCAGCGTCTGCGGAGGCGCCGAGAAGGCGGGGTAGGAGTGGTACGGGCCGCCCGGCGGGGCGGTGGGGACCTCGTTGTGGCAGATGGCCAGGTCTGCTCCGGCCACCACGCCCTTCAGGGCGGCCAGGGTCGGCCCGAAATCCATCTCCTGGCTTCCACGTCGGCCGGCGGTGACCGCGTCCTCGTGCGCCCCGAACCACAGGGTGTTGTGCCACAGCAGGTCACCATTCATCACCACCGATGCCTTACGGGGCCTGGCACTGGTGCTGCTCGTGGATGACGGCGCGGTCGATTGCTCGAGCGGCTGCTGAGGTGTCTGGGTGGGGGCCTGGTGACAGGCGGTCACCGTGAGCAGTGGGCCTGCAGCGGCCAATGCGCGAGCGCACCGGGGGATGGTCATGGTTCATTCTGTCCCGCTTGTAGGTCATCTGAGCCACTGGTAGGAGGCTTCTCGTGCCCATGGATCCTCCAGCCCCGAGAACTGGGGTATCTTTCGCCGTCGCTGCGTGCGCCGCAAAGTTCTTTGGTGTTGACTGGCGGGGTGACCAAGATGACTTTGCCGACGGATCTTGAGATTGCCCGCGCCGCCGCATTGCTGCCGATCGACCAGGTGGCAGCAGCGGGCGGAATCGACGCCAGCAGGGTGGAACACCATGGCCGTCATGTGGCCAAGATCCACCTCGGGGCAATCGATGACCTGTCCGCGTGCCCCAAGGCCAAGTACGTGGTCATCACCGCGCTCACCCCCACACCGTTGGGTGAGGGCAAGACCACCACTGCGGTGGGGCTGGCCCAGGGACTGGCCAGGATCGGGCGCCGGTCCATGCTGGCGCTGCGCCAGCCGTCGCTGGGCCCCACCTTCGGGGTCAAGGGTGGCGCCGCCGGCGGAGGCTTTTCCCAGGTATTGCCGATGGAGACGCTGAACCTGCACCTCACCGGTGACTTCCACGCCATCACCACGGCGCATGACCTGCTGGCGGCGATGATCGACAACCACCTCCACCACGGCAACGAGCTGGGGATCGACCCGCACTCGATCAGCTGGCGCCGGGTGGTCGACATGAACGACCGGGCCCTGCGCAACATCGTCGTCGGGCTCGGCGCCAAGCTGGACGGCATTCCGCGCCAGTCAGGCTTCGACATCACGGCGGCCAGTGAGGTGGGGGTGTGCCTGGCGCTGGCCACCTCGCTCCGGGACCTGCGCGAGCGGCTCGGACGCATCGTCATCGGGTACACCCGGGACCGTCGCCCCGTCACCGCGGAGGACCTGAAGGCCGCTGGTTCGATGACCGTCATCATGCGGGAGGCCATCAAGCCCAACCTGATGCAGACCACGGAGAACACACCCGTGCTGATCCACGCGGGCCCCTTCGGCAACATCGCCACCGGCAACTCGTCGGTGATCGCGGACCAGCTGGGCATCCGGACGAGCGACTACCTGCTCACCGAGGCTGGCTTCGGTGCGGACATGGGGGCCGAGCGCTTCTTCAACGTCAAGTGTCGGGTCTCCGGCCTCCACCCGGATGCGGCCGTCCTGGTCACCACGGTGCGCGCCCTCAAGACCCACTCCGGCCGGTACAAGGTGGTGGCCGGCAAGCCACTGCCACCTGAGATGCTCGAGGACAATCCCGACGATGTCCGGGCCGGTGCGGACAACCTGCGCAAGCACATCGAGATCGTGCGCGGCTTCGGCGTTGCCCCCGTGGTGGCGATCAATGTCTTCCCGACCGACCATGAGGACGAGATCTCGGCCATCCGGGAGATCGCCGAGCAGGCCGGGGCGCGGGTGGCCGCCTCCACCCACGTCGTCGACGGTGGGGAAGGTGCCCTGGAGCTGGCCCGGGTGGTGGAGGAGGCCTGTGGTGAGCAGACCGACTTCCGGTTCAGCTACGAGGAACAGGACTCGATCGAGACCAAGCTGCACAAGGTGGCCACCGGTGTCTACGGCGCCGACGGCGTCGAGTTCACCGTGCAGGCCCGCAAGGATGTGGCCCTCTTCGAGGAACTCGGCTATGGGAACCTGCCGGTGGTGATCGCCAAGACCCACCTGTCCATCTCGCATGACCCGGCACTGCGCGGGGCGCCGACCGGCTGGACCCTGCCCGTGCGCGAAGTGCGGCTTGCGGCCGGCGCCGGCTATGTGTACGCGATCTGCGGTGAGATGCGCACCATGCCCGGTCTGGGCAAGCACCCGGCTGCGGAGCGGATCGACATCGACGAGAACGGTGAGATCGTCGGACTCTTCTGAGCCCTGGGACGACGACGGACGGACCCCGCGGGGCCCGTCCGTCGTTGGTCTTGCTGGGCGTCAGCGGCCGTCGCCGTGGGTGCCGAAGAACTTCTTCCAGGGGACGTCGACGGCCTGGTCCTCACCGACGACCTCGTAGAGGTGGCGCAGCAGCGGGAACTTCTCGGCGGGCACGACGCCACGCTCGGTGAGCGCCTTGAGCGCCTTGCCGACCACGACGATGCAGGTGGCGCCCTCCAGGGTGACACCGGGCATCTTGGCCTTGGCCTCGCTGAAGGTAATGCCCTCGCCCACCAGGGTGCCCACCTTGACATTGCGGCCACCCATGGAGGTGACGAAGCAGTCACCGATGCCGGCGATGCCCATCACGGTCTGCGGGTCGCACTCGAGCAGCTGCAGCCACTCCTGCATCTCGATGGAGGCCTGGCCGAAGATGGCCGCGCCGTAGTTGTAGTTCACATACGGGCTGTCCCAGCCGGCAACCTTCTCGTCCTGCAGGCGCTTGAGGGTTCCGTGCATGAAGCCGGCACCGAAGGCATAGCAGTTCTTGGTGGCGGCCATCAGCTCGATGCCCATGAAGTCCGTGCTGGTCCAGACATGGTAGTAGTCGGTCTCGAAGAGTTCCTTCCACATGTCCAGGACCTGCTGGTCCTTGCCGGTGAAGGTCACGCAGGTGTGGCGGTGGACCGCCACTTCGCCGGCGATCGACGGACCGGCGATGGCGGAGAAGGTGACCTGCTTGCGCAGTTCCTCGGGGAGCTGGTTGGCCAACACGTTCGGCAGGATCTCCAGGTTGCCCTCGTCGTCGGCGCGCAGGCCCTTGGCCAGCGCCATCACGTGCATGCCGGGGCGCAGCAGCCCGGCGAGCTGCTCACCGGCCCACTCGACGCCGAAGGAGTTGACACCGCTCATCACGAGGTCGACGCCCTCGAAGGCCTTGTCGGCGTCCTCGAGCTGGTAGGCCTCGGTGCCCTCGGGCACCTTGAGCTGCAGATTGGGGTGGATGCCGGTCTTCTGGATCGAGTCGATGATCTCGCGGTCCAGGTGGGTGCCGACCAGACGGACCGTGTGCCCGTTGTCGGTGAAGGGGGTGGCCAGGGCCGTGGCCATGATGCCGGAGCCGAGCACGACGAGTGTCGCCATCAGATTTCCTTTCGACGAGGACCGTCCCGAGGCCGTCTGCCCAGGGGCCGGGCGGCAGCGCCCGGCGGATCCGTTCGCAATCCACGCTAACGGCTGGGATGCTGATTCAACAGGCGCAATACGCCACATTCCCACCGGCGGTGTGAATTTCTCCGGATGATTTCGCGTTGCCACGGACCAACAGCCCGCTGGCTAGGGTGGGGGCTAGGGTGGTGGAATGGAGCACAGCCACCTCACCAGCCCGGGCACCAGCACCTGTGGGGTCGTCGAGGATCTGCACGGACAGCGGATCGCGGATCCCTACCGGTGGTTGGAGGACGTGGACTCCGAGGGGACGCGCGCCTGGGTCGCCGAGCAACGCGCCTTCGCGGCCGAGCAGCTGGCCCAGCTGCCGCACCGGGGCTTCTTCGACGATGTGATGGCGCGGGTGACCGCGCGTCCCCGGTGGTCCGCGCCGTGGTGCTCGAAGGGCCTCTACTTCCAGCAACGCCATGACGGCATGGCCCATCAGGCCGTGCTCCACGTCGCCGACAGTGCCGACGAGCTGCTGGCGGGCGGCAGGGTTCTGGTGGACCCGAACACCTGGAGCGAGGGCGGCAGCTCTTCACTGGCCTTCGTCAGCGTCAACCCGCAGGCCACCATGGTGGCGGTCGGCCGCAGCGATGCCGGGGCGGACTGGACCCGGATCAGCCTGGTCACGCCGGACGGGCAACCCGTCGACGACGTCGAGGCCGTCACCAAGTTCAGCACCGCAGTCTGGCTGCCCGACGGCAACTCCTATGCCTACCTGGACTTCCCGGGTGCCGGACGGGCCGAGGGGACTGAGACCCGGGCCCTGCCGGGGTGCCGGATCAAGGTCCATCGGGTGGGCGACGACCCCTCTCAGAACGTCCTCGTCGCGGACTTCGAGTTGGACCCGCAGGTACTGCCCTGGATGCAGCTCAGCGACGACGAACGATGGCTGGTGACGCACCTGGCCACTGGGACCGAAAGGGCCAACCGGCTGTGGCTCTTCCCGGTGCACGAGCAGGGCGGGGAGAGCGTCGTGGACGCCGAACCGGTGGAGCTGATCGACACGGCGCGGGACCGGTGGGAGTACATCGCCACCGCAGACGGGGAGCTGTACTTCCAGACCGACGACGACGCCCCGCATGGGCGAGTCGTGGCCGTGGACCAGCGCGACTGGAACCTGCGGGAAGTGGTGTCGGAAGGGGCTTCGCCCATCGTGGGTGCCTGGCTCGCCGGACAGACCCTGCTGGTCCACTCGTTGGAGGACGCCAGCAGCGTGCTGCATCGCTGGGATCTGGGGGATGGTGGGGCCCGTGATCTGGGGCAGGTCCAGCTGCCTCCGGGCGTCTTGGCGTCCGTGAATACCCGCAGCACCAGCGACGAGGTCTTCCTGCAGCTCAGCACCCTGACCGATCCGAGCCACGCGTGGCGGCTGGCCGCATCCACCGGGAAGCTGGACGAGCTCCCGGCGCCGACGGGGGACTGGACTGCGCCCGGCTTCCGGGTGGAGCGTCGCCGGGCCACCAGCGCCGACGGTACCAGCGTCCCCTACTTCCTCGTCGTCCCCGACGGGCTGGACCTGTCCGAGCCACGGGCCACGATCCTCTACGGCTACGGCGGATTCAACACTCCGGTGCAGCTGGACCACCGCGCCCCCTGGCCGGGGTGGCTGGCCGCCGGGGGCTTGCTGGCCATCGCCAATCTCCGGGGTGGAGGCGAGTTCGGCCGGAGCTGGTACGAGGCGGGGATCCGGGAGCACAAGCAGAATGTCTTCGACGATGCCATCGCCGTCGCGGAGGACCTCGTCGCCCGGGAGCTCACCACGCCGGAGCAGTTGGCCGTCCACGGCAAGAGCAATGGGGGCCTGCTGGTGGGAGCCGTGATGACCCAGCGCCCGGACCTGTTCGCCGTCGCCCTGCCGCACGTCGGGGTGCTCGACGCCCTGCGCTTCCACAAGTTCACCGTCGGCAGGGCCTGGGCAAGTGACTACGGCAATCCCGACGATGCCGCGGACTTCGGACGGATCCTGGCCTGGTCTCCGCTGCACAACATCACACCCGGCACCAGCTACCCGGCCACCCTGGTGCTGACCAGTGACCACGACGACCGGGTGGTGCCCGCGCACTCCTACAAGTTCGCGGCCGCGCTGCAGGCTGCCCAGGGCGGAGCCGCTCCGGTCGTCGCGCGGATCGAGGAGGCGACCGGGCATGGGCTGGCCAGCAAGCCACCGTCGGTGCTGGCGGCCGAGTGTGCGGACCTGTTGGCCTTCGCCGCCCACCACACCGGTCTGTTCCCCTCGACAGGCTCGGGGGACGTGGGGGAGGGTCCGGGGGACGGGAAGGACGTTAGGGTGGAGGAGTGAGCAACCTTCCGATCTCCTCCAAGTACCGCAGCCAGCCGGCACGCCCGGTGGACGAGGCCGAACGCGAGGACCTCACCAAACGGCTCAACGACGCCTTCACCAGCGGAGACATCGACGGCGACAGCTACCGGACGCTGCTGGACGAGCTGTACGGAGCCCAGACACTGGGGGAGCTGGTGCCCGTCGTCGAGCACCTGCCCGCCAAGCAGACCTATTCGGACCCGGAGATGGTTCGCCAGCAGACCAGCACGGCCCCCGGTGACCTCGCGCCCGCCGGGATGAATGCGCAGTTCGCCCTGAAGGTGGGCGCGGCTATCACCGCCCTGTCGGTGTTGATCGTGCTGGTGCTGGCCTTCGGGCTGCTCTGAACCGGGGCCCACGGGGCGCCGGGTGTGCGGAGATTCACACGGCCGGGCCATTGCCCTTCGTCGCAGTGGCGGGACGGGATCGATGGACAGTCATCCAGACCGAGGAGCGTCACGTGTCCCAGCATCCGTCCGTCGCACTGAACCCCAACCCGATCGTCCAGGCACTGGGCAAGCCACAGGCCGAATTCACCCGCGAGGACCTGGTCCGTTACGTGCGGGAGCAGGGGATCGGGATGCTCACCCTGCGATATGACGCGGGCGACGGGCGGCTGAAGGCACTCCACTTCGTCATCAACTCCGAGGAGCACCTCCAGCGGGTGAGGTATACCACGAAGCGCAACCCTTCTCGAAGTGGGCCGAGGTGCGTCAGTAGGCCCTGGCCCTGATCGCCTCCACCGGTGGGCAGGTGAAGTACGGTCACGCCGAGGTGGGCAACATCTTGACGGTGACCGGCAGATGGTGCAGCAGGAGATCGAGTTCCTGCCTGTCCCCCGTGGAGGATGCGGCCGACCAGCTGGGCGTCGCGAAATGGATCCTTCGGGAGGTGGCACATCGGCGCGGCCTGTTGGTGACCTTTGCCCCCAAGATCATGGTCGTCAGGCCGGCCCGGGGATGCACGTGCACCTGCGTCTGGTCCGCGACGCAGTGAACCTGCTCGCCGGTGAGGAGGGGCTGAGCGATCCGGCGCGCCGCGCCATCGCCGGGCTGTTGGAAGCTGCTCCGGCGCTGACCGCCTTCGGCAACACCGTGCCCACCAGTTTCCTGCGGCTGGTTCCCCATCAGGAGGCGCCGACATCGATCTGCTGGGGTGAGCGCAACCGCTCGGCCCTGGTCCGGGTGCCGCTGGGCTGGCGGGGGACCGACGACCGGATGTTTGGACGCGCAGGCGGACATGTTGCGCGCCTTCGAGGACGACGGGTTGCGCGAACGTCTGCAGGACGACCCGGACGCGACGGCACGACTCGTCGAGCGTCAACTGCACTGCGGGTGAGACCCGCGGCCCGACGCCCCATGGTGTCGGGCCGGTCAGGTCACTTCCCGGAAAGGATGCCGATCACGGGATTCCACTCGTCGACCTGCACGTCCTCGACCTGGCCCAGCTTCTGGAAAGGGTCCTGGCTGAGCAGCTGGCGCAGCGCGTCGGCGGAATCGCCCTGCATCACGAGCAGCGCCCGGCCGGGGCTGGTGCCCACCAGCGGGCCGGAGGCCACAAGGCTCCCGGATTCGGCCAGCTGACCGAGGAAGGCGCGGTGACGGGGACGGTTCTCGTCCTGCGTCGCCTGGTCGGGTCCATAGGTGTACACAACGCTGTAGTAGGCCATGGATCCACCCTAGCCGCCGGATTTGGTGCCGATGGACGGCTGGCGTAGAGTGGTGTGTCGGTCACCTGTGTCCAGGCGATCGTTCGTGCCCATGTCCAACCGGATGGGGCTGCAATCGAAGAGATTGAGAGTTCATGGCAAAGAAAGAGGGAGCCCTCGAGCTTGAGGGAACCGTGGTCGAGTCCCTGCCCAACGCGATGTTCCGCGTCGAGCTGGTCAACGGTCACAAGGTGCTCGCCACGATCAGCGGCAAGATGCGTCAGCACTACATTCGCATCCTCCCGTCTGACCGAGTCGTGGTCGAACTGTCCCCCTATGACCTGACTCGCGGACGCATCGTCTACCGCCACAAGTGATCTGACGGGCGGCATCGTCGCCCAGCAGACACATCCACCACAGAACCGGGGGAAGCCCTGTGCCCACACCGGTTCGATGATCCGAAAGAGACTCTCGAATGAAGGTTCAGCCGAGCGTCAAGAAGATCTGCGACAAGTGCAAGGTGATTCGCCGGCACGGTCGCGTGATGGTGATCTGCGACAACCCGCGCCACAAGCAGCGCCAGGGCTGACCAGCCAGGCAATGCCGCCCCGAGAGCCCCGGCTCGACGGGCAATGGGCGGTGACTCGCAGAACATCGCAGGTGCAAGGTCACCCACCGTTTCGACGGTGAACCACCTGCCAGACAAATCAACAACGTGAACGCAAGGCCGGAGATGAATACCGGTCGCACCCCTGGGCGAAGGCCAGGGCCCCGACGGAGATCCGCACCGGAACTCCACAAGGCATCGGGGACGCGTCACGCCACACACCTTCGCGGCCCAAGACCGAAAGCTCCTCAACTCGCTGGAAACGAGGGAGCTCCCAGAAATGGGAACTGGGCTGGAAATTGAAAGGTAACCGCCTGATGGCACGCCTCATTGGTGTCGACCTCCCGCGCGAAAAGCGTCTCGAGGTCGCCCTGACCTACATCTTCGGCATCGGCAAGACCCGTGCCAAGGAGACCCTGGACGCCACCGGTATTTCCGGTGACCTCCGTGTCCACACCCTCACCGACGAGCAGCTGGTTGCCCTGCGTGACCACATTGCGGCCAACTACGAGACCGAAGGTGACCTCCGCCGCGAGGTTGCTGCCGACATCCGTCGCAAGATCGAGATCGGCACCTACCAGGGTCGTCGTCACCGCTCCGGTCTTCCGGTTCGCGGCCAGCGCACCCGCACCAACGCTCGTACCCGCAAGGGCAAGAAGAAGGCCGTCGCCGGCAAGAAGAAGGCGCGCTGACCTTCCGGTTGGTGCAGACACGACAGATTCCAGGAGAAAACTGACCCATGGCTACTGCAGGCCGTAAGGGCGCCGCCGCAAAGACCAAGGTGCGCCGCAAGGAAAAGAAGAATGTGGTTGCTGGACAGGCCCACATCAAGAGCACGTTCAACAACACGATCATCGCCATCACCGATCCCACCGGTGCTGTGATTGCGTGGGCCTCTGCCGGCACCGTCGGCTTCAAGGGCTCGCGCAAGTCGACCCCCTTCGCCGCCCAGATGGCCGCTGAGGCCGCTGGTCGTCGTGCGATGGACCACGGCATGAAGCGCGTGGACGTCTTCGTCAAGGGACCCGGCTCCGGCCGCGAGACCGCCATCCGTTCGCTGGGAGCCATCGGGCTCGAGGTCGGCGCCATTGCCGACGTCACCCCCGTGCCCCACAACGGCTGCCGCCCGCCCAAGCGCCGTCGCGTCTGATCCCGAGAACACAGAAAAGGACTGATCAACAATGGCCCGTTACACCGGCCCCATGACCAAGAAGTCCCGTCGCTACGGGACCGACCTGGTCGGCAACGACAAGGCATTCGAGAAGCGCCCCTACCCGCCGGGCGTCCACGGCCGCGGCCGCGTCAAGGACTCCGAGTACTCGCTGCAGCTCAGGGAGAAGCAGAAGGCTCGTTACGCCTATGGCGTGCTGGAGAAGCAGTTCCGTCGCTACTACGCCGAGGCCGACCGCGTGCCCGGCAAGACGGGTGACGCCCTGCTCCAGATCCTCGAGAGCCGTCTGGACAACGTCATCTACCGCGCCGGCTTCGCCTCGACCCGTCGTCAGGCACGCCAGCTCGTGGTGCACGGTCACTTCCTGGTCAATGGCCAGAAGGTGAACATCCCCAGCTTCCGCGTCAGCCAGTACGACGTCATCGACGTCCGCCCGAAGTCCATGGACCTGCACCCGCTGGTGGTGGCCCGTGAGATCCATGGCGAGCGCGAGGTTCCCGCCTGGATGGACGTGCGTCCCAACAAGATGCGCATCCTGATCCACCAGCTGCCCACTCGTGAGCAGATCACCGTGGATGTCCAGGAGCAGATGATCGTCGAGCTCTACTCGAAGTGATCCCATCGGGGCGGGCCCACGTCCGCCCCGGCCGGGGCCTTCGGCTCTGACCTTTGGTTGGCGGTCCCGCAAGGGGCCGTCAACTACCCTGCACCATCACCTATCGGGTGGTGCATCACATGGTCCTCATATAGCGGGGGACCTGGAGAAAAGGAAAGTACATGCTCATCGCACAGCGTCCGACCCTGTCGGAAGAAGTGATCGGCGAATACCGTTCGCGCTTCATCATCGAGCCCCTGGAGCCTGGCTTCGGCTACACCCTGGGCAACTCGCTGCGTCGCACCCTGCTGTCGTCCATCCCGGGCGCGGCCGTGACCAGCATCAAGGTCGAGGGCAACCAGCACGAGTTCTCGACCATTGAGGGTGTCGTCGAGGACGTCACCGAGGTGATCCTGAACCTCAAGGGTCTGGTGCTGTCCTCGGAGGAGGACGAGCCCGTCACCATGTACCTGCGCAAGCAGGGTGCCGGTGCGGTCACCGCCGCCGACATCCAGCCGCCGGCCGGCGTGGAGATCCACAACCCGGATCTGCACATCGCGATGCTGAACGACAACGGCAAGCTCGAGATGGAGCTGGTCGTGGAGCGTGGCCGTGGCTACGTCTCCAGCGTGCTCAACAACAACCCCGACGCCGAGATCGGTCGCATCCCGGTCGACTCGATCTACAGCCCCGTGCTGAAGGTCACCTACAAGGTCGAGGCCACCCGAGTCGAGCAGCGCACCGACTTCGACAAGCTCATCGTCGACGTCGAGACCAAGCCCGCCATCCGTCCCCGTGACGCCGTGGCATCCGCCGGACGCACCCTGGTCGAGCTCTTCGGCCTGGCGCGCGAGCTGAATGTCGACGCCGAGGGTGTCGAGATCGGCCCGTCGCCCGTCGACGAGCAGCTGGCGCAGGACCTGGCCCTGCCGGTCGAGGACCTGAACCTCACGGTTCGCTCCTACAACTGCCTGAAGCGCGAGGGCATCCACACCGTGGGTGAGCTCGTCTCGCGCAGCGAGCAGGACCTCCTCGACATCCGCAACTTCGGCTCCAAGTCCATCGACGAGGTGAAGCTGAAGCTTCACGAGATGGGCCTTTCGCTGAAGGACTCCGCTCCCGGCTTCGATCCCTTGGCTGCTGCCAACTACGAGGACGAGCCCGAGGGCGAAGAGGACTTCACCGAGACCGAGCAGTACTGACCGCTCCGCTGACCAAGAACCTGGAGAACTGACATGCCTACACCCACCAAGGGTCCCCGCCTCGGCGGATCGCCCACCCACGAGCGGATCATCCTGGCCAACCTGGCCAGCCAGCTGTTCGAGCACGGCCGCATCACCACCACCGAGACGAAGGCCAAGCGCGTTCGTCCCCTGGCCGAGCGGATGATCAGCAAGGCCAAGCGCGGCGACCTGCACAACCGTCGTCAGGTGCTGAAGACCATCACCGACCAGAGCATCGTGCACACCCTGTTCACCGAGATCGCCCCGGCCATGGCCGAGCGCGACGGTGGCTTCACCCGCATCACCAAGATCGGAAACCGTCAGGGCGACAATGCCCCGATGGCCATCATCGAGCTGGTGACCGAGGCCGTCGTCAAGCAGCCGTCGAAGTCCAAGGCCGCCAAGGCCGAGGACGTCAAGGCCGACATCGCCAAGGCCGCTCCGCTGGCCGACACGGAGGCCGTCGAGGCCAAGGATGCCACCGAGGCTGCCGAGTTCGGCGAGGGCTCCTTCGTGGGCGAGAACGCCCCCGAGGGCTTTGACATCAAGGGCAACAAGGACTCCATGCTCTTCCACACGCCCGAGTCGCAGTGGTACGAGCAGACCGTCGCCGAGGTGTGGTTCAACTCCGCCGAGGCCGCCGAGGCCGCTGGCTTCACCAATGCCGTCGAGGCGAAGACCGAAGAGGCCTGAGCCTCCGCTCGACCCTTGGCGAAGGGCGCCCCACCACTGGTGGGGCGCCCTTCGTCGTATTCGAAGCCGTCCCCGGTAGGCTCGGGGGCATGACACTGCGCATCGCCCAACTGGCCAATTTCGTCGGTCCGGTCTCGGGTGGGATGCGCGTCGCGATCGACCAGCTGGGCAAGGGCTATGTTGCCGCCGGTCACGAACGGATCCTGGTCATCCCGGGGGAGCGGGACAGCACCACCGAGACGGAGAACGGCATCGTGGTGCAGGTCCGGGCCCCCCGGGTCTCGCGCGACTACCGGATGATCGCCGCCCCGTGGCGGGCGCTGAAAGTGCTCGAGAGGTTCAATCCCACCACCATCGAGGTCAGTGACAAGTGGACCCTGTCGCCGGCGGCCCGGTGGGCCCGGCATCACGGCGTCGGTTCGGTGCTGTTCAGCCATGAGCGCCTCGACGACATGCTGGCAGGATGGTTGCGGGCACAGTTCGGGGTCGAGACGGCCGTCGGCGCCCTGAATCGCCGCCTGGTCAAGGAGTTCGACGCCGTCGTCGTCACCAGCGACTATGCCCGAGAGGAGTTCGCAGACCTGGGGGCCAACCTGTGGAAGGTTCCCCTCGGGGTGGACCTCGAGACCTTCCACACCGGCGCCGGTGAACCCCGAGACGACGGACTGGTGAAGCTCTGCTACGTGGGGCGGATGTCCCACGAGAAGAATCCCGAGCTGGGCGTCGCGGCCGCCGTGGAGCTGCACCGGCGTGGCGTCCCCATCCAGCTCAACATGTACGGCGTCGGGCCGGACCTGGAGAAGATGCGCCACCAGGCAGGCGACACACCCGTCGTCTTCCACGGATTCGTCGAGGGACGTGACGAGGTGGCCCAGCGCTTCGCGGCGAGCGACGTCTCGCTGTCCGTGTGCCCCTCGGAGACCTTCGGGCTGGCCGTGCTGGAAGCGCTGGCTTGTGGCACCCCGGTGGTCACCTCCAACCGCGGTGGGGCCCACGAACTCGTGGACGCCAGCTGCGGCGAGTACGGGCCGCCGGACGCCGTCGGGATCGCCGACGCCGTCGAACGGCTGGCCGCGCGGCTGTCCCCAGACCTGCGCCGGGCGGCTCGCCTGCGCGCCGAGCAGTACACCTGGCAGGCCAGCGTCACCCAGATGCTGGCACTCCACGAGAGCCTGGGAGGGCACCGATGAACAGGGCACTGGCACGCGCTGCCGTCATGGCGGCCTTCTTCGCCCCCGCAGTACTGACAGCACCGGGGCCGGCCCGGGAAGGCTCCGGGCGCGAAGTCGACGAGATTGCGGCCTCCTGCCGCGCCACCGGCCTGCGCGGCTGGGAGTTGGTGGACGAGGCCACCCGCCAGGTGCACGAGGCCTTCGACCACACCAGCCTGTGGCACCTGTGGGAGGGGTCGGAGACCGCCCTGAGGAATGGCCGCGGATGGGCTGCCCAGTACAACGGGGCCCTGATGCTGGTGCTGCGCCGGCTCGGTATCGACGCGCGCGTCGTGCATGCCGCCCGGGTGCGCGGATTGGGCAACAACCCGTGGTGGCAGGCGGGGCACAGCTGGCTGCAGGTCACCCTCGACGGCCGGACCCGCGACGTGTGTGCCTCCCGCGCCGAGAACAGGGCCGGAGAGGTCCAGTTCGTGCCCGTCACCCCCGTGCGACAGATGAACCGCTGGACCCGCGCCCTGGTCTCGCTGTCCCTGTCACCCGTCGTTGCGGTGCAGACATGGAAGCAGCTCGCCGGAACTCCGGTGGCACCGTGGCTCTACCGGGACTTCGACGAGCTGCTGTGAATCTCGGGCCCCCCGACGAGCCCGGGGGACCGAGGATCAGGAGGAGTCAGGCGGCGTGTGCGCAGCCCCACGGCTGCAGGCCACGCTGTGCGTATACCTTGTTGGCGATGGTGATCTGCTCGGCGCGGCTGGCGAGGTTGGCGGTGGGCGCGTAGGCGCCGCCACCATTGGCCAGCCAGGTCCCGCGGTCGAACTGCAGACCGCCGTAGTAGCCATTGCCGGTGTTGATGGACCAGTTGCCGGTGGACTCACACTGGGCGATCCGGTCCCACATGTCCGCGCGAGCCAGGTTGAGCCCGGCGCCACTGGAGGAGGACTTCGCCTCGGTGGCCTTGGGCGTCGAAGTAGTCTTCGGCGTCGGGGCCGCGGAGCGCTTGGACTGGCTCGGCGAGGGCTTGGTGCTCTCGGTGCTGGTCGGCTTGGGTGCCTCGGCCTTCTTGGTGCCCACCAGGACCTTTTCGGTGACCGGCTGCTTGGTGATCTTCTCGGAGACGACCTTCGTGGCGGTCTCCTTGCCGTTCACGACCGTCACCTGCAGGGTCTTGGTGCGCTCACCGTCGACGCCCTTGACGCTGACCTTGCGGGAGCCGGCCGCCAACTCTTCGGAATCGACGGTGGTGGTCTCGTGCTTGATTGCTTCGGTGCTGGTGCGCGTCTTGGTGACAGTGCGGGTGACGACGACCTTGAGCTCATCGGTGAGAGCGGTCTTGGCATCGGGAGTGACGGTGACGCCCTTGCCGAGGGTGATCCGACGTTCCTTGAGGAGGTCCCCCACTGTGTTGGCCGTGGTCTCCAGCGCGACGGCAGGCTTGCCCGGCTCGGAGATGGAGATGGTCTTGGGTGTGGTGGCCGTCAGGGCGAGGCCCTCGCGGCCGACGGCGGCCGAGCGGCTCACCGAGAGGCGGGTTCCCGCCTCGGTGATGCCCAGCTGGGACAGGGCAGCGTCCACCGTGGATGCGGTGGTCCAGACAGTGGTCTTCTTGCCGTCGAGCGTGATGGTCAGCGGACGGCCATAGGCGATGTTCACCACGGTGCCATCTGTGATGGCACTGTTGGGGGAGGGGACGACCGTGTCGTGTTCACCCACCATGATGCCCTTCTTGGCCAGGGCATCATTCACAGTGCTGCCGAAGGTGTGGACGGTCTGGTTTGTGCCGTCGATGGCCAGCAGGACTTCCTTGTCCGCGACCTGCCACCCGACTGTTCCGGCAACGGCTGCCAGGGTGGTTGTGGCGGCAATGATCCCGATGGTCTTCTTCTTCACGCTTCTCCTCCGTGGGCCTGAGGTCCATGATGCCTTGAAAGCTGAGAAAAATCATAATTGTGGCTCAGGTTCTCAGCTGCTCTGGAGGTTGGGTCAGAACCGGCCACAAGAGCAGTGGCCGCCACCGGCGAACGGTGACGGCCACATGCGGCGTGCTGACTGCGGATCAGGCCTGCTGGGCCTTGGTGAAACGCTCGGTCACGTCGGCCCAGTTGATGACATTCCACCAGGCGCTGACGTAGTCGGCCTTCACGTTCTTGTACTGCAGGTAGTAGGCGTGCTCCCACATGTCCAGCTGCAGCAGCGGGGTCTGGCCCAGCGGGACATTGCCCTGCTGGTCGAAGAGCTGCAGCACGTTGAGGCGCTTGCCGAGGGTGTCCCAGGCCAGCACGGACCAGCCGGAGCCCTGGATGGCCTTGGCATTCTCGTTGAACTGGGCCTGGAAGGCGTCGAAGGAGCCGAAGAACTCGTCCAGCGCGCTGGACAGCTCACCCTCGGGGCGGCCGCCGCCCTCGGGGGACATGTTCTTCCAGAAGACGGAGTGGTTGACGTGGCCGCCCAGGTGGAAGGCCAGATCCTTCTCCAGCTTGTTGATGTTGGCGAAGTCACCCTTGGCGCGGGCCTCCTCCATCTTCTCCAGCGCGGTGTTGGCGCCGGTCACGTAGGTGGCGTGGTGCTTGGAGTGGTGCAGCTCCATGATCTCGGGCGCGATGTGCGGCGCGAGGGCGCTGTAGTCGTAGTCAAGATCGGGCAGGGTGTAAACAGCCATGTAAATCCTCTTTCCGTCTTCGCCAGGCGGCAAGGCCTGGAGCCCCTGTTGAAGGGGCTTTCCTTGGGACAACACCGATCCTAGGCACTTTGTTCCCGCCGAGGCCATCCTTGTTCGCCGCCAGCGCTATCCACGGCCAATTGTCCTTGTGGGCAGTGGTTCTGGGCCGGTGGCGCGATGTAGTGGGCAAATGAGTCAAGCACGAGGCGACGACGGCGCCCCCGCCCTGGTGATCCGCAATCTGCTCAAGCGGTTCGGGCCGAAGGCGGCCCTGGACAATCTCAGTCTTGTCGTGCCGTCCGGCTGCCTGTTCGGGTTGGTGGGACCCAACGGTGCCGGCAAGACCACCAGCCTGGGCATGGCCACCGGGTTGCTGCGGCCCGATGCCGGACAGGTTGAGTTCTGGGGCCATGACGTCTGGAGCGACCCCGTCGCGGCCAAGGCGATGATGGGCGTGCTACCCGACGGGCTGCGACTCTTCGACTGGCCCAGCGGGCTGGAACTGTTGCGTTTCGCCGCTGGCATGCGCGGCGTCGCTCCCGACCAGATCGAGCCGCGAGCTGAGGCCCTGCTGCATGCTCTCGGACTCACAGCTGACGCCAACACGCTGGTGTGCGACTATTCGGCGGGCATGACCAAGAAGATCGGTCTGGCTGCGCGCTGGTGCACAACCCGCGGCTGCTGGTACTGGACGAACCCTACGAGGCAGTCGATCCGGTCTCGGGGCAGGCCATCCGGAAGATCCTCCATGACTTCGTTGCCGGTGGCGGCACCGTCGTGCTTTCCAGCCATGTGATGGAGCTGGTGGAGAGTCTGTGCGACGCCGTCGCGGTGGTCGCCGCCGGGCGGGTGTTGGCGATCAGCCCGACCTCCGAGGTGACCCAGGGGCGACGACTGCAGGACCGCTTCATCGAGCTGGTGGGTGGCGGCACGATCGATGCGGGGGAGGGGCTGGCATGGTTGGGACACTCGTCCGACTCAAACTGACGCTGCTCAAGCGCTCGTTGCAGGGCCAGGCGACCACGATCATCGGCCTGGTGATGGCGGGTCTCTACGCGCTGGGCGCCTTGGTCTGGCTGTCCGTGGCCCTGCTCAGGCTGCGCGGCGCCGCGCAGCAGTTGCACGGCGGCTCCACCACCGTCGGCTGTGCGGTGCTCACGCTGGGCTGGCCGCTCGGCACGCTGCTGCTGGCCCCGAGCCTGATTGGCGGCTCTGCGGAGAACTCCATGGCCAGCGGGCGCGGCATCCTGTTCCCACCGATCTTCTCCATGCTGTTGATGGGATCGCTGGCGGTGGCCCAGGAGATCAGCTACGACGGGACGCCGCTGTGGATGCACATCTCGGCCGGGATCAGCGGGCGGGCGGCCCTGGCTGGGCTGGCTGTTGCTCTGCGTGGCGCCGCTGTACGGGATGGCGCTGCTGGCCGGTTCAGTGATCTGGGGAGGCCAGGTGCTGGACCGTAGCTGGCCCGAGGTGCTCAAGAAGGTCACCTACAGCAAGGGGTGATCGGCACGGTTGGAGTGCCTGCCGAGCTGTCGCCCTGCCGTGCTTGCAAGGACGGCAGGGCGACACGTCACCAGGGCAACTGCCCAGGCGGCTGGTGTGGCTCAGGACTTCTTGCGCTTGGCCACGTAGAAGGCGGCCACCAGACCGCCGACGATCGCCGCGACCAGGACGGTGGTGATGGTGCCCTTGTTGCTCTTCTTCTCGTCCGCGGCAGGGGCGGCCGAGGGGGTGGCAGTGGCGGCCGGGGTGGTGCCGGGCTTGGCCGGGGTGCACTCCTTGCCGTAGCACCAGCCCTCGGCGCCACCGGCGACGGGCTTGGCCTGGTCGGCGCCCTTCTGGCTGAAGGCCCAGGTGCCGGGCTTGGCGGCGGTGTAGTAGTGCCAGTAGTTGCCGTCGAACTTGGTCGGGCAGGCAGCCGGCTCGCCCTCCATGGTGCAGATCATCTTGGTCTTCGGGTCCAGCGTGGTCTTCACGTCGGCCTTGGTCAGCAGCTCGGAGCCGGTGGCGGCGGTCTCGACGCACTTGTCCACCAGCGCCTTGCCCTTGGAGTCCTGCACGACCAGCCAGACCTTGCCCTGGCTGGAGCAGTCGGAGACGGCGTCGGCGGGCATCACCCGGGCGGGGGCGGCATCGGCGGCGAGGGCTGCGCCGGGGGCCAGCGAGAAGGCCAGGGCAGCGGCAGCGGAGGCAAGCAGCTTGGCGGAGGTGGTGGGCACGGAAGTCCTTTCGAGCGGGCCGCGCACGGCCGCGGGTTCGATGCCCACGACTCGTCCCGCGGACCACGACGGGTGGTGATGAGTCCGCCGCACCAGGAGCTCCGACTGTGACGGTTGCGGGTCAGTGCCGGACTTGCACCGGCTTTCCCTGGGTACGACAGCGGCAGACTACTGCACCGGCGCGCCGGGGCGAACCTCCAGCACCCGGAAACCCTTGCTGGAGGTCAGTCGTTCGCATCGGTAGCCCTGCTCCGTCAGCCAGCGGGCCAGGGAGTCGGCTCCCAGGTTCTTGCCGACCACCATCACGGCACGGCCGCCGTCGGCCAGACGAGGAAGCCAGGTGAGCAGCAGTTCGTGCAGCGCGGGCTTGCCGATCCGGATGGGCGGGTTGGACCAGATCTCGTCGTAGCGCACGGTGGGCTCCGCCTGCTCCGGGGTGATGGCACGGACCCGGTCTGCGGCGCCGATGCACCGGGCATTGTCCGCGGTCAGGGCCAGGGCGCGCTCGTTGACGTCGACGGCGTCGATGGTGCTGGTAGGGCAGGCCACTGACAGGGCGACCGTGATGGGGCCGTAGCCGCAGCCCAGGTCCAGCAGTCGGCCACCGTCGGCCGGCGGCTGCACCTCGTCGAGCATGATCTTCGTCGCCGGGTCCAGCCGGCTGCCCGAGAAGACACCGTTGGCGGTGATGAAGGTGTGCTCGTGACCCCAGATGGTGGCCCGGATCTCGCGCCGCTTCTCAGGTCCGTCGGGCGTGGTGAAGTAGTGGCTCATCGGGCTTCCTCGGATGTCTCGGGCAGGGTGCGGACCGCACGGGAGAGGTTGGCACGCTCGGCGAGCCGGTCGTCGGCGGGGTAGCGGACCTCCTCCAGGCACAGGCCCTTGGCTGGCATGACCAGCACACCGTTGTGGCGTTTGGGGGATCCCATCACCTCCGCCAGCCAGGCCTGGTCCTTGCGGCCGGTCCCGACCGTGGTCATCGCCCCCATCAGCGAGCGGACCATGGAGTGACAGAAGGCATCGGCCGTGACGGTGAACTCCACGATGCCGTCGGCGGTGCGCTCGGCATGCAGGCCGGTCAGGGTACGGATGGTGGTGGCGCCGTCGCGTGGCTTGCAGAAGGGCGCGAAATCGTGCAGGCCCAGCAGCATCCGTGCGGCGTGATTGGTGGCCGCCACGTCCAGGACGCCACGGATCCGGGTGATGTGGCCGCGCAGCAGGGGATCGCGAGTGCTCTGCTCGTCCCAGACCCGGTAGACATAGCGACGCCAGAGGGCGGAGAAGCGGGCATCGAAACCTTCGGGAGCTCGCGAGACCCGCAGGACCTGCAGGTCCTCGTCGAGTACCCGTTCCAGGCGTCGCTGCAGACGTGACGTGTCGACAGCGACGGGCAGGTCCACGTGCGCCACCTGTCCGCGGGCGTGCACGCCGGCGTCGGTGCGGCCGGCGACGGTCAGCTGGACCGGTTCGGGGAGGCGCAGCACCTGGGCGGTCCAGCGCTCCAGCTCGCCTTGGACGGTGCGCAGGTCGGGCTGGGTGGCCCAGCCGGAGAAGGCGGTGCCGTCATAGGCGATGTCCAGACGCCAGCGGGTGGCCTCGACGGCCTCGGCCGACGTGGGAAGGGGCTCGGCCGGCATGGGAGTGGTCTCAGTCATCGTCGCGCACCGTGCGGTAGGTGAGGTCGTGGATGGTTCGGCCCGCGGCCAGCCCCTTGCGCTCGTACTTGGTGACCGGACGCATCTCCAGCCGAGGGGCCCATCCGGTGTTCTCGGGGTCGGCTGGGTCCAAGTGCGCGTTGACCAGGCCGGGGGCATGGTCCAGGACCTCGCGCATCCACTCGGCGTAGTCGTCCCAGTCCGTCGCCAGCCGCCACAGGCCGCCATCGACCAGCCGGGAACGCACCAGCTGCGCGAAGTCGGCGCTGACCAGACGACGCTTGTGGTGGCGCACCTTGTGCCAGGGATCGGCGAAGAAGAGCCACAACTCACTGATCGAGGCCGGCGCGAAGAGGTGGGTGAGCCCCTGTTCGCCGTTGCCCATCACGATCCGGATGTTGTCCACGCCCTCTCGGGCCATCCGTGACAGGGTGCTGGCCACCGCGGGCTGGAAGACCTCGAAGGCGATGATGTTGGCCTCGGGATGCTGCTTGGCCATTGCCACCAGCGACTCGCCCGCGCCGGAGCCGATCTCCACGATCAGCGGCGCCTCGCGCCCGAAGACTGCGGCCCAGTCGACGGGGTCCTGCGGGGCGATGGAGGTCTCGGTCTCGCCCTGTGCCACCCGCAGCACCCACCGTTCATGGTGGTTCTCCCAGGCCTTGGTCTGGGACTCGTTCATCCGGGCGCTACGGCGCACGAAACTGACCACCTCACGGTGGACACGGCGCTTGGGAGACTGGTTCTGCACCGGGCAAGTCTAGGCGAGGTGTGGTGGACACGGTCTCGTCGCTCCGACGTGCACCATCGACTCTGCACGTCGAACCGACGGGCGAGGGGTGGCTCAGGAGGCGGCGGGGCGGAGCTTCAGGCCGGCGCCCAGCAACAGGCCACCGGCCATGAGCACGCCCAGCCAGGGCAGGGCCGTGGCGCGGGCGTCGCGGTGGCACTGGTCCACCCATCCGGCGGGCGGGGTGGAGCCGTCGGTGATCACGGGGCCACGCACGACAACCGAGATCGCCGGGCCGCACTTGCGCTCGTCCACATAGGTGTCCGGGCCCAGCACCTTCACCAGGCTCACCAGCACTCCGGCCAGCGCGAGCCAACGCCACGTCCTCGACCCCTCATCCATGGCAGGCACCCTATCCAACCCTCGCGCGAGAAGCCCTGGTCCGGGTTGATGCCGGCTCGGCCCGGTGGTGGAGCGCTCCGGTTCGACACCCCGGCCCCACCCTCTCACACCAGCTCTTGCACCCCACCTCCCGCCAGCTCTTGCACCCTGCGGCGCGGCTTGCTCCTGGCACCCCGCAAACCAGGCGCCAGGAGCCTTGGCCGACGCCTCGTGCACCACGCGGCGCGACATCGTCCCAGGAAGGGGGCGACGTCGCGCCAAGCGGAGGAGCCTTTGTCAGCGGCCCCTTGGCAGGCTCGGGACCGTGGTGCTCCGGTGACCGTCAGGCCTCCCGCTCGAAGGTCTGGGCGATCTGCGGCGGCACCAGCTCATAGCCGTGGAAGGTGCGGGTGAAGGTGCCACTGCCGTGCGCGAGCCCGCGCAGGTCCACGGCATAGCGCCCCAGCTCGGTCGCCGGCACCAGTGCCTTGAGGATGGAGTGGTGCTCGGCGTCGGCGTCGGTGCCCAGCACCTGGCCGCGACGGTTGGACAGGTCTGTCATCACGGCGCCCAGGTATTCCTCGCCGACGGTGACGGTGACCTCGTCGATGGGCTCCAGCAGCGCGACGGTCTGCGGCGTCGCCGCCTCCTTGAGCGCCAGCGCACCGGCGGACTGGAATGCCATGTCGGAGGAGTCCACCGAGTGGGCCTTGCCGTCGTAGAGGGTGACCTGGACGTCCACCATCGGGTAGCCGTAGATGGTGCCGCGCTCCAGCTGGGACTTGATGCCCTTCTCGACGCTGGGGATGAACTGGCGCGGCACGGCACCGCCGACGACCTTGTCCACGAAGACGAAACCGGAGCCGCGTTCCCCGGGGGCGATCTCGATGTCGCAGACGGCGTACTGGCCGTGGCCACCGGACTGCTTGACGTGGCGGCCGTGGGCCTTGGCACCGGCGATGAAGGTCTCGCGCATCGGCACCTTCACCGGCTCCTGGGTGACCTTCACGCCGTAGCGGTCGTTGAGTCGGCCCAGCAGCAGGTCCGTGTGGGCCTGGCCCATCGTCCACAGGATCTCCTGGTCGGTCTCCGTGGTGCGTTCCAGCCGGACGGTGGTGTCCTCGACGACCAGGCGGGCCAAGGCACCGGCCAGCTTGTCCTCGTCATTGCGGGTCGCGGCCTTCAGCGCGGTGGGCAGCAGCGGTTCGGGCTGGTTCCACGGTTCGACGAGGGCGGGGGACTCCTTGGCGGACAGGGTGTCGGAGGTCTCGGCCCGGGTCAGCTTGCCGACCAGCACGATGTCGCCCGCGATGGCCTCCTTCTTGGTGTTCATCTCCAGGCCGACGGGGAAGGCCAGCGGGCCGACCTTCTCGTCCTCGTCGTGGTCCGGGTGGTGGGCGTCGGCAACGCCGGTGAACAGTTCCCGGTGTCCGGCGACGTGCACCGTCTCGTCGGTGCGCAGGGTGCCGGAGAAGATGCGGACCATGGACTGGCGGCCGGCGTAGGGGTCCGACTTGGTGCGGATCACCTCGGCCACCAGCGGGCCGTCGGGGTCGCAGGTCAGCTCGAGGATGTCCGAGCCGTCGGCATTGGTGATGGTGGGCAGCGGGTGCAGCGCGGGGTGCGGCAGGCCGTGCTCGATGAGGCTGAACAGTTCCTCGACGCCCACACCATTGCTGGCCTGGACGGGGATGGCGGGGAAGAAGGTGGCGTGGGCGGTGGCCTTGAGCAGGTCGGCACGTACCTGGTCGACGGCGAGCTGCTCGCCCTCGAGGTAGCGCTCCATCAGGTCGTCGTCCTCGGCCTCGGTGACCACGCTCTCCAGGAAGGGGGCGCGGTAGGTCTCGATCTGGGCGGACTCGTCGTCGCTGGCGTCACGAAGCTCGGAGGTTCCCGACGAGTAGTCGTGGATGCGTTCGGTGACCAGCGACATCGAGCCGATCACCTCGCCGGCGTCATTGGTCAGCGGCAGGTAGGCGGGTACGACGCCCTCGCCGAAGGTGGCCTGGCAGGTCTGTACGGCGCTCTCGTAGTCGCCACGCTCTGCGTCGAGCTTGGTGATGACGATGGCGCGCGGCAGGTTGACGGCCTTGCACTCGGCCCACAGGGCGGCGGTGGCATTGTCGACGCCGTCGGCGGCGGAGACCACGAAGACCGCGGCGTCGGCGGCGCGCAACCCGGCGCGCAACTCACCGACGAAGTCCGGGTGTCCGGGGGCGTCGAGGAGGTTGACCACCACGTCGCCGGTGGAGACCGACGCGAGGGTCAGGGCGGCGGCACGGTCTGTGTCGTCTTTGGCGGGCCTGTGGCCGGGAATCCGGGCGGCCAGCATCGTGTCGAACAGTGTGGTCTTGCCCGAGCCCGCGGATCCGACCAGGACCACATTGCGTAGGTCGACGGGGCTGGAGACCTTGTTGGAAGCGCTCACCTTTGAACTCATGGCCCAACATTGCTCCCGACCTTCCCAGCTGACAAGGGGGTTTGGTTGTGGTTTATGTCACGAGCGTTCCCGGGGCCAGGACGCGGCAGCCCCAGCCGAGCAACAGCCCGTCGCGCAACCGGGGGAGCAGGTGGTGGTCCCGCTGGCCGTCGACGGGGTTGTGGTCGATCACCCGGCACCGGTCCAGCGGACGTTCCACCTCCAGCACCACGTCGCCCAGTTCCAGCCGCTGTCCGACGGTCAACGGCAGGGGAGCCGACAGGTCGTCGAGGATCACGTTCGCGCGGTAGCGGTCGGTGTCGGTGGGCAGGCCGGCTTCGGCCAGCTCGCTGAGCAGCAGCACGCTGATGGGGGAGCTCCAGATGAAGCCCGTCGGGCCGGTGGTGTGGGCCAGCCAGACCGGTTGGCCGATCCACTCGGAGATGCGTTGCGCGGCGGGGTCGTCGTGCACCATCGCCTCGAAGGGGCGGTCGTAGTAGTGCACGGTCCGGGCGTCGGGGAAGACCAGGTGCTCGTCGGGCGCCGGGAGGTCCTCGGATGTCAGACGTAGTCCGGCGAGCTCCGGGACGTCGGTGGCCTTGACCGCCCGCAGGCCGTGGGTGACGGGAGTCCAACGGCGGTCCTGCTCGATCCCGTGGCTCGTGACGTCGAGGGAGCTGGCGCTCAACCAGGTGCAGCCCTTGACCGGGGTCCAGCCCAAGGCGCTGATGCGTGGCGACGTGTGCATGGGCCCATCCTGCTCGACGAAGGCGTGGCTCGCTAGGTCACGCTTCGGTAACGGTGTTTTGCATCGCCCCGGTGAGTCCGGGGACTCAGCGGGGCTCTTCACAATTCGGGGCAGGGGACTGTCCTCGGTGCCACTTCCAAGGTCTTCGGTGTCGGAACCGTGGGACTCAGCTTGGGTGTGCCCTGCGATCACAAAGCCGCCGTGGAGGTCGCGGAGAAACTCGGACTGTCCGGTTGCGCGGGAACCGAGGATTTGCTGGCCGTGGACGGGGTGTCGTCCACGCCAATGCCCACGGGGTGGTGGTGGCCTCCTGCCGCAACCCTGTCCTCGGGCTGGACCTCGACGCACTGTCACGCGGCGCAACAGCCGAGAGCTTCGTGGGCTATTGCAAGGGCAGCAGCGGATGCTCCGTCCGGCAGACCAACGCCCAAGTGCAGACGTCCAAGCTCGATTCCGACGAGACGGCCGTCCCGGGCGGATCGCCCCTGTCGTTCGCCAAGGCGAAGCTGGAGGAATGGTTCGAGGTGACGCTCTCGGATCCGACCTCCTCGAGATGTCCTTCGAGACCTGGCTGGAGTGAGCCGGGGAGCCACCAACCCCCGGGTCGCGAAGGCACGCGTCAGGTCAGGCTGGCGAGCAGTTCGCAGAACACCATGTCCGCCCAACTGAACCAGCCGCGCGTGAAGTCCGACGGGTCATCGGCGTCGAAACTCTCGTGCATTCGTCCCGTGCCGGCCGTGGTGTCGGCCAGCAGCCGCGCCAGGCGCAGACGCTCGTCGCGGTCCGGGCTGGTCAGGCCCTCCACGGCCAGGGCAATCGGCCACACGCGGTTCCCGGGGGTGTGCGGACTGCCGATCCCGCTGGCGGCCTTCCCGCGGTGCCACCACGGATTGGCCGACGACAGGATGCGCGCCCGGGTGGCCAGGTAGCGCGGATCATCCATCGTCACGGCGCTGGTCAGCGGCAGGCCCAACAGGCTCGGCAGGTTCGCGTCGTCGGCTGCCAGCACGGCGCCCAGCCCGTCCACCTCGTAGGCGAAGGAGCCGTCCGGCAACATCCCGTGGGCCGCCACGCCCGCCTCGATCTCATCGGCAAGACCGCGGGCCCCGGCGGCCAGGTCCGCATCGTGCCACAGCTCGTCGCACCACCGCGCACCCACCCGCAGGACGTGCACCGCCAGCAGCTGCGCGGGGATGTTGTAGCCGAAGCGGCAGGCATCGTCGCTGGGCCGAAACCCCTGCCAGGTCATCCCGGTGCGCCCCACATGAGACCCGCGCCCGAGCCGGGGGAGGGTGTCGTCGGCCCGCCCGCGGAGCACCGCGTCGAGCCGGATGAAGCGGTAGCGGCTGGAGGCGTGGTCCTGTTCCCGACGCCACAGGGAGACGACGTCCGCGAAGCCGCTGTGCACGCCCCAGTCCAGGTGCGCGTCGTCACCGGCGGCCTGCTGCAGCTGGTGGGCCAGCAGCAATGGAAGACCCAACGAGTCCAGTTCGTACTTGCGCTCCCAGATCCACGGGTCCGCGCGACGGGCGAGCAGATGGTTGTCCAACAGGTGCGGCGTGCCTCCGACCGGCCCGTGGTTGAAGGCATTCGCATGAGGGTCGTGCCGGACCAGCCGCCACTGCATCCGCACCAAGCCACGCAACATCTCGGCGACGGCTTCGCAGTCCGACGCCAATCCCAGCCAGGGACGCATCTGCGCGGCAGAGTCCCGCAGCCACATCGCGGGGATGTCCCCGGTCACGACGAAGACTCCGTCGGGCCCCGGCTGCAGGGTGCGGCGCCAGGTGTCCAGCATCAGCCGGACGTACATCTCGCCCCAGCCCGGGAATCCCGTGGCCTCGGCGATCCTGCGGCCGCGGGCCTCGACGGCGTCGCGGACCTCGTCGGGGACCGGGCACTCGCGTCGGCCACCTCCCGGGCGCAGGGCCCGGGGCCACAGGCTGGTGATCCGCTGCATGGCACAACCCTAGGGGCCTCGCCGTCGCTTGAACGTGCCAATCCGGCAAGCGTGTTCATTCTGCGCGTAGCGGGCGTCCATCCCGGGGGAGAGTGGCCGCCGAGCCGGTAGCGTGTTCACGTCGAACGGCCTGTCGAAACAAGGCCTGCCGACCGATCCGAGGAGTTGTTGACCAATGCCGCTGTCGCTCGATGTCTGGGCCCCCCTTCCGGAACGCGTCGACGTCGTCGTCGACGGACTCGAGGTGCCCCTGGAACGTGGCGAGGAGGGCTGGTGGCGGCTGCCCGCCGAGCGCCAGGACCTGCTGCGCGAGGGCGCCGGCTACGGTTACCGCCTTGACGGTGGCGAGGCCCTGATCCCCGCCCCGCGCTCGCGCTGGCAGCCCGACGGCGTGCACGGCCTGTCCCGGCTCTACGACCCGGCCTCCTACGCCTGGCAGGACTCCGACTGGACCGGTCGACAGCTGGCCGGCGCCATCATCTACGAGCTGCACATCGGCACCTTCACGCCCGAGGGCACGCTGACCGCAGCCATCGACAAGCTGGACCACCTCGTCGAGCTGGGCATCGACCTGGTGGAACTCATGCCGGTCAACGCCTTCAACGGCGAGCACGGTTGGGGCTACGACGGCGTCGGCTGGTACGCCGTACACCACGCCTATGGCGGCCCGCGCGCCTACCAGGAGTTCGTCGACGCCTGCCACGCCCGCGGCCTGGGCGTCATCCAGGACGTGGTCTACAACCACCTGGGCCCCAGCGGCAACTACCTGCCGCTCTTCGGCCCCTTCCTCGACGACTCGGTCCAGTCGCCGTGGGGCAGCGCCATCAACCTGGCCGGCGAGGACTCCGACGAGGTGCGCCGCTTCATCATCGACAACGCCCTGATGTGGCTGCAGGACTACCACGTCGATGGCCTGCGCCTCGACGCCGTGCATGCCCTCGTGGACACCCGCGCCATCCACATCCTGGAGGAGATGGCCGTTGAGGTGAACGCCCTGAGCACCTTCCTCAACCGGCCGCTGTGCCTGATTGCCGAATCGGACCTGAACGACCCGCGGCTCATCACGCCCCGCGAGGCCGGCGGCTACGGCCTGGACGCCCAGTGGAGCGATGACTTCCACCACGCCCTGCTGGCCAACCTGACCGGCGACGACTCCGGCTACTACGCGGACTTCGCGGAGCTGGAGGCGCTGGCCAAGGTCATCGAGACCGGCTTCTTCCACGACGGCACCAAGTCCAGCTTCCGGGGACGTCGCCACGGCCGACGGCTGGACACCCCGACCATCCCCACCTGGCGCCTCGTGGTGTGCAGCGACAACCATGACCAGATCGGCAACCGCGCCGACGGCGGCCGTCTGGCCACCCGGCAGACCCCGCGCCAGCTGCAGATCGCCGCGCTGATCACCCTGCTGTCCGCCTACACCCCGATGATCTTCATGGGGGAGGAATGGGCTGCCAGCACCCCCTTCATGTTCTTCAGCTCCCACCCGGAACCGGATCTGGCCGAGGCGGTCAGCACGGGACGGCTGGAGGAGTTCAGCAAGATGGACTGGGACACCTCCACCATCGTCGACCCGCAGGACCCGGCCGCCTTCGAGCGCTCCAAGCTCAACTGGGGAGAACTCGACGGCGAGGTGCACGCGGAGATCCTGGCCACCTACCGCGATGCGATCGCGCTGCGTCGTACCTACCCCGACCTGACCGACCCGCGCTTCGAGTGGGTCGCCGCCCGCTTCGACCCCGACTCCCACTGGTTCGTGGTGGAGCGTGGCGAGACGATGACGGTGGCCGTGAACTTCGACATGGATCCCGTCGAGATCGAGATGGAGGACGGTGTCCAGATCCTGTTGCGCGTCGGCGACGTACAGCTGGTGGAGGGGCGGCTGCAGCTGGGTCGGCAGGCCGCTGCGGTGCTGCACCTGGAGGCGGAGGCGATGCCCGGCAGGTCCTGATTTTGTTCCGGGGCCTCGCAGCAGGTAGCATGAGTCGCTGTTGCGCATTGGAATGTCTTGGCGGAGCTTTCGCCGGCCCTGAGCGCTGCCACACCTTGTTCATGAATCTAACGGAAGATGGTCTGCGACCCGTGTCTACGTACAGCCCGAAGCCTGGGGAGATCACCAGGAATTGGCATGTGATCGATGCCGAGAATGTCGTCCTCGGACGCCTCGCCGTGACTACTGCCACCCTGCTGCGTGGCAAGCACAAGGCCACGTTTGCGCCCCACGTCGACGGTGGCGACTTCGTCGTCATCATCAACGCATCCAAGATCGCCCTGACCGGCAGCAAGCGCACCGACTCGATGCGCTACCGCCACTCGGGTCGTCCGGGAGGTCTCACCAAGACCCCCGTCGGCGAGATGCTGGCCAAGGATCCGCGCAAGGCCGTCGAGCTGGCCGTGTGGGGCATGCTGCCCAAGAACAAGCTGAGCCGTCAGCTGATGAGCAAGCTCAAGGTCTACGCGGGCCCTGAGCACCCCCACGCCGCGCAGAACCCGCAGGCGTACGAGATCACCCAGATCGCCCAGTGACGATCGCCCACGCGAATCAAGGAATCAATGTGTCTGAGACCGTAGAGCTTGACGAGAACCTCGAGACCGAGGTCGCCCCGTTCACCGACGAGAACGATCGTGAGATCGCCTACCGTACGGATTCGAACCCGACTCCCGCCACGAACCCGTCGGGCCGCGCCGCGGTCGTCGCCGCGGGTGGCGCCACCGGCCGCCGCAAGGAGGCCATTGCCCGTGTGCGCATGGTTCCTGGCACCGGCAAGTTCTCGATCAACGGCGGTCGCAGCCTTGAGGAGTACTTCCCGAACAAGGTGCACCAGCAGCTGGTCAACGAGCCCTTCGTGACCGCTGGTGTGACCGAGGCCTACGATGTCATCGCCCGCATCAATGGCGGCGGCATCACCGGTCAGGCCGGTGCCCTGCGCCTGGGCATTGCCCGTGCGCTGAACGCGATCGACGAAGAGGCCAGCCGCCCCGCCCTGAAGAAGGCCGGACTGCTGACCCGCGACGCCCGCATCAAGGAGCGCAAGAAGGCCGGTCTCAAGAAGGCCCGTAAGGCCCCGCAGTACAGCAAGCGTTGATCTGGTGCGACTCACGTCGCATCAGCTCCGGCAACAGGCCGTCACCCCTCGGGTGGCGGCCTGTTCCGTATCCGGATCGCATCGTCCGCCGTGCGTGTCGCGTGTGGGCGGCAGGCCGGACGGTAGGGTTGTTTCCCATGGCACGACTTTTTGGCACCGATGGTGTGCGCGGACTGGCAAACAAGGACCTCACGGCCGAACTGGCCCTGGAACTCTCGGTGGGCGCGGCCCACGTCCTGGGGGAGGCAGGGGTCTTCGGGCAGAAGAGGCCCGTCGCCCTCGTCGGGCGTGACACCCGTGCGTCGGGGGAATTCCTGGAGGCCGCCGTCGTCGCGGGCCTGGCCAGTGCCGGCGTCGACGTGGTCCGGGTGGGCGTCGTGCCCACCCCCGGTGTCGCCTTCCTGGTCAATGACCGCAATGCTGAGCTGGGCGTCATGCTCTCCGCCTCCCACAACCCCATGCCCGACAACGGCATCAAGTTCTTCTCCCGCGGTGGCGTGAAGCTCGACGACCTGCTCGAGGACGCCATCGAGGAACGGATGGGCGAGGAGTGGGCCCGCCCCATTGGTGCTGCCGTCGGCCGCGTCACCGATGACCTGGGGGCGATCGAGGCCTATGTCGCCCACCTGGTCTCCAGCCTGGGCGCCGATTCCAGCCTCGAAGGGCTCAAGGTGGTCCTGGACTGCGCCAACGGTGCCAGCTCGATGACCGCAGTGGCCGCCTTCGAGACCCAAGGTGCCGAGGTGGTCGCCATCCACAACACCCCCGACGGCGAGAACATCAACGAGAACTGCGGCTCGACCCACATGGGGGACCTGCAGAAGAAGGTCGTCGAGGTGGGTGCCGATCTCGGTCTGGCCTTCGACGGTGATGCCGACCGCTGCTTGGCCTGCGATGCCGAGGGGAACCTGATCGATGGTGACCAGATCCTTGCGATCCTGGCGCTGACCCTCAAGGAGGACCAGAAGCTGCACAGCGACACCGTCGTGGCCACCATCATGAGCAACCTCGGATTCGTCAACGCCATGAAGGAGCACGGCATCAGCGTCGACTCCACCAAGGTTGGCGACCGTTACGTGCTGGAGAGCATGAATGCCAACGGCTTCACCCTGGGTGGGGAGCAGTCCGGCCACGTCATCATGAGTGAGTTCGCCACCACCGGCGACGGTGTGCTCACCGGCCTGCACCTGGCCGCCCGGATGGCCCGCACCGGCAAGAGCCTCAAGGAGCTCGGCCAGGTGATGACCCGGCTGCCGCAGGTGATGATCAACGTCAAGGACGTCGACAAGCTGCGCGCCGGCATCGATCCGCAGATCCAGAGCGCCGTCAGCGCCGCCAACAAGGAGCTGGGCGACACCGGCCGCGTAGTGCTGCGCCCGTCGGGCACCGAGCCCGTCGTGCGGGTCATGGTCGAGGCCGAGACGACCGAGCGCGCCCAGCAGGTGTGCGAGGAACTCGCCGCCATCGTCAAGGAGCGCGTGAGCCTGTAGGGCCGCGCAAGGATGCCCCTCCTTGGGTGCACTGTCCTCCACGTAGCTTGATCTTGGAGTACCCAGCTGGGCTTGTATCCCGAGCTGGGTACCTCCAGATCAAGCTACGTGCGGTTTTGGGGACGGAGCACAGGCCGCGATGGGGTGGCGGGGCCGTTTGTCAGATGGCCTTCGTGATTGCCTGGACCTCGGCGTCCGTGAGCTTGGCGTCCTGCTCGTTGGCGGCGAAGAGCTTGACCAGGTTTCCCTGCACGGAGACCACCTCGAGCCAGGCGGAGCCGTCGGCGAGCATCGCGCGCCGGTCCACCAGCTGAGGGGAGGTGGACAAGACGGTCACCGCCATCGGATTCTTCCGGGCCGTGCAGGTCTTCAGCAGGGCGACATAGGCCCCCGCGAAGGCCTTGGCCCGGCCTGCGTCGGCAAAGCGCAGGGCCTGTCCCACTGCCGGTCGGTTTCCCTGATCGCGGTAGTCCGAGGCCAGCACGTGCTTGGGCTGTGGCAGGGCGGGGGACTTCCCGCAGGCCTGCAGAGACAGCCCTTGCACCACCTGCGCGGGATCCAGCGCATGCACCCAGGAGCCGTTGGGTTGGTAGGTACCCTCGTCGCCCTCGCCGGGGACGGCCTTCCACCGGCCCATGGACGCCCTGAAGACTGACTGGTCCAGGTCACCGGCGCGCGTGGCGGCCGGCGTCGCGCTGGCAGACGGCAGGTGGGCTCGTTCGGAGGCCACCTGGTCCGCCGCCCTGCTGGGGTCCACGCTGCCGGACGTCGAGAGGCTCGGCGAGACCTGCGGTGGTGCCTGCTCGGCAGACGAACACGCCGTCAGGGGCAGCCCAAGGGCCAGGACCGTGATCGCCGCCAGGGGCGGTGCATGCCGGGTACCCATCACTTCACCTGGAAGTGCTGCCAGTCGAAGCCGGTGAGCCACTTGAACCCATTGGCCAGGAAGGACTTCGTCATGGGCGAATCGCTGAACAGCATCCCGGGGCGGCGGTTGCTGCGGTCCACATAGCTGCGAGCGTTGACGGGGTACCAGTAGCCATTGGGCTTGCGGTAGGGATTCTCGACGGGATTGATGTCCACGGAACGTCCATAGCTGTGCGGGCTCATCGCATAGGGATTCCCGTTGACCTGGCGGCAGAAGAAGGCGTAGGTGTTGTCGGCCGCCATCGAGGTGTCGTCATTGCCGTACGGGCTCGGGTCCCGCATGACCCTCATGGGGAAGCGGGCATTGAAGGCGGCGACGAAGACGTTCTTGAACCGGGCGACGTCGGTGCTGCGCACGATCAGGTGGCCGCGGTGCAACCGCTTGTCGAAGCCGAAGTAGTTCATGTTGATCCGTGTCAGCTGGGAGGGGGCCACCGGGCACCCGGAGCGGTATGTGGTGGAGACCATGGACGAGGTTGCTGACACGGTGGAGAAGTCAATCTGCGCAACCTTGTTCGTGGTGAACTCCGCGCCGAAGGCCTTGGTGGTGTTCGTGTACGTGCTCTCTGCCTTCCAGCGCTGAGAACCGACGTACCCATTGTTGAAGTCCAGCTTGGTGGCGAAGGCCCCCGTGGTGTTCGTGCGGACGGTCTTGCTGAAGGACCATCGGCTGCGGCCCTCGGACGGGAACCAGGTCCAGACCCACAGACTCACGGAGCGGTTGGCCATCCTGGTGTTGAGCTGGCCTGCAACATTGGTTCCCTTCAGCGTGGCTGCGTTGTAGCTGCTGGCTGTCATCGTCAGCTTCGGGAAGGCGACGTTGATGGGGGCCGCGCTGGCCCCGGTCCTGCCGTCAGGTGATGCGACGCTGGCCACCACGGCACCGGAGGCCATCATGGGGGTGGTGAGCACGAATCTGCCTGTGCTGGAGATCGTCGCGGTGGAGGCCTGCTTGGGTACGCCTCCCCGGATGGAGAGCCGCAGGACGATCGTGCTGCCGGCCGGGAGAGTCGTGGAACCCGCCACGCGGTAGCTGCCGAAGCCGGCAACCCACCCACCGCTGGCGCACCCTCCTGTGCAGGTGACCGACGAGATGGTGATGGCGGGTGCTGCCGCAGTGGCACTTGTCCGGCTGCTGGGGTTGGCACTCGGCGTCGTGGAAGTCGCGAGGGAGGGGGAGGGGCTGGAGGAGGCCGACGGGGAAGAGCTCCGCACTGGGGCAGTGGAGGCGGGCGTGGCCTCGTCGGTGGCTGTCGTGTCGGGGCTGGGATTGCTGGCCGACGGTGGTGTGGGCGTTGTCGTTGAAGCAATGGGAGTTGAAGCAGTGGGAGTTGAAGCAATGGGAGTTGAAGCAGTGGGCGACGAAGCGGTTGGTGACGGTGCCGGGGTGGGGCTGGGGCTCGGCGTGGGTTTCGCGTGGGCGTCGGGTGGAGCAGTCAGGGAAAGGGCCAACGCAAGTGTGGCGGCGGCTGGTGCCAGGACGGGGCGACGCATGCGAGAGCTCCTCAGCGAGTGACTAGCGGGTCACCTGACCATAACCTGCTCCACGTGGGGGCGTCAGCAATTCGGGACAGGATCAAGCATCGTCACAACTTGCGGATCCGGACGCACTCGACGTCGTGGTCCGCGCCCTTGCGCAGGATCACCGTGGCGCGGGGCCGGGTGGGCGCCACGTTGAGCCGCAGGTTCGGCCCGTTGATCTCGTCCCAGACCTTGTGGGCGAAGGCAGTGGCCTCCTCGTCGCTCATCGTCGCGTAGCGCTTGAAGAAGCTGCGCGGGTCGCTGAAGGCGGTCTTGCGCAGGGCCTGGAAGCGCTCCAGGTACCAGGAGCGGATGTCCTGCTCCGCGGCGTCGACATAGACGCTGAAGTCGAAGAAGTCGCTCAGGGCCAGGCCCGTGGTGCCATTGCTGCGCACCCGGGCGGGCTGCAGCACGTTGAGGCCCTCGACGATGAGGATGTCCGGGCGGTGCACCACCTCCACCTCGTCGGTGACGTCGTAGACCATGTGCGAGTAGACCGGGGCCGTGACCTCCGGCATCCCGGACTTCACGTCGACGACGAAGCGCTGCAGGGCGCGGCGGTCATAGCTCTCCGGGAATCCCTTGCGGTCCAGGATGCCGCGGCGTTCCAGCTCGGCATTGGGGTAGAGGAAACCGTCGGTGGTGATCAGCTCCACCCTCGGGCGGCCGGGGGAGCGGGAGAGCAACTCCTTGAGCAGCCGGGCGGTGGTGGACTTCCCGACGGCCACGGAGCCGGCGACGCCGATCACGAAGGGCGTGCGCCGCACGTCGAGCCCCAGGAAGGCATTGCTGGCGCGGTAGAGGTGCCCAGTGTGGCGCATGTGCAGGTGGATCAGCTGGGTCAGCGGCAGATAGACCGCCTCCACCTCCTCGCGGCTGGTCGGATCGCCCAGGCCACGCAGCCGCGCCAGGGTGCCCTCGTCCAGGTCGATGTCGGTGTGGTCGGCCAGCTCGGCCCAACTGTTGCGGTCCAACTGGACATAGGGGCCGCCCGCAGCGTCGTCGGCACGGTCCTGCGCCAGAGATTCACTCATTCGTGTCGCGCCGAATCGGTGTGCGGCGCCTCCTCACGAGCTAGATTCTCAACCGACGGTTGTTCCTGTCCACCGCAAGGGGTGTGGTCCAGCATCTGGCCGGGCGCGGCATTCGCAAAACGCTCAGTCCTTTTGTACACTTCTTGCCATGTGTGGAATTGTGGGATATATCGGGCCGCGTAGCGCCCAGGACGTTGTCATCGAGGGTCTGCGACGCCTCGAGTACCGCGGTTACGACTCGGCCGGCATTGCCGTCGAGGCCGACGGCAGGATCGAGGCCCGCAAGAAGTCGGGCAAGATCACCAATCTGGACGCCGAGATCGCGGCGAACCCGCTGCCCGCGAGCAGCCACGGCATCGGGCACACCCGCTGGGCCACCCACGGCGGCCCCACCGACCAGAACGCCCACCCGCACGTGAGCCAGTCCGGCCGCGTCGCCCTCGTGCACAACGGCATCATCGAGAACTTCGCCGAACTGCGCAGCGAGCTGGAGGCCCAGGGCGTCCAGTTCAAGTCCGAGACCGACACCGAGGCCGCCGCCCAGCTGCTGGGCAAGCTCGTCGATGACGGCGCCACCATCACCGACGCCATCCACGCGGTCGCCAGCCGTCTGGCTGGAGCCTTCACCTTGGTCGCCATCGACGCCCAGGACCCCGACCGTGTCGTCGCCGCCCGGCGCAACAGCCCGCTCGTGGTGGGCGTCGGCGAAGGCGAGCACTTCCTGGGCTCCGACGTCGCCGCCTTCCTCGAGTTCACCCGCGACGCCGTCGAGCTGGGCCAGGACCAGGTCGTCGTCATCACCAAGGACTCCTACGAGGTCACCAACTTCGATGGCACGCCCGCCAGCGATGTCACCCCGTACCACGTCGACTGGGACATCACCGCCGCCGAGAAGGGTGGCTTCGACTGGTTCATGCGCAAGGAGATCTACGAGCAGCCGCAGGCCGTCGCCGACACCCTGCTGGGCCGCTACGACGCCGAGGGCAAGCTGACCCTGGACGAGATCCGCATCTCGCCCGAGGAGCTGCGCCGGATCAACAAGATCGTCATCGTTGCCTGTGGCACCGCCTACCACGCCGGCCTGGTGGCCAAGTACGCCATCGAGCACTGGACCCGCATTCCCTGCGAGGTCGACATTGCCAGCGAGTTCCGCTACCGCGACCCGATCATCGACCCCAACACCCTAGTGGTCACCATCAGCCAGTCCGGCGAGACCGCCGACACCCTGATGGCCATCCGCCACGCCCGTGAGCAGCACGCCAAGGTCATCGCCATCTGCAATGTCAACGGCGCCACCATCCCTCGCGAGTCCGATGCCGTGATCTACACCCACGCCGGCCCCGAGCGCGGCGTCGCCTCCACCAAGGGCTACCTCACCCAGGTGGTCGCCTGCTACCTGTTGGGCCTCTACCTCGCCCAGGTGCGCGGCATGAAGTACGGCGACGAGATCAAGGCCATCACCGACGAGCTGCAGAAGATGCCGGCCGCCATCCAGACGATGCTGGACAACGACCAGCAGATCCTGGACCTGTCCAAGGACCTGATGGATGACCGCTCCTTCTTCTTCCTGGGCCGCCACGTCGGCTACCCGTCGGCACTCGAGGGCGCGCTGAAGCTCAAGGAGATCGCCTACAAGCACGCCGAGGGCTTCCCCGCCGGTGAGCTGAAGCACGGCTCCATCGCCCTGATCGAGCAGGACATCCCGGTCTTCGTGATGGTCCCGCCGCAGGGCCGTGACCAGCTGCACGACAAGGTCGTCTCCAACATCCAGGAGGTGCGCGCCCGCGGCGCCAAGACCATCGTGCTGGTGGAGGAGGGCGACGACTCGGTCAACCCCTACGCCGACGTCATCATCCGTCACCCCAAGGCATCCACGTTGCTGCAGCCGCTGCTGGCCATCGTGCCCCTGCAGCTGTTCGCCTGCGAGGTGGCCACCCTGCTGGGCAATGACGTCGACCAGCCCCGCAACCTGGCGAAGTCCGTCACGGTTGAATGAGTTGAGGGGGGCGACCCCCTGAGACCAGCCAATGCAGTGCCCCACCGGTTCGCCGGTGGGGCACTGTCCTTCTGGGGGAGACGTACTAGGGTCGAGCCGTGAGCGACGAACTCGAAGGCGGGCCCGGCTGGCAGGTGGACCGCGCCACGCTGCGGCCCCGGATCACGGACCTGGAGGTCTTCCGGGCCGACCGGACCGACGACCCCTACGGCGCCGAGCTCGAACGGCTCTGGGGCGAGGACCCCGCGGGCGCCGAGCAGATGCTGCGGCAACGCCCCCAGGACTTCCGGACCCGAGCACTGCTCGCCGATGCCCTGTCCGCGCAGGGGCGCCATGACGAGGGCGTCGCGGCCTGGCGCGAGCTGTTCGATGAGGACCGCACGCCGGCCCGCGCCACCTACCTCCAGCACCACCTCGGCTGCGCCCTGTTGGCTGCCGGACGGACTGGCGAGGCTGTTGACATGTTGCGCCTGGCCCTGCTGGGGCGAGCTGTCGGCTCGCCACGGGCCTTGGCCACCACTCAGCACGCCCTGCGCGTGGCGCAGAGCCGGCGAGGTGCCTGATGGCCATCGTCGGAATCGGCGTGGACCTGTGCAGCATCGAGCGGTGGCAGGCCATGTGCACCCGCAGGCCGGGCGTGGTGCAGCGCATCCTGAACCCCGCAGAAGCGGCCACCTCGGTCGCCTCCCAGGCCGGCCGCTGGGCCGCCAAGGAGGCCCTCGCCAAGGCGCTGGGCGCCCCGGCGGGCATGGCGTGGTTGGACAGTGAAGTGGTGCGCACCGAGACTGGTGCCCCGAGCTTCGCGCTGCGCGGCAGCGTCAAGGAGCGCGCCGACGAGCTCGGCATCACCCACGTCCACCTGTCCATCTCCCACGACGGTGGCTTTGCCACCGCCTTCGTGATCTGTGAGGCGAAATGATCCCCATCCACACCGCCCAGACCGTGCGCGAGGCGGAGGAGTCCTTCTTCGCCCAGCAGCCGGGCGTCGACCTGATGCAGCTGGCCGCCGAGGCCGTCGCGGAGGCGGCCTCGAAGTTGCTCGAGGGCGACCGGACCAGCGAGGGCGCCGTGCTGGTGGCCGTTGGCCCCGGCAACAATGGCGGCGACGGCCTGTACGCGGCCGCCCGGCTGGCCGGACAGGGAATCCCCGTCTCCCTGTGGCTGACCACCGGGCAGGCGCACCCAGACGGTCTGCACGCTGCCCTGGAGGCCGGGTGCCGTGAGGTGGATGCGCTGGGTGCCACCGAGCTCTTGGCCCAGGCCAGCCTGGTGATCGACGCCGTGCTGGGCATCGGCGGGCGTCCGGGCCTGGACTCGGTGGTGGCAACCTTCGCCGAACAGGCCGAGGCCCTCGCCATCCCCGTGCTCAGCGTCGACATCCCGTCGGGACTGGACCCCGACCGCGGACATGTGGAGCAGGACGGTTTCCGTGCCGCCCGCACCGTGACCTTCATCGCCCGCAAGCCTTGTCACGTGCTGCAACCCGCCGCTGGACGGTGCGGGGTGGTGCAGCTGGAGGATCTCGACGTGCCGGTCGCGACGCGCCCGGTGGCGCTGCAGGCCACGCCCGCCGACATCGCACGGCTGTGGCCGGTGCCCGGCCCCACCAGCCACAAGTACTCGCGCGGCGTGGTGGGCATCGACACGGGCTCGACCCGCTACCCGGGTGCCGCCCTGCTGGGCACCATCGGGGCGCTCCATGCCGGCGCCGGCATGATCCGTTTCGTCGGCCCGGAGGTTGCCGCCCAGCTGGTCCGCACCCAGCTGCCCAGCGTGACCCACGGCGAGGGAGCAGTGCAGGCATGGCTCCTGGGTTCCGGTTGGGGACAGACCGAGGCCAACCGGGACCGCCTGGCCGCGCACCTCGGCGTCAAGACGCCAGCCGTGATCGACGCCGATGCCCTGCTCAGCCTGCCCACCGTCGTGCCCCCGAACACGCTGCTGACCCCGCACGCGGGGGAGATGTCCCGCATGTTGGGCGTGGAGCGCGCCCAGGTGGAGGCCGACCCGCTCACCCACGCGCGGGAGACCGCCGAACGATGGCAGGCCGTGGTGCTGCTCAAGGGGGCGACACAGTACGTCGTCGAGCCTGGCGGGAGGGTCCAGCTGGCCGTGCCGGGCCCCCACTGGAGCGCCCAGGCGGGCTCCGGTGACGTGCTCGCCGGGATCTGCGCCGCACTGCTGGCGGCCGGCCTCAGTGCGGCCGATGCAGCCCTGCTGGGAGCCTCGGTGCAGGCCATGGCCGCGAAGCGTCGGCTCGGGCCGTGGCCCCCGGAGGTCATCGCGCGCGAGGTGGCCGCCGTGGTGGGCGGCTTCGACCCGGTCTGGTGACCTACGACACCAACCCGGTCAGCGGGTTGAATTGGTCAGGCGGGGAATCCGGACGCCCATCTTGATGGCCTCCTCGTAGTGCTCCACCAGCTGGCCGCAGATGAAGGGCCAGGTGCGGTACTCCACATTGGCCCGCGCCGTGCGACCGAAGGCCTGGCGCTTGAAGTCATCGCCCACCAGGTCCAGCACGTGGCCCCGCAGCTGGTCCAGACGTCCGGGCTCGTACAGCCAGCCATTGTGCGAGGGCTTGACCAGGTCGATGGGGCCGCCGCGTCGCGGTGCGATGACCGGAAGTCCGCTTGCCTCCGCCTCCTGGATGGACTGGCCGAAGGTCTCCAGTTCGCCGGTGTGGACGAACAGGTCGAAACTGGCCAGGCAGCGGGGCAGCTCCTCGCCGCCCTTCATGCCGAGGAAGATGGCGCCGGGCAGCTGCTGCTCCAGCTCGGCCCGGCTCGGGCCGTCGCCGATGATGACCAGCTTGATGCCGGGGATGTCGGCGATGGCGGACAGGTCCTGGACCCGCTTCTCCGCGGCCAGCCGGCCCATGTAGCCGACGATCTTCTCGCCATTGGGTGCCCATTCGCGGCGCAATTCCTCGTCGCGCCTGTCCGGGTGGAAGCGCACCGAGTCCACGCCACGCGCCCAGATCCCCACCCGCGGGATGCCCTGTTCCATCAGCTGGTCACGCGCATAGGTGGAGGGCGCGAAGTTCAACGTGGCCAACTGGTGGGCCTGCCGCAGCCGGTACCAGAAGACCGGTTCCAGTGCGGGGAAGCCGTACTGGGTGGCGTACGTGGCGATCTCTGTCTGGTAGATGCCGACGCTCGGGATGTTCAGGCGGGCAGCGCTGAGGGCTGCCTTGTAGCCGATGGCGAAGGGGGCTGCCAGGTGCACCACGTCGGGCCGGAAGTCGGCCAGGGTGCGGTCGATCATGAAGCGCGGGGCGGTGTTGACGCGGACGTCGGAATATCCGGGCAGTCCGACGCTGGACAGCGTGACCACGGGGAAGCCCGCGTACTGCTTGGGGACCCGGCCGGCGGCGGCGGGTGCCAGGACGAGGGCCTCGTGGCCCTGGGCCTGCAGATGCTCGAGCATCCGCAGGACGGAATTGGTGACGCCGTTGACCTGGGGGAGGAAGGACTCTGCCGCAAAAGCAACTCTCACGTTTTCGATGGTAGACCCCACTTCCTGTGCCTCCGGACAGTCTGGGGAGACACCGGGCTGAACACTTCGCGATGGGTCTGAACGCGGGTTGACGAATCTGAACACCAGACGAACGGGGCAGGACACCACAGCCGGATCACAGGCTGGATTCGTGGTGAACACGCCCTGACTGGTAGTGTTGCCTCTCGGTTGGGCAATTCGTTCCCGAATGAGGGAGCGGTAGTTGGCCCACGACGCGAATCAGTTGCAGCTTGGATGAGGCGACCAATTCGCCCCGAGCGCCTGATGCCAAACATGGCTTCGAGTGCCATGTACCGTCGCCATCAATCTGCGTGAGAGCAAGTGCATGTTGGTGCGCCACGGTTCCTTGTGATGAACCAGCCATGATCGGCTGCCCCAACGGGCGTACTGCGCCCAGAGAAGTGAGTACCACCATGCCCCGTCCCACTCCGCACGGCCGCAAGGCGGCCAAGGCCCCCGGTTTCAAGCCCGCCAAGAAGGGCCCCAAGGGCTTCAAGGCTGATGGCGCCGCCAAGAACCGCTGGAGCGACGACAAGCGCGCTGCCTACGGCAAGGGCCCCCGCAAGCAGTGGGAGCCCCGCGAGGACCGTTCCTCCCGTGACGACCGCGCTCCCCGTCGTGACGACCGCACAGACCGTGCCCCCCGCGAGGGTGGCTACGAGCGTCGCGACGACTACCGCAGCGATGCTCCCCGCCGCAGCGACGCCAAGGGCCGCAACTTCACCGCCTACGAGCCCCGCGAGGGTGGCTTCGGTGGCCGCGCCCCCCGCAATGTCGAGCGTGGCACCGAGTCCCGCGGCTATGACAATCGCGGCGAGCGTCCCTCCGGTGACCGCGAGCGTCGTCCCTTCAACCGTGATGACCGCAGCCGCGACGATCGCGGGGGCTTCAAGCGCGAGGATCGCGGGGGCTTCAAGCGCGACGACCGCGGTGCCGGCCGTGACGACCGTGGCTTCAACCGCGAGGACCGCGGCGAGCGCCGTACCTTCAACCGGGACGAGCGCCCCGAACGTGGCCCCCGCAAGGAATACCGTCCCGCCCGCGCCTACGACGCGGCACCCCGCCCCAAGTGGGAGCCCCGCGCCGAGCGCAAGCCGTGGGACCGTCCCGAGCGCCCGAACCGCGAGGACCGTCCCCGCTTCCAGCGTGATGATCGTCGTGACGGTGTGCCCGCCGACGAGCGCACCTGGCGCGATGACAAGCCCCGTTTCGAGCGGGACGACAAGCCCCGTTTCCAGCGGGACGACAAGCCCCGCTTCGAGCGTGAGGAGCGTCATTCCTTCGACCGTCGCGAGGACCGCCCCGCCAGCGAGAACCTGGACCAGATGAGCTGGGAGGCCACCGACCTCGGCGAAGTCGATGACTCCGCCGTCGTCGCCACCGAGGGCTTCGCTGCCCTGGGCGTTCCCACAAAGCTCGTTGCCGCACTGGACAAGCAGGGCATCACCAGCCCCTTCCCGATCCAGACGGCCACCATCCCCGACGCCATCGCCGGGCGCGACGTGCTGGGCCGCGGCCAGACCGGCTCCGGCAAGACCCTGGGCTTCGGCCTGCCGATGCTCACCCGCATCGCGGCCGCCGAGTCGACCGGCGGAGCCCCCCGTGGCCTCGTCCTGGTGCCGACCCGCGAGCTGGCCTTGCAGTGCGCCGACGTGCTGGCCCCGCTGGCCAAGACCCTGCGCCTCGACCTCACGCTGATCGCCGGCGGCATGGGCTACGGCCCGCAGCTGCGCGCCTTCGAGCGTGGCGTCGACATCGTCGTGGCCACCCCCGGCCGCCTGATCGACCTGCTCGAGCAGGGTGCGGTGGACCTCTCCCAGGTCCTGGTCACCGTCCTCGACGAGGCCGACCACATGGCCGACCTCGGCTTCATGCCCGCCGTCACCACCCTGATGGACACCGTTCCCTCGGACGGTCAGCGGCTGCTCTTCTCCGCGACCCTCGACGGTGCCGTGGACAAGATCGTCAAGAAGTACCTGCACGACCCGATCACCCACGAGGTGGATTCCGACCGTGCGTCGGTGACGACGATGGAGCACGTGCTGCTGCACGTCCCGCCGCACGAGAAGAACCTGATCACCGCGGAGATCGCCAATCGTGAGGGTCGTTCGGTGCTGTTCTGCCGCACCCAGATGGGAACCAACCGCGTTGCCGAGCAGCTGCGCGCCGCCGGCGTGATGGCTGGTGCGCTGCACGGTGGCCTCACCCAGGGCGCCCGTACCCGCATCCTGGCGGCCTTCAAGGACGGCTCCGTGCCGGTCCTGGTGGCCACCGACGTCGCGGCCCGTGGCATCCACGTCGACGACGTGACCCTGGTGCTGGAGATCGACCCGCCGATGAACCACAAGGACTACCTGCACCGCGCCGGGCGCACCGCCCGCGCCGGCACCAAGGGCGTCGTGGCCTCCATCTGCCTGCCGCACCAGCGCCGCTCCATGCTGCGCCTGCTGGGTGCTGCCGGCGTCAAGGCCGAGCAGCTCAACGCCCACCCGGGCGAGGAGGAGCTGGCCGACAAGACCGGCGCGCGTCCGGTGGACGGTGTGCCGATCGAGGATGCCGAGTACGAGCGCATCATTGCCCCCAAGCGTGGCGGCGGCGCCCGCGGCCCGCGTCAGGGCGGCAGCCGTGGCGGCTTCGGCGGCCGCAGCCAGGGCGGCGGCTACCGCGGCCAGGGCGGCGGAGGACGTCGCTTCGGCGGCGACCGCGACCGTGACCGCGACCGTGGCGGACGTGGCGGCTTCGACCGTGCGGGCGGCGGTCGCAGCAACAACAGCGAGGGCTGGCGTCGCGATCGCTGATCGCGGCACCACAGCCCACCCCACACGACGTATTGTTGGACGACGTGAACAACCCTGAACAGGTTGACCTGCGCATCGCCGAGGCCGCTGACGCCCCGGCGATGCTGCACGTCATCCATGAGGCATTCGGTGCCCGGCCCGAGGTGGACCCGCCGGCCGCGGCCCTGTCGGACAGCCTGACCGACATCGAGTCCCGGCTGGCGGAGGCGCCCGGCGTCATCGCAGAGGTGGACGGCCGCATGGTCGGCTGTCTGTTGACCAGTCTGGACGGCGAGGTCGGCGGGCTGCACCGGGTCAGCGTGCTGCCCGGCCAGCGCACCCACGGGGTCGCGGCCGAGATGGTGCGCGGTGCCGGCGAGGTGCTCGTCGAGCTCGGGGCGCGACGCCTGGAACTACTGTGTCGCAAGGAATTCCCTGAGACCCGGGCATGGTGGACCAATCACGGCTTCCGGGTGCTGCGGGAGGCCCCGCTGGGCCATGTGATGGGTGCCGACCTGCCCGCGCTCGTGGATGTGCCCACCGGGGAGCAGATGCAGGACTTGGGCCGTCGTCTGGCCGGGCTGCTGCGCGCCGGGGACGTCGTCGTTGCCTCCGGTGACCTGGGTGCCGGCAAGACCACCCTGACCCAGGGGATCGGTGCCGGGCTGGACGTCGATGGCCCGGTCATCTCACCGACCTTCGTGTTGAGCCGCGTGCACCACAGCCGTGGCCAGGGGCCGGACTTGGTGCACGTCGATGCCTACCGCTTGGGTTCCGAGGCCGAACTGTTCGACCTTGATCTTGACCAGACCCTGCCCGATGCGGTGACGCTGGTGGAGTGGGGCGCCGGACTGGCCGAGGGACTGTCCAACTCGGTGCTGCAGATCGACATCCGACGCAGCCTGGACCCCGAGGACGAAACCCGAACCGTCTACCTGCAGGGCACCGGTGAGCGCTGGCACGGCGTGGACCTGCACACCCTGGGAGAGGAACTCTGATGGCCTGGACACTTGCCCTGGACACCTCCACGGACATCTGCCTTGGATTGGCCCGCGATGGTGAGATCGTCGCCAGCGATCGGATCGACGACCGTCGTGGCCATGCCGAGAAGCTGACCCCGGCGATCCAGGCGATGTGCCAGCGGGCCGGCATCACGCTGGCCGACATCACCGAGGTGGCCGTCGGCCTCGGCCCGGGTCCGTTCACCGGACTGCGGGTGGGCATCGTCACCGGCCACACCATCGCGTCGCTGGCCGGCACCCCGATGCATGGCGTGTGCAGCCTCGATGTCGTCGCGTGGCAGTGGGTCCACGCCGAGAATGCGCCGGCGGGGGAGTTCGTGATCGCCTCCGACGCGCGGCGCAAGGAGTTGTACTGGGCGCGTTATGACGCCGCTGGCCGGCGGATCGGTGAGCCGCAGGTGAGCGCCCCGGCCGAATTGCCCGACCTGCCGCTGGCGGGGCCGGGGTGCACCGCCTTCCCGGAGCTCTTTGCCGCCGGGGGGCCGGAGCGCTTGGACGCGGGCGTGCTGGCCGGCCACTGGCGCCAGCTGCCGGACGCCGGATCCGACGCCATGTACCTGCGCAAGCCCGACGCCGTGGCGCCAACCACCCGCAAGTCCACCCTGCTGAGCAGCAGTGGCAAGCGGTTGAGCCTCAAGCCCTTGGGGGGCAATCCATGATCTTCGGGGCGGGCCGCGAGGCCGATGTCGACGCCATCATGGAGCTGGAGTCCGGCGCCTTCCACCCGTGGGAGCGTTGGGGCCGCCAGTCCTGGCTGGACGAGATGCACGCCGATGACCGTTTCGTGATCACCGCACGCGACGCCGATGACCGGGTGATGGCCGCGGCCACCTTCCAGTGCGTGCCAACCCCGGATGGGGACCACCTGCGTGGAGGTGATGCGGACCTGCACCGGATCATGGTGGCTCGCCAGCACCGGGGCGAGGGCGCCGCCAAGCACATGATGCGGGCCGGCATGGAGTGGGCCCGGGCGATTGGAGCCGAGCGGATGCTGTTGGAGGTCCGCGAGGACAATGACGCGGCGATCGCCCTGTACGAGGGCTTCGGCTTCGGGCCGATCAGCCGTCGCGAGAACTACTACGGGCAGGGCGTGCACGCCACCCTGATGGCCGCGCCCCTTGCCCCACAGCGCCCTGCGGGCCTGAGTGATGATGGGTTGGACTGATGAGTGAACCGCTGATCCTGGGGATCGAGAGCTCCTGCGACGAGACCGGTGTGGGCATCGTGCGCGGCAACGAGCTGCTGGCCAATGAGGTGGCCAGCTCGGTGGAGCAGCACGTGCGTTTCGGTGGGGTGGTGCCCGAGGTGGCCTCCCGCGCGCACCTGGAGGCGATGGTCCCGGCGCTGGAGCGCGCTCTCGCCACAGCCGACGTCGACCTTTCCGAGCTGGACGGCATCGCCGTCACCGCCGGTCCTGGCCTGATGGGTGCCCTGGTGGTCGGGCTGGCCTCGGCCAAGGCGCTCGCCGCCTACACCAACAAGCCGCTCTACGGGCTGAACCACCTGGCCGGTCACGTGGCCGTCGACCTGCTGGACCACGGTTCGCTGCCGACCCCGGCGGGTGCCCTGCTGGTCTCCGGCGGGCACACCGAGCTGCTGGTGGTCAACGACATCGCCACCGACATCGTCCAGGTGGGTGGCACCATCGACGACGCCGCGGGGGAGGCCTACGACAAGGTGGCCCGCGTGCTGGGCCTGCCGTACCCCGGCGGCCCCGTGATCGACAAGGCTGCCCAGCTGGGTGACCCGAAGGCAATCCGTTTCCCGCGGGGCCTGACCACGCGCAAGGACCTGGAGAAGCACCGCTTCGACTATTCCTTCAGCGGGCTCAAGACCGCCGTCTCCCGCTGGGTGGAGACCCGCGAGCGCGACGGCCTGGACGTACCGCTGAACGACGTCGCGGCCAGCTTCCAGGAGGCGGCCTGTGACGTGCTCACCGCGAAGGCCGTCGACCTGTGCGAGCACCACGGGCTGACGCACTTCCTGATCGGTGGAGGCGTGGCCGCGAACTCCCGCCTGCGTGGTCTGCTGGAAGAACGGATGGCCGCGGCCGGCGTCGAGCTGCGCCGTCCTCGTCCGGGCCTGTGCACGGACAATGGCGCGATGATCGCCGTGCTGGGCTCCGAGGTGGTCAAGAAGGGCGGCAAGCCGTCCAGCATGGACATCGGTGCCAATTCCGGCCTGCCGATCTCCACGATCCTCGTCTGAGCCGTGGAGCGCGTCGCGCTCCGCTTCGACGACATCGTCGCAGGAACCTGCCGGCGCTTCGACGGGGAGTGCGAGGTGCTGCGGGCCGACGCCGCCCATGAGCTGCGTCCCGTTCTGGAAGAGGTCCGTTCCCGATTGGCCAGCGGAGCGACGCTGGCGGGTTTCCTGTCCTACGAGGCGGGTCAGGTGCTGGTCGCCCAGCCGGACGGGACTCGGTGGCATCAGCGTGACGAAGGGCGCTGCCCGGTGGCCTGGTTCGCGGTACTTCCCGAAGCTCCCCGAGCGGTGCCCGCGAGCTGGCCGACGCCTGAGAACAACCGTTACCACGTGGGCGAGTGGGAGCCTCAAGTGCGCCGCGGGCGGCATCTGGGTGACGTGGAGCAGGTTCGGGAGCGTATTGCCCGCGGAGACTTCTACCAGTGCAACCTGACCACCCAGCTGCAGTCCTCCTTCGCCGGTTCCGTGGAGGGCCTCTACCGGGACCTGGCGTTGGCCCAGCAGAGCGGCCACTGCGCCTTCATCGAGACCGACGACTTCGCCGTGGCCAGCGCAAGCCCGGAGCTGATGATGGCCTGGCGCGACGGCCGGGTGGCCTGCGAACCCATGAAGGGCACCGCCCCCACCGTCGCGGACGATTCCGGGGACCGTGCGGCGCGGGACGGGTTGCTGGCCAGCGAGAAGGACGTTGCGGAGAACGTGATGATCGTCGACCTGTTGCGCAATGACCTGGCGCGCGTGTGCGCGACGGGCAGCGTGGTGGTGAGCGACCTGTGCCGGGCCGAGCGGTATCCGACGGTCTGGCAGCTGGTGAGCCGGATCGAGGGCGAACTTCGCGCCGGACTGGACGCGGTCGACGTGCTGACGGCCCTGTTCCCGTGCGGCTCCATCACCGGGGCGCCGAAGCTCGCGTCGATGCTGGCCATCGACGAGTTGGAGGCCGGGCCGCGCGGCATCTACTGCGGCAGCATCGGGCTCTTCGACGCATCGGCCGGTTCGTTCAACGTCGCGATCCGCACGGCGAGCGTCGACAAGTCTGCCGGCACGGTGCGGTACGGCGCGGGTGGCGGGATCACCTGGAGCTCGGATCCGGCAGCCGAGTGGGACGAGCTGGTCACCAAGTCACGGGTGCTGGATGCCCTGCCCGCCGAACCGGTGCGCGTGCTGGAGACCGCCCGCTGGGATGATGATGACTTCCCGCTGCTGGAGCGGCACGTCGAGCGCGGGGTGCGGACTTGCCGAGAACTGGGTCTGGGCTGGACCGCCGAGCAGATCCGCGACGCCTTCCTGAGCGCCCGACCCACGCCGGGTGACGGTGCGGTGCGCGTGGCGCTGGGGGAGACGGGGGCCGACGTGACATCGCGCCCGGTACCGCGGATGGAGCGGGTGCGTCTTGCCCTGGCCGATCGTCGGGTGCGCAGTGATGACCCGTGGCGCTCCTGGAAGACGACGCACCGTCGGATCCTCGACGAGGCACGGGCCCGCCGTCCCGACGTGGACGATGTGGTCTTCCTCAACGAGCGGGGATTCGTGACCGAGACGTCGATTTTCACGATTGCGGCGCTGGTGGACGGTCAGTGGGTGACGCCGCAGGTGACCGACGGGTGCCTGCCCGGGGTGCTGCGCGCCCAACTGCTCGACGAGGGGCGCCTGGTGGAGCGGAGCCTCGTCTGGAAAGACCTGCTGCAGGCCGATGAACTGGCAGTGCTGAACTCCGTGCGTGGCTGGCTGCCCGCCGTCATCGCCTGAGGGTCGGACGGCGCTGGCCGACCCCACCCACGCTGCTCGAACACCAAGGCAAGGAGGATTCCGCCCAGGAATCAGAGTGTCCACAGCGGTACGTGGAGGGCTGGTCGGGTCCATTGGACCAGGAACCACCAGGCAGCGATGAAGACCACGAAGCCTGTGAGGAATGGCTTCCGGGAGGTGGTCCAGTGCGTGATCAGCTCGGTGTCCAGGCCCCACGCTGTCGCCAGCCCGGTGAGAGCGAGGGCGCCCAGGGTGATGCCGACCCGGCTCGAGAGGGTCGCGTGGCTCGGTAGGTAGATCCTGGAGGCGCCGATGGTGACCAGGTTCGGCAACATCCGACGGGCGAAGTTCGTCGCGGGTACGGGGCCTGGCCTCAGCTGGCGGGAATAGACAGTACGCCGCTCTAGTCAGGCGCGCTGCACAAATTGGCGCGCTACCCAAAACTCTTCGTGACGTGTGGGCCTTCCTCCGAAAGTCGTACCCAGGATTCCTGCCCCCGCGCGACGCGCGTCGAACCCCACAAGGGCAAGGATGTCGAGTGTGAACGACTCTCCTGCCGCCATCTCCCCGGTGCGACGCGTGCCCGGCATCGCGTGGGCCGCGGTGATCGCTGCCTGCTACGGCCTTGTGACGATGGCCGCCACTGCCTGGAGCTCAGGCTTCCCCGATCCGCTGGACCTCAGGTCACTGGGGGAAGCTGCACTGGTCGCGGTCGTGGTCCTGACCGCCTTCCTCGCGCTCATGCGCTGGCCGGTCGCCTGCTTCCTGGTGGTCTGCGTGGCCGTCTTCCAACTCCGCTTCATGAACCTGCCGGTGGGATTCGGCGTGGAGACCATGCTGATCCCGGCCGGCTACCACCTGGGCCGCCGAACCAGGACGTGGCCAGCCGTCATTCTGGCGATGGTTGCCACGGTTGTCGGCGTCGCCGCCTCAGCGGTCCAGTACCGCACCCAGCTGACCGCCACGGGTATGGACGGGGTGACCATGCCGCAGGACATGCACTATTCGGCGTCGATCATCCTCGGCTTCTTCACCGGCCACCTGCACGACGTCCTGCTCCCGGTGCTGGCCGGCATCGTGGTCAAGCGCCAACTGGTCAGGGCCGAGGCCGTCCAGGCTCGCGCCGTGGAGGCCAGGGCAGAGGCGGACGCCGCGTTGGTGGCCGCTCTGCGTGCGGACCGGGAGCGGCTGGCGCGGGAACTGCATGACCTGGCAGCGCACCACTCGACGGCCGCAGTCATCACCGCCAAGGCCGCACGCAAGGTGAATGCGCAGGACCCCGCGACGGCCGGGAACCTGATCGATGACGTCGTCACCGAGACCCAGGCAGCACAGTCCAGCCTGCGGCAGATGGTCCGAGTGCTGCACGACCCGGACGACGGGGTGCCATTGCACCCACAACCGCGGCTGGACGAGATCACGGCACTGGTCGGGCGCGCCCGACAGATCAACCCGGACATCGTGCTGGAGGCTGGTGATCTGACCGGGATCCCGGCCTCGGACTCGACAGCACTGGCCGCGGTGCGGATCGTGCAGGAGTCGTTGACCAATACCCATCGCCACGCCCCGGGTGCGCCGGTGACGGTCAGCGTCGAACGGGACGGCGACTGGCTCCTGGTGGAGGTGGTCAACGGACGCTCGTCGCGTCTGGTGGATGATGCAGGGCTGGGCATGGGCCAGGGGATCGCGGGCATGCGCCAGCGCGCAGGCCTTCTGGGTGGAAATCTGGAAGCCGGTCCGCACGGCCGCGGGTGGCGCGTGAGTGCCGAGCTGCCGCTCAATCCCGTCGAGGAGTCGCTGTGATCCGCGTGCTGATTGCCGATGACCAGGCCCTGGTCCGGCGTGGGCTGGCGCTCTTCCTGTCCGGTGAAGAGGATCTGGAGGTGGTGGGGGAGGCCTCCAGCGGACCCGACGCCGTGCGCCGAGCCAGAGCACTTGCCGCCGACGTGGTCCTGATGGACGTCCGGATGCCCGACGGCGACGGGATCACCGCCACCCGCGAGCTGGCCCAGCAACAGCCCCCGGTGGCGGTGGTCGTGGTCACCACCTTCGACCTCGACGAATACCTCTTCGGGGCGCTCGAAGCGGGGGCAGCCGGTTTCCTGCTCAAGGACTGCGAACCGGCCGAACTCGTCACTGCAGTGCGGGCCGCCGCGAGCGGGGAGGCCATGGTGCAGCCGCGGTTGACGCGACGGGTGATCGACGAGTTCGCACGTCGTCGGCCCGCCCCGGCGACAGAGATCACCGCCCAGCTCAGCGCACGCGAGCTGGAACTGGTCCGGGCCCTGTGCGAGGGCTTGAGCAATGCCGAGCTCGCGGAGCGACTGCACATCGAGGTGAGCACGGTGAAGACCCACCTGACCAGGATCTGCACCCGGCTCGGGGTTCGAGACCGGGTGCAGCTGGTGGTGTGGGCGTACCGGTGCGGCCTGGCGGGGTGACGCCGGGCCATACGGGTCAGCGGAGAGTCACCTGTCGCACAGCACCGGGGACTCGATGGCCACGGTCTTCTTGCCGATCTTGATCGCGCCGGCAGCCTGGACGCACGCGCCCTTGACTCCACTGATGGCTGCCGGGCCGGCGTAGCTGACGAAGTTGCCGGAGGCCACCACGTGGACGGCCGGCTTTGTTGCCGTCGCAGACTTCGCGGAGATCAGGGCGACGCTGGTCGGCAGCCGCTTGCCCTTGGTGATGCCGGCGTGCTTGAAGCAGGCGATCGCGGTCGTCTTGTTCTTGGCTTTGACGTGGATGGTCAGTTCGCCGGCCGGCTTGCCCGCGTGCTTGACCACCTGCCGGGAGATGACCGTGCCGGTGCACTTGACGCTGCTGGAACGGACCTGGCGCATCGGGGCACCGCCCGCGTAGTTCTTGAACGAGACGGCCTGTGCACTGACCCGGTTGCCCGTCTTCGGGGTGACGGGAGTCCAGGTGGCCTGGGCGGGGATGGCAGAGGCAAGCGCGAGGGCAGGCAGGGTGAGCGCCGAGGCGACGATGGCATGGATACGCATGCGGGGTTCCTTTCGAGGGATGGGTGGGTCTGCCGTCGCCGCGTCGAGACGGTCGTGTGACCCACATCGAAACCGTTGTGCCCGCCAAGGTCAGCGCGCCAGTGTTCTTGGCGAGAACTCACCATTTTCTTGGTTGCACGCCCCTCCCCGGCCACGCACTAGGCTTCCGGGCATGGCGCTCACCCCGATCATGACCACGCTGGCCTTCGTGCGGCACCCCGATGGAGAGCGCGTCCTGATGGTTCACCGCACGGCGCGCGCGGGCGATGAGCAGCTGGGCAAGTACAACGGGCTGGGCGGAAAGCTGGAGCCCGACGAGGACGTCGTCGCCTGCATCCGCCGCGAACTGCGCGAGGAGGCCCACATCGAGGCCACCGGGCTGCGGCTGCGCGGAACCGTCAGCTGGCCCGGCTTCGGCCGCAATGGCGAGGACCACTTCGGCTGCATCTTCGTCGTCGACGGCTTCACAGGTGACGTTCCGGAGGCCAATGAGGAGGGGAGCCTGAGCTGGGAGCGCATCGACGAGCTCGACCGGCTGCCCATGTGGGAGGGTGACCGACACTTCCTGCCGCTGGTCTTCGACGAGACCATCACCCAGTTCCACGGCTGCCTGCCCTATCAGGACGGCCGCCCCACCGGGTGGAGCGTGACGACGCTGTGAGCCTGCTGCACACCGATGAGGGCGCCCGGGCGCTGGCCGAGGCGATGGGGGAGAAGGATCCCGGCTCGCTGGCGGCGGCAACCCGCCTGCGTCGCAGTCACAGCCCGGAAATGGCTGCCGAGGCGCTGGGGCAGGCCCAGTTGCGGCACGCAGCGCGTGCCAAGTTCGGAGACCTGGCGCCGTCGCTCTTCTTCACCCACGATGCCCTCGAACAAGCCACCCGCCCCGTGGTCTCAGCCTGGCGCGCCCAACGACTCAAGGCCGAGGGCATCACGCGCGTGGTGGACCTCGGGTGCGGCATCGGGGCCGACTCGTTGGCCTGCCTGCGCGCTGGGGTCGACGTCGTGGCTGTGGAGCTGGACGAGACCACCGCCCAGCACGCCGCCGCCAATCTGTCGGGCGGCACCGTCCTCCATGGCGATGCCGTCACGCTGGCCCCCGAGCTCCTGGCTGATGCTGGCCCGGAGACCTGCGTCTTCATCGATCCGGCCCGCCGCACCGAGTCCGGTCGCACCTGGAAGGTGGAGGCCTTCACCCCGCCGTGGGACTTCGTGCTGTCCTTGCTGGACGGGCCGCACTCGACGGTGGTCAAGCTCGGGCCCGGCGTTCCCAAGCAATTGCTTCCCGAGGCCGTCGAGGCGCTCTGGGTGGCCGATCGCAATGATGTCGTCGAGTGCTCCCTGTGGCGCACACCCGGTGCGCGTCCGGGACACGGGGCCGTCCTGCTTGATTCCCGTTTCCCCGACCTGACGCAAGGGGTGAGGGTGGATGCCGCGCCACACGAGCCCCTCCCCGTGGCCCCGGTGGGTCGCTACCTGCTGGAGCCGCACGGGGCGGTGATTCGCGCCGGTGCCTTGGACCGAGTTGATCCGGATGCCTGGCTGCTGGACCCGCAGGTGGCCTACCTGTCCACGGACCATCCAGTGGACACGCCCCTGGCCACCTGTTTCGAGGTGCTGGAGGACCTGGACTTCAACCCCAAGACGCTCAAGGCCTGGGTGCGGGAACACCGCGTCGGAAGCCTGGAGATCAAGAAGCGGGCCATCGACGTCGACCCCGCGGAACTGCGCAAGAAGCTCCAGCCGAAGGGTCCCAACCAGGCAACCCTGGTGCTGGTCCGCACCCGGGAAGGTGCGCGTGCCCTCGTGGTGCGTCGAGTTGCGACCACGTCAACTGGCTGAAGAAATGGTGCGGTTGTCACGGCGTTGGCTCCGCTGACCCACGGGGCTGCTGGGCTGTCACCATGACGACCCCCCGACGTATTGCCCCGGTGCTGCTCTGCGGCGCACTGCTGCTCCCCGCCCTGACCGCCTGCGGTTCCGAGGAGAAGACCTTCGAGCGAGCCAGCGCGGCCGCCAGCACACCGGCGGGGTCCGGCTCGGCCGCGGCCTCCTCGGCCCCCTCGGTGTCGGTGGCCAGCCCAGCGGCCAGCGGGGGAGTGGCGCCATCTCAGGCGACCACACCCTCGGTCACGCAGTCCAGCACGCCCTCCGTCACCCCGTCGGCCAGTTCGTCAGCCGCTTAGGGGGATCCCGGCCAGTGGCGTTCCTGGCGGCTCACCACGACGGGGTGGGGCCCGGTGAAGATCGGGCAGCCGGTTCCGGAGGCCCTGAGGTCCTCCTTCACGCCGGCATGGGAGTGCATGGGTCCCATGTTCAAGGCGGAGGGGAAGGACGTCGTGATGGTCTTCACCAGCAATGGTCAACTCTCCGGTTCCGTGACGACCATCTCGATCCAGTCGACGGCCACCAGCACCCAGTCGGGTCTGACGCTGGGTGATTCGACGAAGAAGATGTTCCAGTTCTTCCCGGACATCTACGGCCACGAGCCGTACCACCATCCGGCCACGGGCCGTTCGTGGGGTGTTGACCAGCTGGGTGATGGTTCGTGGTCGATCTACTTCGAGAGTGACGCCGAGGTGATCAAGCACATCTCCGTGCAGGCCGACGACAAGGGATTCCAGCCGATCGGTGCGATCGGCCCGTGTGGCGCCCCGTAGGTTGGCGAACTTCATCCGGGGCTTCGCTGGCACTCGGCTTGAAGGAGTGCCAACGTCGGTATAGCTTGGTTCTTGGCACTCGCCCTAGGTGAGTGCCAACAGCCACGGGCGGCACCCGCGACGACGCCCCGGCTGGTAACCATGACCTTGAAGATCCCCCGCCGAGAATCTCGGCGCTACTAGTCAGAAAGGGGTTTGACGTGGCAGCCACGATCAAGCCGCTCGAGGACCGCGTCCTCGTCCAGCCGCTGGAAGCAGAGCAGACCACCGCCTCGGGCCTGGTCATTCCCGATACCGCCAAGGAGAAGCCCTCCGAGGGCAAGGTCATCGCCACTGGCCCGGGCCGTTTCGACGACCAGGGCAAGCGCATCCCGCTCGACGTTGCCGAGGGCGACGTCGTCGTCTTCAGCAAGTACGGCGGCACCGAGGTCAAGTACGACGGCCAGGAGTACCTGCTCCTGAACGCTCGCGACATCCTCGCCATCGTCCAGAAGTGATCTGTTTCGCGGCAAGGGGGACGACCCCCTTGAACCCCCGCGACACTCGCGCGCACCGCAGCTCGCAAGCTCGCGGCTGCGCTCGTGAGACGAAGAAGTGAGCAGTGCCGCGCCCGCCTCGCCCATCGGGCCGGGCGGGCGCGGCTCTCACACCCCAGCAAGAATCTCACTCCCCAGGAGTAATGAATGCCCAAGATCCTGCAGTTCGACGAGGAGGCCCGCCGCTCCCTGGAGCGTGGCGTCGACGTCCTCGCCAACACCGTCAAGGTGACCCTCGGCCCGAAGGGACGCTACGTCGTCCTCGACAAGAAGTGGGGCGCCCCCACCATCACCAACGACGGCGTGACCGTCGCCCGGGAGGTGGAGCTCGACGACCCCTACGAGAACCTCGGCGCCCAGCTCGCCAAGGAGGTCGCCACCAAGACCAATGACGTCGCCGGTGACGGAACCACCACCGCGACCGTGCTGGCCCAGGCCCTGGTCCACGAGGGCCTCAAGGCCGTCGCCTCCGGCTCCAACCCCGTCGGCCTCAAGCGCGGCATCGACAAGGCCGTCTCCGCCGTCGAGGACGAGCTGAAGCGCGTCGCCAAGCCCATCGAGACCACTGACGACATGGCGGCCGTGGCCACCATCTCCTCGCGCGACGAGGTCATCGGCAAGCTCATCGCCGACGCCTTCGACAAGGTCGGCAAGGACGGCGTCATCACCGTCGACGAGTCCAACACCTTCGGCACCGAACTCGAGTTCACCGAGGGCATGCAGTTCGACAAGGGCTACCTGAGCCCCTACATGGTCACCGACGCCGACCGGATGGAGGCCGTCCTGGACGACCCCTACATCCTGATCCACTCCGGCAAGATCAGCTCGATGAATGAGCTGCTGCCCGTGCTGGAGAAGGTCATCGAGGCCAAGGGCACGCTGTTCATCGTGGCCGAGGACGTCGACGGCGAGGCCCTGTCCACCCTCGTGGTGAACAAGATCCGCGGCACCTTCACCAGCGTCGCCGTCAAGGCCCCGGCCTTCGGCGACCGTCGCAAGGCCATGCTGGAGGACATTGCGATCCTCACCGGCGGCCAGGTCGTGGCCCCCGAGGTTGGTCTGAAGCTGGACCAGGTGGGTCTGGAGGTGCTCGGCCGCGCTCGTCGCGTGGTGGTCACCAAGGACAACACCACCATCGTCGACGGCGCCGGCGAGGCCGACGAGGTTGCCGGACGCGTCCAGCAGCTGCACGCCGAGATCGAGCGTTCCGACTCCGACTGGGATCGCGAGAAGCTGCAGGAGCGCGTCGCCAAGCTGGCCGGCGGCGTCTGCGTGATCCGCGTCGGTGCTGCCACCGAGGTGGAGCTCAAGGAGACCAAGCACCGCATCGAGGACGCCGTGAGCGCCACCCGTGCGGCCATCGAGGAGGGCATCGTCGCCGGTGGCGGCTCGGCCCTCGTCCACGCGTCGAAGGTCCTCGAGGGCGGTCTCGGCCTCGAGGGTGACGAGAAGGCCGGCGTGCAGATCGTCAAGAAGGCCGTCGTCGAGCCGCTGCGCTGGATCGCCGAGAACGGTGGCGAGCCCGGCTACGTCATCGTCTCCAAGGTGTCCGAGCTGGAGCCCGGCAGTGGCTACAACGGCCGCACCGGCGAGTACGTGAACCTGATCGAGGCCGGCGTCATCGACCCGGTCAAGGTCACCCGCTCCGCGCTGGCCAATGCCGCCTCGATCGCGTCGCTGCTGCTCACCACCGAGACCCTGGTGGTGGACAAGCCGGAGGATGCCGACGAAGAGGCCCACGGACACGCGCACTGACGCAAACCGTTGGCCCACAGGGCATCAGGAGGCCCCCGCTACGGCGGGGGCCTCGTGGCGTTCGCCGAAGGTTGCGGAGCGAGGCAATGCGTCGGGGTGATGGCTTAGGCTGTGCTGTGGCGAGGGCTTTCCACAATGAATGATCCTTTTCGGCCAGCTCCGTCGATCTGTGGAACGTTCAAGCCTTGGTACCAGCGGCGCATCCGCGCCCGACGAAAGCGACGCATCATGTCCACAACACCGGCCCCCTCGGCGGCCAAGCAGGCCCAGGCGCACGTCCAGCGCTTCGGCACCTTCCTCTCGGGCATGGTCATGCCCAATATCGGCGCCCTGATCGCGTGGGGCCTGATCACCGCTCTCTTCATTGAGAAGGGCCCCTTCCCGCTGGGCAAGATCGGCGGATTCGGCCAGTCGATGGTCGGCGGCAAGCTGGTTGACAACATCGGCATCGTCGGCCCCTCCATCAACTACCTGCTGCCGATCCTGATCGCCTTCCAGGGCGGCCGGATGATGTACGAGAAGAACCCCACGCGCGGTGGTGTCCTCGGCGCCATCGCGACCATGGGCGTCATCGCCGGTGTTCCCGGATACCCGATGTTCATCGGGGCCATGATCATGGGGCCGCTGGGCGGCTGGACCATGAAGAAGCTGGACGCTCTCTGGGACGGCAAGATCAAGCCGGGCTTCGAGATGCTGGTGAACAACTTCTCCGCAGGCATCTGGGGCACCATCATCGCGATCTTCGGCCTCTTCGCGGTGAGCCCGCTGGTCAAGATGCTGATGGACGTCCTGACCGTCGTCGTTCGCGTGTTGGTGCGCAACAACCTGCTGCCGCTGACGAGTGTCTTCATCGAGCCGGCCAAGGTGCTCTTCCTGAACAATGCCGTCAACCACGGTGTGCTGTCGCCGCTCGGCCTGGCCGAAGCCGCGGGCCCGGCCGGCAAGTCGATCCTCTTCCTGCTGGAGGCCAACCCCGGCCCGGGCATGGGCATCCTGCTGGCCTTCATGCTCTTCGGCAAGGGGGCAGCCAAGGCCACCGCGCCTGGTGCCGCGCTGATCCACTTCGTGGGCGGCATCCACGAGATCTACTTCCCCTACGTGCTGATGAAGCCAGCCCTGCTGCTGGCTGCCATTGCAGGCGGTGCCACCGGCGTGGCGACCAACATGCTGCTGCACACCGGGCTCAAGGGTCCGGCGGCTCCCGGCTCGGTCATTGCGATCTCCGCCATGGCCGGTGGCGACATCGCCAAGGTGTGGATTGCCATCATCCTGGCCACCATCGTCTCCTTCCTGGTGGCTGCGGTCATCCTCAAGATGGACAAGTCCAGCGACGGCGACCTCTCGAAGGCCACCGCAGACATGGAGGCCATGAAGGGCAAGAAGTCCTCGGTGGCCGGCAACCTCGTCGCCGCTCCCACGGGCGAGATCAAGAACATCGTCTTCGCCTGCGACGCCGGCATGGGTTCCTCCGCAATGGGCGCCTCGGTGCTGCGCAACAAGATCAAGGACGCCGGCTACGGCGACGTGAAGGTCACCAATGAGGCCATCGCGAACCTCAAGGACGTCTACGACATCGTCGTGACCCAGGAGACCCTGGCCCCGCGCGCCATCCCGAAGGTTCCCAGCGCCACCGTGCTGACCGTCGACAACTTCATGAACTCGCCTCGTTACGAGGAGGTCGTGGAGATGATCCGCACCCAGCGTTCCGGCTCCGCGGCTCCGGTCGCCCCGGTGGCTGCTGCGGCCACCGTCGGTGCCGCCGCTGCCCAGGACGAGGCCCCCGCGGCCGACATCCTGAGCACCGAGAGCATCCAGCTCGGCGCACGCGCGGTGGACAAGGGCGATGCCATCACCCAGGCCGGTCAGCTGCTGGTGGCCCGCGGTGCGGTGGACTCCGCCTACGTCGACGCGATGCACAAGCGTGAGGAGTCGGTCAGCACCTACATGGGCAACTTCCTGGCCATCCCGCACGGCACCAACGACGCCAAGGAGCACATCAAGAGCTCCGCGATGAGCTTCATCCGCCTGGACCAGCCGCTGGACTGGAACGGCAACCAGGTCAAGTTCGTCGTCGGCATTGCCGGCAAGAACAAGGAGCACCTGCAGATCCTGGGCAAGCTCGCCAAGATCTTCTCCAACAACGAGTCCGTGCAGGCCCTGGAGAACGCCAGCTCTGCTGACGAAGTGGCCGCGATCCTCGGAAAGGTCAATTCCTGATGAAGAAGGCAGTGCACTTCGGTGCCGGCAACATCGGCCGCGGTTTCGTCGGTCTGCTGTTGAACGAGGGTGGCTACCAGCTGACCTTCGCCGATGTCTCCGACGCGCTGATCGACCAGCTCAAGGCGGCCGACAGCTACGCCGTCCATGAGGTGGGCGACGGTGGCAAGGACCACGTCATCAGCGGCTTCGAGGCCATCAACTCCAAGACGGAGGCCGACGCGCTCACCGCGGCGATCGCCGAGGCGGACGTGGTCACCTGCGCCGTGGGCCCGAACATCCTCAAGTTCATCGCCCCGGCCATCCGCGCCGGCATCGACGCCCGTCCCGCGGATGCCCCGAAGATCGCGGTGATGGCCTGTGAGAATGCCATCAACGCCACCGACGGGCTCAAGGGATTCATCCTGGGCGACAACCCGGCCGACGTGGAGGCCAAGGCGGTCTTCGCCAACACGGCCGTCGACCGGATCGTCCCCAACCAGCCGGAGGGCATGGGCCTGGACGTCAACGTCGAGCCCTACTTCGAGTGGGCCATCGAGGAGCCGGCCTTCGGAGGCGACAAGCCCGAGATCCCCGGCGCCACCTGGGTGGAGAGCCTTGCGCCCTACATCGAGCGCAAGCTGTTCACCGTCAACACCGGCCACGCCGCCACTGCCTACTTCGGCTACGGCGCGGACATCGAGAAGATCTCCGACGTGCTGGCCCAGCCCGAACTGAAGGACAAGATCTACCAGGTGCTGGCCGAGACCAAGGCGCTGCTGGTGGCCAAGTATGGCTTCGAGCCGGAGGTCCAGGAGGCCTACGTCCAGAAGATCCTCAAGCGCTTCGCCAACCCGGAGCTGCCCGACACGGTGACCCGCGTCGGTCGTTCCCCGCTGCGCAAGCTGTCGCGTCACGAGCGTTTTGTCGGCCCCGCCGCCGAGCTCGCCGAGCGCGGCATGGAGTCGAAGGGTCTGCAGGCGGCCATGCTGGGCGCCATGCTCTTCGACGTCGCCGAGGATGCCGAGGCCGTGACGGTGGGCGAGATCCTCGCCGCGAACACCCCCGAGGCCGCGGTGAGCGAGCTCACCGGGCTGGACACCTCGCACCCGCTGTTCGCGCAGTTGGTCGAGGTTGCCACCCAGGCCAAGGCCCAGCGCGCCTGACCCACGCTGGCTGAGCCTGTCGAAGCCACGACTGCCGTCCCTCATCCGAGGGGCGGCAGTCGTCACGTCTGCAGCCGGTGGGAGCTGTCGATGGTGGCAGATAGGATGGGTCCATTCCCGAGCACGAAGGTGGTAACCGGTGTCCCAGAACGAGGCGTCCAACATCTCGACCAGCGAGCTGACCGGCTCCGGTGTCCCGGACAAGTTCCTGCCCCTCGGGCTGACCTATGACGACGTGCTGCTGCTGCCTGGGGAGACCGACGTCATCCCCTCCGAGGTGGACACCACCGCCCAGCTGACGCGCGGCCTGCAGATCCGCCTGCCGCTGATCAGCGCCGCGATGGACACCGTCACCGAAAGCCGGATGGCCATCGCCATGGCCCGCCAGGGCGGCCTGGGCATCCTGCACCGCAACCTGTCGATCGAGGACCAGGCCTACCAGGTGGACCTGGTGAAGCGGACGCAGACCGGCCGGATCACCAATCCCGTCACCATCGGCCCCGAGGCGACGCTCGAGGAGCTCGACAACCTGTGCGGGCAGTACCGCATCTCCGGTCTTCCCGTGGTGGACGCCGAGAACCACCTGCTGGGCATCTGCACCAACCGTGACCTGCGCTTCACCCCCGTCGACGAATGGGCCACCACCAGGGTCCGTGACGTGATGACCTCTTCTCCGCTGTTCACCGGCCGGGACGACATCTCCAACGAGGAGGCCACCGCGCTGCTGCGCCAGAACAAGCGCGAGCGCCTGCCCCTGGTGGACTCCGAGAACCGCCTGACCGGTCTGATCACCGTCAAGGACTTCGTGAAGTCCGAGCAGTTCCCCAATGCCAGCAAGGACTCCCAGGGCCGCCTGATGGTGGGCGCCGCCGTCGGCTACTTCGGCGACTCGTGGGAGCGGGCCACCCGGCTGATCGAGGCCGGCGTCGACGTGCTGGTGGTCGACACCGCCCATGGCCACGCCCGCCTGTTGCTGGACATGATCCGTCGCCTCAAGGCCGACGAGGCCACCAAGCACGTCCAGATCATCGGCGGAAATGTCGCCACCCGCGCCGGTGCCGCCGCCCTGTGCGAGGCCGGTGTCGATGCCGTCAAGGTGGGTGTGGGCCCCGGCTCCATCTGCACCACCCGCGTCGTCGCTGGCGTCGGCGTGCCCCAGGTCACCGCCGTCTACGAGGCCGCCCAGGCCTGCCGTCCCCTTGGTGTGCCGGTGATCGCCGACGGCGGTCTGCAGTACTCCGGGGACATCGCCAAGGCGCTGGTGGCCGGCGCATCCACCGTGATGGTCGGTTCCCTGCTGGCGGGTTGCGAGGAGAGCCCCGGCGAGACGGTCTTCATCGCCGGCAAGCAGTACAAGCAGTACCGCGGCATGGGATCGCTGGGTGCCATGAGCAGCCGCGGCAAGAAATCCTACTCCAAGGACCGCTACTTCCAGGCCGATGTCACCAGCGACGACCAGCTGATCCCCGAGGGCATCGAAGGCAATGTCCTCTACCGCGGCCCAGTGGGCCAGGTGGTGCACCAGCTGGTGGGCGGCCTGCACCAGTCCATGTTCTACGTCGGCAGCCGCAACCTGGACGAGCTGTACGAGCGTGGCCGTTTCGTGCGGATCACCCCCGCCGGGCTCAAGGAGTCCCACCCGCACGACGTCGCCAACATCGCCGACGCCCCCAACTACTCGCGCTGATCCAACCCGAGCAAGGACTGAACCTCATGTACGACATTGCCCGTAGCAAGCGCGCCACGAAGGCGTTCAGCTTCGACGACATCTCCATGGTCCCCACCCGCCGTACTCGCGGCATCGACATGGTGAACCTCAGCTGGAAGATCGACGCCGTCAGCTTCGACTTCCCGATCGTCGGCGCCCCGATGGACTCCGTGATGAGCCCCGAGACCGTCATCCAGATGGGGCGTCTCGGCGGCTTGGGCGTGCTGAACCTCGAGGGCCTGTGGACCCGCTACGAGGATCCCGAGCCCATCTTCGAGGAGCTCGCGGCCATCAGCGACCGCTACGAGGCCACCCGCTTAATGCAGCAGGTCTACGCCGAGCCCATCAAGGCGGAACTGATCACCGCGCGCATGCAGCAGATCCGTGAGGCCGGTGTCCCGGTGGCAGGATCGCTGAGCCCGCAGAACACCCGCGAATTCGCCAACACCGTGGAGAAGGCCGGCGTGGACTTCTTCGTGATCCGCGGCACCACGGTCTCCGCGGAGCACGTCAGCGAGGCCACCGAGCCGCTGAACCTCAAGGAGTTCATCCGCAAGCTGGAGGTGCCGGTCATCGTCGGCGGATGCGCCACCTACCAGAGCGCGCTCCACCTAATGCGTGCCGGCTCCGCCGGTGTGCTGGTCGGTTTCGGCGGCGGGGCCGCCCACACCACCCGCGACGTGCTGGGTATCGAGGTCCCGATGGCCTCGGCCATCTCGGCCGTGGCCGAGGCACGTCGCGACTACATGGACGAATCCGGTGGCCGCTACGTGAACCTGATTGCCGACGGGTCCGTGGGCCGCTCCGGTGACATCGCCAAGGCCATCGCCTGTGGCGCCGATGCCGTGATGGTCGGCTCGCCGCTGGCTCGCGCTGCCGAGGCTCCCGGCAAGGGGTGGCACTGGGGCTCCGAGGCCTGGCACGAGACCCTGCCGCGCGGCGAGCGGGTCCACTTCGACACGGTCGGCTCCTTCGAGGAAGTGCTCGTCGGCCCCTCGCACATCCCCGACGGCACGATGAACCTCGTCGGAGCCCTGCGTCGGTCCATGGCCTCCTGCGGCTACACCGAGGTGAAGGAGTTCCAGCGCATCGAGCTCGTCATCCGCTGATTGTGGTCAGTCGACTCCGGGTCGTCAGCCCGTCGCCTCACGTTGTGGGCAGGGCGCGGGTTGAAGGTCAGCGCCCATAGGCTGGGGGCATGACCCAGGCAACGGATCCGGAACTGCTGCGGCTGCGCTCCAGCATCGACAACCTCGACGCTGCCCTGGTGCACCTGCTGGCCGAACGCTTCAAGGTGACCCAGCGGGTGGGGGAGCTCAAGGCCACCAAGGGGCTGCCCCCGGCCGACCCCGACCGGGAGAAGCGGCAGATCGAGCGGCTGCGCGCCCTGGCCGTCGATGCCCAGCTGGACCCGGAGTTCGCCGAGAAGTTCCTCACCTTCATCGTCACCGAGGTGGTTCGGCACCACGAACGGATCGCCAAGGACCACGCCTGACAGTCCGGACCCCACCGGGCTGACGTTGCGCGCCCCAGCGCTCCTCGCGACGTGTGTGCGGGGCGCGACGTGCAAGAGCTGGTTCGACGTGCCGATGGGGCCAGGCGAGTGGCGTCAGCGCCCGAGATTGCGGATGGCGTCCATCTGCTCCCAGTGACGCTCCAGCGCTGCGCGCCCGGCGGGGGTGATCTCCTGCATGGTGCGGGGCAGCTTGCCCTGGAAGACCTTGGTGACCCGGATCAGGCCCGCGGCTTCCAGTTTTGACAGGTGGCTGGACAGATTGCCCTTGGTCAGCCCCAGCACGGTCTGCAAGAACTGGAAGTCGGCCTCCTTCTGGCCTTCGAGCACGCTCAGGATGCCGAGCCGCGCGGGTTCGTGCACCAACCTGTCGACGGCGAAGTCCGGCGTGGACACCTCGTCACTGCTCATCGGGCGTTCCCTTCCCCAGAGCACTGACCAGCCGCTGGTGGTCCACCGAGCCGATCACGATCAAGGGCAGCGCCAGGGTGCCCATCGCGAACCAGAACGACGGGTGGTAGCCGAACAGCGGGATGAAGGCGCACAGCGTCAGCGCCACGCAACTGATCCAGTGCCACATGGTCAGGCCGGTGTGCCGGAGCCCAGCCCACTTACCCGCCAGCATCAGAGGGCCGGCCACCAGGGGTGTCCACAACAGGGGGCCGGGGCGCCACTGGTCGAAGCCACTCGCGATCACGACGGCGAGGATGACAAGGATGCTGAACAGCACCGTGACGGCGCTTCGGCTGCGGGTGGAGCGGGCCTTGCCATAGCGCTTCTCGTACCACGTGACGCCGATTGCGACGCTGAGGCAGCTGCCGACCGCCATCCAGGTGAAGTCGCGGGTTGCCGCGGCGAGCAGGATCGAGATGCCCGTGCCGACGGTTATCAGCCCCTGGAGCATGTCGTAGTCCTTGCTCACCGCGATCCGGTCCTGCAGGTCTGTTGCGGGCCCTGTGTGCTGGGTGGCGTCCATGGCATCCTCTTGTCTGCAAACTGGTTTGTATCGCAAACCTATCTCTGGGGCGAACTGGTTTGCAATGCAGACCCGTCATCCTTGTTGATTCTTGGAATGTCTCGCATTCTGAGCTCCAAGGAAATATGGGGCGAGATGACCCCCGGCCGAGGTGAGGATGGGCGGACCATCCCCGGATGGCCCACCGCTGGTTCCTCTCGGGGAACCCGACACTCAGGAGACCCATGTCATCCAGGCATCGCCTCGTCCCCGCCGTCCTTGCGCTCGGCACCGCAGCCAGCATGATCACCTCGGCAGCCCAGGCGCTGCCGGTCCAGCCGTCGCAGCCGCAACCTGCGCGTTCGGCCAAGGCCACCGCGGCCATCAATGCCGTCAAGAACCCCAAGGTCGTCTGGCGGCGCTGCGCTCCAGGCCTGCAGTGCGGCAACCTCGTCGTCCCGCTCGACTATGCGGACATGGACAAGGGAACCATAACCCTGCCCGTCTCCCGCCGCCCCGCGGACCAGCCGAAGCGGCGGATCGGCTCGTTGTTCACCAATCCGGGCGGCCCCGGAGGCGCCTCCAACCAGACGGTCACCTTCTTCGCCAATTCCCTGGGCCGCGACGTGCGCGCCCGCTTCGACATCGTCGGCGTCGCCCCGCGGGGGATGGATGGCGAAGCCCTGGCCGAGTGCACCGGCGATGCGGCCGATGCAGGAAGTGCGTCGATGCCCCTCACCTACCCGCTCAATCCCGCCGAGGTCGAGCAGGTCTTCGCCCAGAACACCATGATCCAGAAGGCCTGCAAGGAGAAGGGGGCAGAGATCCTCTCGCACATGTCGACGGCAGATGTGGCGCGTGACATGGATCTGGCGCGACGCGCCCTGGGAGACAAGAAGATCACCTATCACGGCGTCTCCTACGGCAGCTACCTGGGCGCCACCTATGCCGCGATGTACCCGAAGAATGTCCGCGCCCTGGTGGTGGACGGCGTGCTGGATCCCGTGGAGTGGGCCACCGGCCGCGGGAAGCAGGGGGGCGCCGTCCCTGTCACGGAGCGGATCGGCTCCGGGCATGGTGTCGCGGGGGCCTTCGAAGCCCTGCTCGCCGAATGCGAGCGCGTCGGGACCGCCGCTTGCCCCGAGGCCGGTTCGGTGCGTTCCGACTGGCACACCATCCAGCGCATCCTCGCCGCCGGTCCCGTGGACCTCGGGCAGGGATACGCGCTGCGGGAGGATGACGTCATCGGCATGATGACCGGCGTCCTGTACAGCCATGAGGAGTCCGCCCTCGTGCCCTCGGTGCTGCACGACATGGCCGTCGAGCTGACCGCACTGTCCACCGTGAACAGGGTCAATGCCGCCTCGAGCCCCGCGGCGCGCAAGGTGCAGGCCACGAAGAAGGCAACTGCCCAGCAGAAGGCACGTGGCGTCGCCCGGGAGATGGAGCGGCTGGCGGAGCGGGCTGCGAAGAGCGTCCCGGCCGGCACGGTGGACGACGACAGGGCTGTGCACCGCGGGCCCGTCCTGGATCCCACCGGTGAGACGACACCCGAACCCACGCCGGATCCCACCGAAATCCCCAGCGAGCCGGCGCAGCCGCCGGTCTACGGTGTCGGCTTCCATGCCGTGCTGTGTGGGGACTCGGTCAACCCCTCCTCGCGTGCCGCGTGGGTGGCGGCCAATGACCGGGTGCGTGAGCAGGACGGTGGTTTCGGCCAGATGTGGCTGTGGAGCTCCAGCTTGTGTGCCGGGTGGCCGGTCAAGGCGTCGGGCGTCTACCGCGGTTCCTTCGGCAAGCCCACCTCGGCCCCGGTGCTGGTCATGACAACGGACCATGACCCGGCGACGCCCATGAGCGGTGCGGTGGCCTATCGCAAGACGCTCAAGACCTCGCGCCTGGTGACGGTGAAGGGTGCCTGGGCGCACTCGACGCTGGACATCTCGGCCTGCTCGGACAAGATCCGCAACAGCTACCTGCTGACCGGCAAGGCGCCGGCCAAGGACGTCGTCTGCAAGCCGGACCACGCCCTGTTCACACAACTGGGCTGACCCACCCACCCGGACGCACAGAGGCCCGGCCACTCCTCGTGGGGAGTGGCCGGGCCTCGTGCACTCCGCAGTTTGCGGCGCTTGGCTTGCGTCAGTTCATCAGGTCGGAGAACAGGACCGTGGACAGGTAGCGCTCACCGAAGTCGGGGAGCACGACGACGATGGTCTTGCCGGCCATCTCGGGGCGCTCGGCGACCTGCTTGGCGGCCACCAGGGCGGCCCCGGACGAGATCCCCACCAGCAGGCCCTCCTCCTTGGCGGCGCGACGAGCCATCTCGATGGCCTCTTCACCCTTGACCGGCAGCACCTCGTCGACGATGTCGCGGTCGAGGGTGTCGGGCACGAAGTTGGCGCCCAGGCCCTGGATCTTGTGCGGGCCGGCGGTGCCCTCGGTCAGCAGCGGGCTCTCGGCGGGCTCGATGGCGAAGACCTTGACCTCCGCCTTGTTCTCCTTGAGGAACTTGCCCGCGCCGGAGACGGTGCCTCCGGTGCCGACGCCCGCGATGAAGGCGTCGATGCTGCCCTCGGTGTCCTCCCAGACCTCCGGGCCGGTGGTCTTGTAGTGGATGGCGGGGTTGGCCTCATTGGCGAACTGGCGGGCCAGGACGCCACCGCGTTCGGCAGCGATCTCCCCGGCCTTCGCCACCGCACCCTTCATGCCCTCGGCTCCCGGGGTGAGCACCAGCTCGGCGCCATAGGCGCGCAGCAGGGCGCGACGCTCCATGCTCATGGTCTCCGGCATGGTCAGCACGACCTTGTAGCCGCGGGCGGCGCCGACCATCGCCAGGGCGATGCCGGTGTTGCCGCTGGTTCCCTCGACGATGGTGCCGCCGGGCTTCAGCTCGCCGGAGGCCTCGGCGGCGTCGATGATGGCCACGCCGATGCGGTCCTTGACCGAGTTGGCCGGGTTGTAGAACTCCAGCTTGGCGAGCACGGTGGCATTGCTTCCCACCAGCTTGTTGAGCTTCACGAGGGGGGTGCGGCCCACCACGGCGGTCACGTCGTCAAAAGTCTTCATGACAGGTGCAACCGCGCGGTCAGTCCATTTGTTCCGATGGTTGAAAAGTGTCTCACATCGTGGGCCTCGCGCGTCCCCTAGACTGTGGCCCATGCTTGCCGACCATGATCTCGTCGTCGTCATCGACTTCGGAGCCCAGTACGCCCAACTCATCGCCCGTCGAGTCCGTGAGGCCGGCGTCTACTCGGAGATCATGCCGCACTCGGCCTCCGCCGAGCGGATCCTGGAGCGCAAGCCCGCCGCGATCATCCTGTCCGGTGGACCCCAGTCGGTCTACGCCGAGAACTCCCCGCACATCGACCCCGCCATCTTCGACGCCGGCGTGCCCGTGATGGGCATCTGCTACGGCTTCCAGGAGATGGCCGCGGCGATGGGTGGCGTGGTCGCCAAGACCGGTCTGAGCGAGTTCGGCCGCACGCCCGTCGAGGTCGACGAAGCCGGGGCCCTGCTCGAGGGCTGCACCGGCGCGACGGTGTGGATGTCCCATGGTGACTCCGTCACCAGCGCACCCGAGGGTTTCACGCCTCTGGCGCACACCGCCGGTGCCGCTGTCGCCGCCTACGAGAACACCACCAAGCGGATGGCCGGCGTCCAGTGGCACCCCGAAGTGCTGCACTCGGACATTGGGCAGCAGGTGATCGAGAACTTCCTGGTGAAGATCGCCGGCTGCAGCCAGGACTGGCAGGCCAGTTCCATCGTCGACGAGGCCGTGGCCGCGGTGAAGGAGAAGGTGGGCAGCAAGAAGGTGCTCTGCGCCCTGTCCGGTGGCGTCGACTCCATGGTGGCCGCCGCCATCGTGCAGAAGGCCATCGGAGACCAGCTCACCTGTGTTTACGTCGACCACGGCCTGCAGCGCAAGGGCGAGTCCGACCAGGTGGAGAAGGACTTCGTCGAGATCACGGGCGCCAAGCTCGTCGTCAAGGACGTCAGCGACCGCTTCCTCGCCAAGCTGGCCGGCGTCATCGACCCCGAGGCCAAGCGCAAGGCCATCGGCAACGAATTCATCCGCGTCTTCGAGGACACCGCCCGGGAGATCGCCGACGCCGACGGCATCGACTTCCTGGTGCAGGGCACCCTGTACCCCGACGTCGTCGAGTCCGGCGGAGGAGAAGGCGCCGCAAACATCAAGAGCCACCACAATGTGGGCGGCCTGCCAGAGGACATGCAGTTCCAGCTGATCGAGCCGCTGCGCACCCTGTTCAAGGACGAGGTGCGCGCCGCGGGCATGCAGCTCGGACTGCCCGAGAAGCTCGTCTACCGCCACCCCTTCCCCGGCCCCGGCCTGGGTATCCGGATCATCGGTGAGGTCACCCGCGAACGCCTGGACATCCTGCGCGAGGCCGACTTCATTGCCCGCGAGGAGCTCACCAAGGCCGGTCTGGACCGCTCCATCTGGCAGTTCCCCGTCGTGCTGCTCGCCGACGTCCGCTCCGTCGGAGTCCAGGGAGACGGCCGCACCTACGGCCACCCGATCGTGCTGCGCCCCGTCACCAGCGAGGACGCGATGACCGCCGACTGGGGCCGCCTGCCCTACGAGGTGCTCGAGAAGATGAGCACCCGCATCACCAATGAGGTGCGCGAGGTGAACCGCGTCGTGGTGGACATCACCAGCAAGCCGCCGGCCACGATTGAGTGGGAGTGAGGGGACGACCCCCAGACCCCGGGATCCACAGCACAGCAACCGACGCGCCCCGCACCTGATGACAGGTGCGGGGCGCGTCGGTTTGTAGCGACCGGGGGAAGGTCAGTTGCGGGGTTCCTCGTAGGGATTGAAGACGTCGGTCGGGGCGTTGCCGGAACGCTTGGCGTCATTGCTCGCCTTCCAGTCCTTGGCCTGGGTGATCAGGGTGTCGACGCCGGCCTTCTCGGAGCCTTCCTCGGGCATCAGCAGCCACATGATCGGGTAGATCCACAGGGTGACGCCGCCGAACAGGACGGCCAACAGGACGACGACGCGGACGAGGCCGGTGTCGACCTTCAGGTAGCGGGCGATTCCGGAGCACACGCCGGCGATCATGCGGTCGTCGGTGGGCCGGACGAGGTTCGGGATGAGTGCCATGGTGCTGTTCTCCTTGGATGGCGGCCGGCCGGGTGAGACCGGGCCGCGGGTGGTTGTCCTGCGTGGTGCCTCGAAGGGGCTTCCTTCTGACATCCATCCTGCCCCGGCCGGGGTCTGCTGAACATCCGGCAGAACCCTGATCGCCACCCGACACGAACCCAGCAAGGGTGGCGCCCCACCCATGCGCGTGTGAGGCTTGGACCTGATGGAGGATCAGCCCGTACCCGGCACCCCGGCCGCTCCCGACGAGCCGTCGGTGCCTTCGTCGCGCCCCCAGCAGGAGGCCGCGGACGGGCTGGTGCCGCTCGACCCCCTGGAGCAAGCCCCGGTCCGCGCGCACCGCTCCTCGCAGGGAGCGTGGCTCGGCGGAGTTGCCGCAGGCATCGCCGACCATCTCGGCTGGCCCGTGATGCTGGTACGAGGCGCCTTCGTGCTCCTGGGGAGCATGCAGATGATCGGGGTCTTCGCCTACGGCCTGCTCTGGGTCCTGTTGCCCGCCGACGACGAGCAGGACGAGCCCGAGGCCCCCGGCCTGGAAGCGGCCAGACGTCAGGACATGCGTCGTCGGCCCGGCCCGGCCATGGAGCGGGTCCGCCAGGACGTTGCGGCCGTCGGTTCCATGGTGCTGGTGGGAAGTGGCCTGGTGCTGCTGGTCAGCCGCTTCGGCCTGGGGCCCTCCTCTGCGGTCTTCTGGCCGTTGGCCTTCGCGGCCGCAGGCGTTGCCATCGTGTGGCGGCAGGCCGATGCACCACGAACGTCGACCAGCGAGACGGAGGGACGGTTCGGCCGGCTGATGCTGGGCCGTCACTGGGGTGAGTTGCTGAGGATGATGGTGGGTCTGTCACTGGTCGGGGCTTCGGTCTCGATGGTGGCCGCCAGCCAGATCGGGGTTGCCCAGTTGCCGATGGTGCTGGGCTTCGCGGCGCTCCTGCTGCTCGGCGTCGGCATTGCCGGGGCGCCGTGGGTGGCCAAGTGGCGCAGGGCCTCGCAGACTGCCCACGAGCGGGCCCTGCTGGAGCAGGCGCGCGCCGACATGGCAGCCCACCTGCACGACTCCGTGCTGCAGACGCTGGCCCTGATCCAGCGCCAGTCCAATGACCCCCGGACCGTGGCTGCGCTGGCTCGCCGGCAGGAACGGGAGCTGCGCACCTGGCTCTACGGGGAGGTCCCGGCCGACACCTCACTGAAGACGGCCCTGACCAGGGCGACCCAGGAGATCGAGGACGAGCGGGGCGTCGAGGTGGAGCTGGTCTGCGTCGGCGACGCGGACACCGACCCGCAGACGGATGCCGTGGTGCGCGCCGCACGCGAGGCCATGATGAATGCCGCCAAGCACTCCGGTGAACAGCGGATCGACGTCTACTGCGAGGTCGAGGATGGGCAGGTGGAGGTCTTCGTCCGAGATCGTGGAGCGGGCTTCGACCCCGAGACCATCGACGATGACAGGATGGGTGTGCGACGTTCGATCCTCGAGAGGATGGAACGGTATGGAGGCAGTGCTCGGATCCGCACCGCGCCCGGTGAGGGCACGGAGGTGCGGCTCGTGATGGAGATCGGAAGGGACGACTGATGAACCACAACGACGAACAGGTCACTGCCTTGGGCGAGGCCGGGGGAAGCCAGCCGCCCGCCACTGGGCACCAGGGGCCCTGGCGGATCGTGTTGGTGGATGACCACGCCATGTTCCGCGCCGGCGTGCGCCACGAGCTGGGCCAGTCCGATCGGGTCAGCATCGTCGGTGAGGGCGAGGACGTCCCCACCGCGGTGAGGGCCGTCATCGAGGCCCAGCCCGACGTCGTCCTGCTCGACGTCCACCTGCCCGGTGGTGGAGGTGCCGAGGTGGTCAAGCAGGTGCATTCCCGCTCGCCACAGACCAAGTTCCTGGCACTCAGCGTCTCCGACGCCGCGGAGGACGTGATCGGCGTGATCCGGGCCGGGGCGCGCGGCTATGTCACGAAGTCCATCTCCAGCGAGGACCTGCTCGAGGCCATCGCCCGGGTGGGTGGCGGGGACGCGGTCTTCTCCCCGCGGCTGGCGGGTTTCGTGCTGGACGCGTTCAGCGGAAGCATCGACGTCGCGAGCATCGACGAGGATCTCGACCGGTTGAGCCCCCGGGAACGGGAGGTCCTGAAGCTGATTGCCCGTGGCTACGCCTACAAGGAGGTGGCCCGAGAGCTGTTCATCTCCGTCAAGACCGTCGAGACGCACGTCTCCAGCGTGCTGCGCAAGCTGCAGCTGTCCAACCGGCACCAGCTCACAAAGTGGGCCACCGACCGCAAGCTGGTCTGAGGACCGTCACCGGCGATGCCGTCCTGCTCGCCCCGTCAGGGCGGCCAGCAGGCCGAGGCCGATCAGCACGAAGGGGGCGGCGACGGCCAGCCGCTGGTCGTCCAGCGGGTGACCCAGCGCACGCCAGAAGATGAGTCCGGAGGCGAGCAGCAGCACAAGGCCGCACCACAAGGCGTCGGCCTGGCGTCGGGAACACTGCCTCGTTTCAGCCATGGCTCACCTTCCCTGAGGCGGCCACCAGCGTGAGGTCCAACACCAGGTCCGGTGACCGGTTCGGGTGGGAGGACCACGTGCCATCGCGGCCACCGTCCTGCGTGAACCGCTCGCCTTCCCCGTCGATCTCCAGATCGGCCGCCCGCAGGTGGTAGTCCACGCGGACCACGGCCCCGCGGGGGACGATGACCTCCACGTCGGCGGCCTTGGCGTCGAGCGCCAGACGCCTGGGTGCGGAGATGCCGGAGAGGTCCATGCCGGACAGGTCGTAGCGGGCCTCGGTGGCGACCACGCGGACGGGCTCCGAGGGAATCTGCGTCGCAGAGGTCCACGCCACGTCGATGGGGTGCAGGGAGCTTGGTGTGGGCGTCAGGGCCGAGGCGACGACCAGCAGCCCGGCAAGCACCGCAAGCCGCGGCCGGGGCAGGTTCAGCAGCCAGGACAGCAGGAGTCCGCAGGCGAGCACGGCCAGCCCGGCAGCGTGCTGGAAGAGTCGCGGCTCGGGCACGCCCTCGGTCGGGACCACGGCTGCGGCCAGTCCCGCGGCCACCAGCAACAGGATTCCCAGCAGCCAGGAGCGACGGGGGCCAATGCGTGTCGGCGCCGCGTCATCGGCCCAGGCCGCAGCCGCCGGAGCGGACGGGACCGGGGCAGGGGCCACGGGTGCAGGGGCAGAGGGAGGGGCGGATCGGACCGGCACGGGGGCCGCGGCAAGGGGCTGGACCATGGCTGCCGGATGCGGCTGTAGGCCCACCTCGTCGAGCCGACGCTGCCAGGCAGTGATGGCGTTCACGTACTGCGGCCCGGCCGTCAGGGGAGCGGTGCTGGGGGCAGGAGACGGGTCCGTGTGCGTGGCCGAGGGGGCATTCCACCGTCGGGCCATGACGACCAGGAGCAGCAGGACGAGGCCCGGGCCAATGCTCCCGCCCCCTATCTGTGTCAGCGGGAGACAGGCCATCAGGCACACCGCCAGGGCCACCTTGGCCTGCCGACGAAGTGGCCACGCGTCGAGTTGTGGGAACCACTGCTGTGCCAGCGAGCGCGTCGCGCCCTGTTGCGGAAGCAGGAACCAGGCGGCGGCATAGACCAGCACCCCGAAACCGGAGGACAGGGCCAGGATGACGGCGGCCAACCTGACGAGCAGCGGGTCAACACGAAGGTGCTGGGCAAGGCTGAAGCAGACTCCCGCGATGGCGGCGTCGTCGCGGCTGCGACGAAGGGCAGCAAGCCCTTCCTCGGGCGCGACGGGCAGCTGGGAAGTCTCCATACCCACCATCCTGCTGGGTCGGCGGCCGATGGACCATCGGTGACAACCCTGAATTGGCCGGGGGACGCCAGAAGGCCCCGGCCGTAGCCGGGGCCTTCTGGGAGTTGGGGAAGGAAGGTTTGTGGTGCCTGACGGGTCAGGCGCGAGCCGAGCGGCCCTTGATGAAGCCCCAGATCGCCAGCACGACGAGCGCGCCGATGACCGAGAGGACGATGCTGCCGATGTTGAAGCCGGTGACCGACATGCCGAAGAGCGAACCGATCAGGCTGCCGACAAAGGCGCCGACAACACCCAGCAGCATGGTGACGAAGATGCCGCCGCCCTGCTCACCGGGCATGACGAGCTTGGCGAGGGAGCCTGCAATGAGGCCGAGGACGAGCGTTGCAATAATTCCCATGTCTTGACCATAGAACGTGGGACTTGCCAAAGTCCTGTTATTCCCCTCCCGGCGAAACGACCCCACCCAAGGGGGTGGTCCGACGCCTCAGAACAGGGGTCGCCAGGGGGCCAGCAGGCCTTCGGTGAACTTAGCCACCATCGAGCGTCGCTGCCACTCGTCGTAGGTCAGCTCGACGCAGTTGGTCTCGTCGACGGCCCAGATCTCCTCCATCCGACGCGCCACCGCCTCGTCGTGGATCTCGGCGTTGACCTCGTAGTTGCCGGCCAGGCTCAACCGGTCCAGGTTGGCGGTGCCGATGGTGGACCAGTAGCCGTCGATCGTGCCGGTCTTGGCGTGCACCATCGCGCCCTGGTAGAGGAACAGGCGCACCCCGCACCGCAGGAGGTCCTCGTAGAAGCCGCGGGACAACCAGTCCGCGACCACGTGGTTGGACTGGGCCGGGACGATGATCCGCACGTCGACACCGCGTCGGGCCGCGGCGAACAGGGCGGCGGTCAGGTCGTCATCGGGAATCAGGTAGGCCTGGGTCAGCCAGATGCGCTCGGCGGCCCGGTCGATGGCCTCCAGGTACATGTTGCGGATGGGGTAGACCGCAAGCCGAGGAGAATTGCGGTGCACCCGTACCCGGGTCTGCCAGGAGCGACGGGCGGTCTGCACGAGCTCCGGCGTGGTGTCCCGGCGAGGTCCCAGAAGCCCGACCGGCCGCATGTTCCAGTAGTCGATGAAGGCATTCTCGATCTCGGGCACGCCCGGGCCGACCAGCCGGGCATGGGTGTCGCGCCATCGGTCGGAATAGGTGTCGCCGATGTTGTATCCGCCGATGTAGGCGACCGCGGAGTCCACCACCAACAGCTTGCGATGGTCCCGGCCGGTGTTGCGCGGATTGAGCAAGGCAGGGCTGCCGAGGATGGGATGGCTCTGGATCTGGACATTGTCCGGGAAATGGAAGAAGGACCGGGGGACCACCAGGTTCGCGAACTCGTCGTAGATGGCGCAGACTCGCACGCCCCGGTCCGCGGCCGCCACCAGTGCATCCTTGAAGCGCTGCCCGGTGGCGTCGCCCTTCCAGATGTAGGTCTCGAGGTAGACGCTGTGCCTGGCGCGGTGGATGTCGGCCAGCATGGCTTCGTAGAGGTCCTGGCCGAAGGTGTAGATCGTCACCTCGTCGGGGCCCGCCTGGACGGGGGTGGGATCCGCGACGGGGAAGCGGTACGGGCGTCGCCCGCGTCGCTTCACCGCGTCCACGGCGGTGAGACCCACTGCCGTCCCCACCTGCGCGGTGAACAGGGTGGCCATGGCGCGTGTGGCGATGCGCTTGGCCGCGTCGGTTCGTGACATGCCCCCACCATAGCCATGGTCCTGGACGGGGGCAGGCCGGCGTTGTCGGTGGCAGCGAATAGGGTGTACCTGCCATGACGAATGATCCGATGCCAGACCTGTTCAGCGCCTTCGACCCACAGCCCACCCTCCGCAGCGTCCGTCCCGCGAGCCCGGAGGCCCAGCCGGCGCAGGCCGAACGCCCTGGCGTCGAGCAACTGCTGGAGGGCCTGAACGAACCCCAGCGCCAGGCGGTGCTGCATGCCGGCGGTCCGGTTCTGGTGGTGGCGGGTGCGGGTTCCGGCAAGACCCGGGTGCTGACCCGCAGGATCGCCCACCTGGTGGCCGCGCGCAATGTGCATCCGGGCTCGATCCTGGCCATCACCTTCACCAACAAGGCGGCGGCGGAGATGAAGAGCCGCGTGATCGAGCTGGTGGGAAACCGGGCCAAGCTGATGTGGGTCAGCACCTTCCACTCGGCCTGTGTCCGGATCCTGCGCAGTGACATCGACAAGTTCGGGATGAACCGCAACTTCTCGATCTACGACGACACCGACGCCAAGCGCCTGATGACGCTGGTGCATCGCGACCTCCAGATGGACGTCAAGAAGCAGCCGGTGCGGGCGGTGATGAACTGGGTCAGCAACTGCAAGAACGAGCTGGTGGACCACGATTCCGCCCTGACGAATGCCGGTGAGGGCAATGAGCGCCCCTTCGCGCAGGCCTATGCGGAGTACCAGCGTCGGCTGGTGGCCGCCAATGCCCTGGACTTCGACGACCTGATCATGACCACCGTCCACCTGCTGCAGGCCTTCCCGGACCTGCGGGAGGGCTATCGTCGTCGCTTCCGGCAGGTGCTCGTCGACGAGTATCAGGACACCAACCACGCCCAGTACCAGCTGATCCGGCAGCTGTGCGGCGAGCTCGACGACGTGTTGCTCACCGACGGGACGCCCACCGTGGCCGCGCCGGAGCTGATGGTGGTGGGTGACTCGGACCAGTCCATCTACGCCTTCCGCGGAGCGACAATCCGCAACATCCTGGACTTCGAGAGTGACTTTCCCGGTGCCGCCACCATCCTGTTGGAACAGAACTACCGCTCCACCCAGAACATCCTCACCGCCGCCAATGCCGTGATCGGGCACAACCCGAACCGGCCGGAGAAGCGGTTGTGGAGCGACCAGGGCACCGGGGACCTGATCACCGGCTATGTCGCGGACACCGAGCACGACGAGGCGCAGTTCATCGCCACGGAGATTGACAAGTTGGCCGACGATGGCAAGCACCGCTATGGCGACGTCGCGGTCTTCTACCGCACCAATGCCCAGTCGCGTGCCTTCGAGGAGGTCTTCATCCGCGTCGGGCTGCCCTACAAGGTGGTCGGTGGGGTGCGCTTCTACGAGCGCAAGGAGATCCGCGACGCGATCAGCTACCTGCGTGCCATCGCCAATCCGGCCGACGACGTGAGCGTGCGTCGCATCCTCAACGTGCCCAAGCGCGGCATCGGGGACCGCGCGGAGGCCGCCATCGATGCCCTGGCCACCAGCGAGCGGATCAGCTTTTCCGCGGCCCTTGACCGGGCCAGCGAGGCGCCCGGCATCGCAACCCGGAGTTTCAAGCAGATCAAGGACTTCGCGGAGATGATGGGCCGGCACCGCCAGATGGTGGCCGAGGGGACACCGGCTGACGAGGTGCTGACCAGCATCCTCAAGGCGTCGGGCTACCTGACCGAGCTGGAGAATTCCAAGGACCCGCAGGATGAGACCCGGCTGGAGAACCTCGTCGAACTGGTCTCCGTCGCGGGGGAGTTCGTGGCGGCCGCGCATTCGGTGGACCTGGGCGAGGGTGTTCCCGGTCTGGGGGAGAGTGACGACGAGGCCGAAGAACTGGGCGACGAGCTGGCCGCCGGCATGCCGGAACCGGATGACAGTCTTCCCGCCTTCCTGGAGCGCATCGCGCTGGTGGCGGACTCCGACCAGATTCCCGACGACGTGGATGGCGCGGGTGTCGTGACCCTGATGACGCTGCACACCGCCAAGGGCCTGGAATTCGACACCGTCTTCCTGACGGGCTTCGAGGACGGTGTCTTCCCGCACATGCGTGCCCTGATGGACCGCAGCGAGCTGCAGGAGGAGCGGCGTCTGGCCTATGTGGGCATCACCCGGGCCCGCAAGCGGCTGTACCTGTCGCGCGCCGCGGTGCGTACGGCCTGGGGGGCCCCGGCCTACAATCCGCCCAGCCGCTTCCTGGAGGAGATCCCGGCGCACCTGATGGACTGGCGTCGGACCGGAGCTGCGCTGACCGGCTGGGCGAGCTCGTCGGCCACCCGCAGCGCCCAGGCCCGGCAGAGCACCGGTTACGGCTCGTCGAGCCGTACCCTGTCCTCGCAGGGCGGCGGCATGCCCAGCTTTGGTTCGGGCAAGGGACGAGCCGTCAAGACGGTGGCCTCCGTGGATGCGGGGGACCGGGTGCTGCACAGCACCTTCGGCCTGGGCACGGTGGTCGCGACCTCGGGCAGCGGGGACCAGATGAAGGCCGACGTGGACTTCGGGACGGCCGGGCTGAAGCGGCTCAGCCTCAAGCACGCGCCCATGGAGAAGCTCTGACGGTCCGGTGGGGCTGAGCATTTCTTGGCCTTCTCAGGGGGCCCGTGGGCGCTCGGCCACTGGCGCCCCGCAGCAGAATGTCAGGATACGACGAAGGCCCCCGGAAGTCCGGGGGCCTTCGTCACGATCTGGGACTGCTCAGAGGTGCACACCGAGCGTCAGCAGGAAGGTGCGCGGGTCCTTGGACGAGTAGACGTCGCCCGGGGTGGTGCCCTGCGGATAGTACTCGAAGTGCAGGTGCGGACCGAAGGTGCGACCCTTCATACCGACATATCCGATGACGGTGCCGGCCTTGACCACCTGACCGGGCTGGACCGTGTACTGGCTCATGTGGGCGTACAGCGTCGAGTTGCCGTTGGCGTGGTGCAGCACGAGGGCACTGTCGCCAGCCCAGCCCTGGCAGCCACCGCAGTTGGTGGCCGCGACGCCGTCAGCGACGGCGCGGATCGGGGTGCCGACGGGAGCGGGCAGGTCCTGACCGGTGTGCCAGCGGGACCACGAGCCGTACTGGCCCCACGTGGCGCCGACGCTGTACTGGCCAGCGGCGATCGGGGTGGAGCCGCCACTGCCGGTGACGGCGCCGGAGGCAGCCGACGGGGCTGACGGAGTGGAAGCCTTCTTCTTGGCGACGTCCTCCGCCGCCTTCTTCTTGGCTTCGGCCTCCTTCATGCCCTGCTTCTTCAGCAGCCCCTCGGCCTTCTTCTTCTCCTCGGCGATGCGTCCGGCCTCGGCCTTGACACGCTTGAGGTCGGCCTCGATCTGGTCTCCACGGTTCTCGGCGCCGGCATCGGTGGCCTCGGAGGTGACGGTCTCGTTGATGTCGTCCAGCGAGTCCTGCCGAACGCCCGCATCCTCCGCGGCGACGGCCTTGCTCAGCTCGGTACGAGCAGCATTACGGGTGATGCTGGTACGGCCGGCGAATGCAGCCAGGGTGCCATTGGTCTGGCCCTGTACTTTGCGGGCCTGCGCCACCTGGGACTGGACCTGCTGCTCGATGCTCAGGGCATCGGGAGCGGCGACGGCGCGGGTGATGTCCTTGGCCTGCTTGTCGGTCGAGACGGCCGAGGTGTCCACTCGTTGGGAACTGGCCGAGGCGGTGGCCACGACCCCGCCGATGGTCATCAGGCCCAGCGTGCTCACGGCGAGCGCGGCGAGGCTGCGCTTCATCACTCCGGTGGTGGGCTCCTCCTCTGCAGTGTCGAGAACACTGTCGAAGTCCAGTTCGTCGGGGGTCTCCGACACCTCCAGCGCGCGCTTTGCGCGAACCTTGCGGAACGGGGTGTGGGACACGGTTCTCCTAGAACATGGACGACTCAAGAAATCATACGCCGCGGGCTGAATCCCTCCAGCGGCGCTTGTGGAGGGGCGGATGGGGTCATCCGTACCTCTGTTGCTAACAAACCTTAGCATTTCTCAGGAAATGGTCACAATCCTGAGGGTGTGAGGTACCTCACCCTGTCTCGGGAAGGCCCCCCCATTGAATGCCTCACTCCTGCGTGGCACGTTCCGCTGCTCGCACGGCGATGGCGACGAAACGCTTGTCGCCCAGGTCATAGGAGGCGCTCGGATTGCTCACCAGGTAGACGACCTTGTTGCCGACGGAGACCACCGCGGTGCGGAACCGCGCTGTCTCCGTGCCGCCCATCGCCTGCTGGACCAGAGCGGTTTCACCCGCGATCGGAGTCTGCTTGTTGAAGGGGCTCGAGACCTTGCCGAACTCGGAGACCTTGGCCGTCTCCAGCCGCTTCTCGCAGTTGCGCAGATTCTTCTGCAGCGTCCCGGCGAAGTCCTTGGCGGCCTTCTCGTCCTTGAGGGTCAGGACCACCTCGTCGATGCCGAAGGTCTGCGGGGCGGCATTGTCCTGGGTCATCAGGTAGGTGCGCTGCTCCCGCTTCGTGGGGCCGGGGACGGAGGCCAGTGTCGTGTTCTCGCACTGGCTGCCCTTGGTGGTGACACTGCTCGTGTCGGTGCTGGTCCACAGACCCGCCCCCTTGGTGACACGTGGCAGGTCCGAAGGGATGAGCCAGCCGGGGGTTCCGGTGGGCGGCGGGATCGTGGCGCGGGTGGAGGGCTGCTGGGCGCACTCTCCCCCCGAGCTCGCACACTGGCGGTTCATGGCCGGTGCCGCGCCCTTCAGCACGTCCGCGACGCGAAGGGGGCTGTTCACCTGACTGATGTCATAGGCATGCACCACGGTGCCACTGCGGCTGAGCAGGATCGTGTGGTTCTCGTCCACCAGGTCCTGCAGCACTGCGGTGAGGGCGGTGGACTCGTCGCCGAAGCCGGTGACGGCATCCGAACGCATGATCCAGGTGGGCACGTCGCCACAGGTGGCGAGGTTGGCAGCCTTGGCGGCGAAGGCATTGCGGGCATCTGCGGCCGTGGCGTAGGCGTCGATCTGGTGCAGGGCGGCCAGGCCCTTCGTGGACGTCGTGGTCAGGGTCCGCTGCCGGGTCAGGGTGGGGTTCGGCTGGCCATCAGTGCTGTTCTGGCAGAAGACGCGACGGGTGGTGGGCGTCAGCTTGTCGAGGGTCTGGGAGACCTGCCAGCCGGCCTTGGGGGCGATCTTCTCCATGTCGTTGACGGTGAGCAGGTCTGCATCGTCCACCACGGGCGGGGTGCTCACGCTGGGGGTGGGGGAGGGCGTGACGACGATCGGGGACTTGCGCGTACCGGAGTAGACCAGTCCGAAGACGACCAGGGTCAGGGCCAGGGCACCGGCGATCCACGGGATCATCCGCGTCCAGGAGCGCGGCGCATCGTCGTGGGTGGCGAAGGTGTCCTCGGGATAGCTCTCCGGCGCGTGGTCCAGGCTGGCCCCGGGCACGTCGTGGCGCGCCAGGGCGGCTCGGGCGCCGGCCACGGCGGCCGCCTGCTCGGTGCTCAGTGCCGGGCTCTCGAGCTCGGCGGGATTCTCGTCGGGCGTGACGGGTGCGGCCTCGTCGAAGACGTCGACGGGCTCGGCCTCGGGCAGGACCTCTGGCTCGGGCGGGGCCAGGGCGCCGACCACCTCGGAGGTTCGCACGTCGTCACCGACGGCGGGGCGCATCCAGGCGCTGTGGTCCGGCTCGGCAGCCGTTTGCGGCTCTTCGGCTGGGGTAGTCTCGGAGCCGCTTTCGGGGGTTAGGGCCGCGGTGGTCTCCTCGGGCTCGACGATCTGCCCGTCCTCGACCTCTTCTGGTCGGGGCTGCTCGTGGTGTTCGTCGGTCACGCGGATCCTCCGGGTGTATCGGGCTCTTCGGGAGTGGGCCTTGCGGTTCTATGAGGCTCGTCCGGAGTTTACCTGCCGCAGTGGTGTGCGGCGATTCCGCGTCGGTGAGTTCTCAGGAGAGGTGGGGCGATGGTGGACGTGCCGGGCAGGCGTTGTGGCAGGAACGAGCGCGCGGGACGAGGCACTCGTCGCCCCAGGTTGATGCGCCATGACTCGCATGGTGACGGGGTGCCGGTCGTGTCCCTGATGCCCTGGCCGGTGCTGACTGCCCTGGCGGCCGTGGTGACGGTCGTGGCCGGTCTGGTCCCGCCGATTGCGCTGGCATCCGTGGGCTGGGCCCAGGCCCCCGACATTGGTTTCTGGTCGATGATCGCACTGGGAACCCGAGGCTGGCTGTTGGCCCATGGCGCGGGAGTACCCATCGCGAGCGGCACCCTGACCATCGTTCCGTTGGGAGTGACCGCCCTGGCCCTGCTCACCGGCAGCGGCGTGGCCGGGCTGGCAGCCGCCCAGGCGCGTCAGGAGGCGGCCATTGAACTGTCCCAGCGGGAACGCCGCGCCCTTGCGCTGCGCGTCGGTGGGGTCTTCGCAGCTGCCTACGTGGTGTGCATCCTGTTCGCGTCGGCGCTGACCGACACCGCGAACCAGACGGGGCGTGCGCTGCTCGGCGGCCTCCTCGTCGGGCTGGTCAGCGGGGTCGTCGGTGCCGGACGCGCCGTCGACTGGCATCCCACCGCGTGGTGGCCCGAATGGGCCAAGGCTGTTCCGCGGGCCGTGCTGGCCGCCCTGTCGGTGATGATCGCCACCGGTGCCGTCGTCGGCCTCGTGGCGCTTTTGCGTCAGCGGCACCATGTGATGGCGCTGCACGAGGCGCTGGTGCCAGGCACGGCCGGCGGCATCGTCCTGTTGCTCCTCCAGCTGGCATGGCTGCCCAATCTGGTGCTCTGGTGTGGCTCATGGGCTCTCGGTGCCGGTTTCAGCATGGGCACGGGGAGCCTCGTCTCCCCGGCGCACAACCTGACCGGGATGCTGCCCGCGATCCCTGTCCTGGGAGCGATTGGGCCCAATGGTCCCGGCCCGCGCCCCACCCTCCTGTGGCTGCTTTCAGGGGTCCTGGCCGGTGGAATCGCCGCGGCGGTGGTGGTGCGCTCCCGTCGCGCGGCCCGCTTCGACGAGACGGCGCTGGTGGGTGGGCTGGCTGGAGTGCTCGCGGGGCTGTCCTTCTGGCTGCTGGCGCTGACAAGCAATGGAAACCTCGGTGGCGCGCGGCTGGTGGGCGTGGGGGCTCGGTTGTTGCCGCTCCTGGTGATGGCGCCCACCGTGATGGGCATCTCGGGACTGACCACGGGGCTGGCACTGGGCTGGATTCGCGCCGTGCGCGCTCCGCGGGATGCTTCGGACGTGGTCGCGTCCGGTGAAGAGGAAGCCCTGTCCGAGCCGCAGGACGACGTCGAACCGATCGACTGACGAAAGCGGCGTCCCACGTCCCCGGCCTTGCGACGTAGCTAGGTAGAAGTCATACCTAGATGCATGGGTGAAACACAGCGATGGCCAAATGCCTGGGTCCGCGCGGGTCTTGACCTCGCAATCCTGCAGGGCGAGGCCCTGCACGGCTATGCCATTGCCGCGGAACTGGAGCGCTGCGGTCTGGGGAGGTTGAAGGGGGGTTCGCTCTACCCGACGCTGGGCAAGCTGGAGCAGGCGAGGCTCGTGGAGGCCGTGTGGTTGCCAGGGGAGTCCGGGCCCGGACGCAAGGCCTACACCCTCACCCTTGCTGGACGCGATGAACGCTCGCGACTGGCGGAAGGCTGGCGAGACCTCAGCGACACCCTCGTCGCACTGGGGCAGCCCGCAAGGACGGAGCAGTGATGGGAAGGACGGAGCAGTGATGGGCATGGACGTACGCGACCTGGTGCGGGAGTTCGACGGGCTCGACGGCCGCCCGGAAGACGGCCACTGGGCTGCCCGCGTGCTGATGAAGCTCACCTGGGCGGGGCTCGACGCACACGTGACCCAACGGCTTCTCGAACAGGCGCTGGACGAGGATGGGTGTGGCCCCGGTTGCGTTCGCCAGCATTCGGGAGGCGCTGTTGCGGCGGCTTCGCGCCGTGGTGGCCTGGGTCGCCGCGATTGGGGTGGCGGTGGTGGGCATCACCGCCACCGTCTTCTGCTTCATGCGCGGCCGGGCAGCCGCGCGCCGCGGCCCCGGCTGATGGGTGGCAGAGGCCGTCGTGTTTTTCCTGCTTGCCTGGATGGCCGGCCGTCTGGTTCCGGAAGCGGCGCCCCGCTTCGTGCGAACCCGGGGCGGGTCCCGGATAGACGACCAGGAATGGTTGGCGCTGGCACGTCTCGGCTTGCGGGAGCGGGAGGAACTCACCGTGCACCAGATCGAGCAGCACCTGGACGAGGCTGTCGCCCATGCACGCGACGGTCGGACGAGCCTGGCGGAGGAGTTCGGCAATCCGCTCGGCTACGCGCGTTCCCTGCCGGGCGATGACCTGGTGATCGCCCGTCGCACGGTGGTGATCAAGACCCTCCTCGCCGTGTGCTTGTTGCTGGCGGTCAGCGGTTGGGAGTGGACCTCGTCGCTGTGGGGCAGTGCCTGGCGTGGCGCGATCCTGGCGCTGGTGGGCGTGGAGTGCGTGGGGGCGTGGCGGGGCTGGCTCGGTCTTCGTCGTGCGCCGGTCCTGACACGCCCGGGGCATCGGCCGCGGGCCGATAGGGTGTGTGGGTGACCTATCGCGTGCTCGTCCTGGTGTCCGGAAGCGGAACCCTGCTGCAGTCCCTGATCGACGCACGCGAAGATGGACGTCTGGCGGCCGAGCTGGTGGCCGTCGGGGCCGATGTCGAATGCGCGGGAATCGACCGTGCCAGGACGGCGGGCATCAGCACCTTCGTGCACCCAATGCCCACCCTGCTGCGCCGTGGCACACCCGAGCGACTGGCATGGGACTCCGCGTTGGCCGGCCGGATCGCGGAGTACCGGCCGGACCTGATCGTCTCGGCAGGCTTCATGAAGTTGCTCGACGAGCCCTGCATGGCCCGCTTCGGTGACCGGATCATCAACACCCATCCCGCGCTGCTGCCGCACTTCCCGGGCGCCCACGCGGTCCGTGACGCCCTGGCCGCCGGCGCCACCACCACCGGCGCGTCGATCTTCTGGGTCAACGACGGCGTCGACACCGGAGAACTCATCACCCAGGAGTCCGTCGAGGTGCTCCCCACCGATGACGAGGCGACCCTGCACGAACGCATCAAGGTCGTCGAGCGTCGCCTGCTGGTCGACGTCGTCAACCAGCTCGCCGCCCAGCACTGAGCGGCCCCACGATTCTGTCCACGGCACGAAACATTCAGGAGAAGCAGTGAGTGACAACCGAATGCCCATCAAGCGCGCGCTGGTGAGCGTCTACGACAAGACGGGTCTCGAGGACCTCGGCAAGGCCCTGGCCGAGGCTGGCGTGGAGCTGGTGAGCACCGGCGGTTCGTACAAGGAGCTCGTCGACGCAGGACTCCAGGTCACCGAGGTGGCCGAGCTGACCGGATTCCCCGAATGCCTCGACGGACGCGTCAAGACCCTGCACCCCAAGGTGCATGCCGGCATCCTGGCCGATCGTCGCCTCGAGAACCACCGCAAGCAGCTCGACGAGATGGGCATCGCCGCCTTCGACCTGGTGGTGAGCAACCTGTACCCGTTCACCCAGACCGTCGCCAGTGGCGCCAGCGTCGACGAGTGCGTGGAGCAGATCGACATCGGCGGCCCCTCCATGGTGCGCGCCGCCGCGAAGAACCACCCGAGCGTCGCCATCGTCACCTCGCCCGACCAGTACGACGAGCTGAAGCGCGCCGTCGCCGAGGGCGGCTACACCCTGGAGGAGCGCAAGGCCCTGGCCGCCGCCGCCTTCAAGCACACCGCGAACTACGACATGGCCGTGGCCGGCTGGATGGGTGCCGTGCTCACCGACGGCACCGAGGGCACCGGCTTCCCCGGTTGGGTTGCGGGCAGCTACGAGCGCCTCGACGTGCTGCGCTATGGCGAGAACAGCCACCAGCAGGCCGCGCTGTACAAGACGAACTTCGGCTCCGAGGGCCTGGCCACCGCCGAGCAGCTGGGCGGCAAGGCGATGAGCTACAACAACTACGTCGACACCAATGCCGCGCACCGTGCCGCCTACGACTTCGAGCAGCCGGCCGTGGCCATCATCAAGCACGCCAACCCGTGCGGCATCGCCACCGGCGCAGACATTGCGGAGGCCCACCGCAAGGCCCACGCGTGCGACTCGCTGAGCGCCTTCGGTGGCGTCATTGCCGCCAACCAGACCGTGACCAAGGCCATGGCCGAGCAGGTCAGGCCGATCTTCACCGAGGTGATCGTCGCCCCCGACTACGAGCCCGAGGCGCTGGAGATCCTGCAGACCAAGAAGAACCTGCGCATCCTCAAGTGTGGCGCGCCCGCCCGCGGTGGCGTCGAGACCCGCGAGATCGACGGCGGCATGCTGATGCAGCAGATGGACGTACTGCAGGCCGAGGGTGACCAGCCCACCAACTGGACCCTGGCCGCCGGTGAGGCCGCCGACGAGCAGACCCTGGCCGACCTGGCCTTCGCCTGGAAGGCCTGCCGCTCGGTGAAGTCGAATGCCATCCTGCTGGCCAGCGACGGCGCCTCCGTGGGCGTCGGCATGGGCCAGGTGAACCGCGTCGACAGCTGCAAGCTGGCCGTCGAGCGCGCCGGGGAGCGTGCCAAGGGCTCGGTGGCGGCCTCCGATGCCTTCTTCCCCTTCAGTGACGGCCCGCAGATCCTGATCGACGGGGGAGTCAAGGCCATCGTGCAGCCCGGCGGCTCGATCCGTGACGAGGAGACCGTCGAGCTCTGCAAGAGCAAGGGCGTCACGCTCTACTTCACCGGCACCCGCCACTTCTTCCACTGATTCATCCACCAAGGGGGACGATCCCCCCCTGAACCCCCTGCGCGGAGCGCGGCGTCGGATGTCCTCGCAAGCTCGGACACGCCCCCTGCGCTCCGCGGGGGAGTGTTCTGATCCTCCCAACCCAAGGAGATAGAGAATGACTGCAGAACGCATTGACGGCAAGGCCGTCGCCGCACAGATCAAGGATGAGCTGAAGGTGCGCGTTGACGCGCTGCGCGCCAAGGGCGTCGTGCCCGGGCTGGGCACCGTGCTGGTGGGCGCCGATCCCGGCAGCCAGATCTACGTCGGTGGCAAGCACAAGGACTGCGCCCAGGTGGGCATCGAGTCGATCCGGGTGGACCTGCCCGAGGACACCACCCAGGCGCAGCTCGACGAGGCCATCCAGGCGCTCAACGACAACCCGGCCTGCACCGGCTACATCGTGCAGCTGCCGCTGCCCAAGCACCTGGACGAGCACCGCGCGCTGTCGCTGATCGACCCCGACAAGGATGCCGACGGCCTGGCCCCGGCCAGCCTCGGCAAGCTGGTGCTCACCGAGCCCGGCCCGTTGCCCTGCACGCCGCGCGGCATTGTTGAACTGCTGAACCGCTACGAGGTGCCGCTGTCGGGCGCCGAGGTCTGCGTCGTCGGGCGTGGCACCACGGTGGGTCGTCCGCTCGGCCTGCTGCTCACCCGCAAGAGCGAGAACGCGACGGTCACCCTGTGCCACACCGGCACCAAGGACCTGGCCGCCCACACCCGTGCGGCGGACATCGTGATCGCCGCCGTCGGCCGCGCCGGCTTCCTCACCGCCGACATGGTCAAGCCCGGCGCCGTCGTGATCGACGTCGGTGTCAGCCGCGTCGACGGCAAGCCCGTCGGCGACGTGGCTGCCGACGTCTGGGAGGTCGCCTCCAAGGTGACGCCCAACCCCGGCGGTGTGGGCCCGATGACCCGCGCGATGCTGCTGAGCAATGTGGTGGACCGCGCCGAGCAGCTGGCCGACCAGGACTGACCATGCCGTCGAGCACCGAGCAGCACGAGCGTGACACGGCGCTGGCCAGGGCACGTGCCGTGGCCAGCGGCCGTTCCTTGAACCAGTGGCCGCTCGCTCTCGTGCTGGCCTGCTTGGGGATGGCGCTCGGGATCACCGCCACGGGGCACTGGCGTCGTGGCGCCTTCGCGATCGGCTGCAGCGTCCTGCTCGGCGGTCTTCTGCGGGCCGTGCTGCCCAGCCGGGTGGCCGGCCTGCTGGCCGTGCGCAGCCGTTGGTTCGACACGGCATTGCTCCTCCTGGTGGGTGGGGCAATGCTGGTGATCACGCTTGTGGTGCCGCACACCAAGCCAGGGATGGGCTGAACCCGGACAAGGGGTGGGGGCGGGTACCCCCGCGATCAGTGCTCCTCCTAGACTGGCTCGAAGAGCACAGATCGCCGGGCCCGGACATTCTCGTCACGGCTCCTCGGTGAGACAGACCAAGAGTGAGGAAATTACCGTGAAGCAGACCCCCATCAAGGTTGCAGTCACCGGCGCCGCCGGTCAGATCTGCTACAGCCTGCTGTTCCGCATCGCCAGCGGCGCGGTGCTGGGCGACGCCCCGATCGAGCTTCGCCTGCTGGAGATCCCGCAGGCCATGAAGGCCCTCGAGGGCGTCGTGATGGAGCTCGACGACTGCGCCTTCCCGAACCTGAAGAGTGTCGTCATCGGTGACGACCCCGAGAAGGTCTTCGAGGGTGCCAACATCGCCATGCTGGTGGGCGCCTTCCCGCGCAAGGCGGGCATGGAGCGCGGTGACCTGCTCTCCGCCAATGGCCGCATCTTCACCGCCCAGGGCAAGGCACTGAACAACGTTGCCGCCGACGACGTCCGCGTCCTGGTCACCGGCAACCCCGCCAACACCAACGCGATGATCGCCATGAACAATGCGCCCGACATCCCGAACGAGCGCTTCGGTGCCCTGACCCGTCTCGACCTGGACCGCTCGAAGGCTCAGGTCGGCAAGAAGCTGGGCGTGACCACCCGTCACATCGAGCGCCTGACCATCTGGGGCAACCACTCCTCGACGATGTACCCCGACCTCTTCCACGCCACCGTGGACGGCAAGCCGGTGCTGCCGGAGATCAACGACAACGAGTGGGTGGAGGAGACCTTCATCCCGAAGGTCGCCAAGCGCGGCGCCGAGATCATCGACGCCACCGGCCTGTCGAGCCGCGCCTCGGCCGCCAATGCCACAGCCTCTTGCATGCACGACTGGGAGCTGGGCACCGTCGGCGGGGACTGGACCAGCATGGGCGTCGTCTCCGACGGCTCCTACGGCGTTCCCGAGGGCCTCATCTCCTCCTTCCCGGTGCGCCACAAGGACGGCAACTGGGAGATCGTCCAGGGTCTGGAGATCAACGAGTTCAGCCGCGCCCGGATCGACGCGTCGGTCAAGGAGCTCGAGGACGAGCGCGACGCCGTCAAGGAGCTGGGCCTGATCTGATCCGGCTCACCACTGACACAGACGTGGCCGTCACCCTTCGGGGTGGCGGCCACTTCCGTGTCGTGGGCCCAGCCTCAGCCGCGGGGCGCCGACGTCGCGCCGGCTTGTGCACCTTCTGCCCCTGGGTGTCTCGTGGCGACGTGTGTCCGGGGTGCCAGGAACACGGACAGGCGCGACATGAGGGATCTGGTGCGCAAGAACTTGCCGACCTCGGGATCGGCCGTCGCGAACTTGCCACGGCCGAGAAGGGCCGTGAGCTGGTCAAGATCCGACGCGGTGTCTTGGGTTGCCAAGCGTCCGCTGAGTGTGCGCGAACGTCACCAGCAGGACGTCCGGGCTGCACTGGCTGGGCGAGCCGACGGGCGGTGGTCTCCCACCTCAGTGCGGCCGCCTTCCACGGGCTCCCCTTGCCGTCGAAGCTCGACACGGTCTGGCTCACGCGCCCCGGGCGCCGTGGCGGTGGTCACCACCGGACTGGGATCCAGGTGGTGAGGGCTCCGTTGCAGGTTTCGGAATGGGGTTGGCAGGAGAATCTCATGGTCACCACCATGGATCGAACGACCATCGACATCGCCCGCAATGAGTCCTTCGTGATGGGCGTCATGGTGGCGGATGCTGCCATGGGGGGCGGATGCACGCCCGGGCAGCTGCGGCCTGCGCTGGAACGAGCCCGACGCTGGCCGGGAATGGCGAAGGCCCGGCAGGTCGTCGATTTCGCCGATGTACGCAGCGAATCCCCCTATGAGTCCTGGATGCGGGTGCTCCTCAGCGAGCTTGACCTGGGTGAGCTCACACCCCAGCTCGTGATCAACGACGAGCACGGCAATTTCGTGGCTCGCGTCGATGGAGCCCCTGGAAGACCGGAAGGTGGCCTTCGAATATGAAGGGGAAGCAAGTGCGACGAGCTTCTGCAGCCGGGTCAGCGCCCGCAGGATGCCTTCCGAGCCGATAAGGAGCGGGACCGCAAGCTCAACCGGCTGGGTTGGTGGACCTGCCACTATTCCAAGCTCGACGTCCATGACCGCTCGCGTTTCCGTCGAGTGACGGCACACCCATGGCGCGCAGTTCGTCCTTGTCCCGTTCGAAGGTGGGCTCCTTCTAGGCCCTGGAGAATGCTCGCAAGCTGCAGGGTGGAGGCCGCTGACCATGCGCCGTCTTGTGCACCTGATGCCTGGTCGTGCACATGGCGGCAGGTGTCATGTCTCATCACTTCTGGGACTCCCAGATGTCATGAAATCTGGGACAGTTTGTAGGCGCGGCTGCGGCGGTCGATGACGGGGACCAGCCGGTGGGGTGGTTGGGTGACCGAGACGTATTTGGTGGGTGATGGCCAGGGGATGCTGGCGTGGAGTTCACCGTTGTCGTCGAAGATGTCGAGCTGGCCGTCGGTTTCGACGAGGTGGACCAGTTGGTGGGCCATGCCAGGGCCGAAACCGATGCTGGTGCCCTTCCACGCGGTGCGCAGGTCCCCGCCGATAGTGCGGTCCTCGATCCGGTTCTTTGCGGGCTGGGTGGGCTGCCGCAAGGACTGGCTGTAGAGCAGGTCGAGCGGAATCGCTCGGGGCTCGGGTCCGGCCTTGGAGGCTACTTGCCAGACGGCCATGGGCGTCAGGTGATGCCCCAGGCCTTGGTGTTGGCGTTCGTGGTTGTACCAGTTCCGGTAGCCGTCCAGGGCCTGGGTGAGGTCCTGCAGGGTGGTCGGTGTGCGGGCATGGAGCCAGCGTTGCAGTGGCTGGTGAGAGCGTTCGACCTTGCCTTGGGTTTGTGGGTGGCTGACCCGCCCCGAGATCGGCCGGATCCCAAGCCCGGCTAGCCAGACCTCAGTCGCGGACAAGCGTCCGCGTCGGTGCTGGTTGAACGCCGCGCCGTTGTCGGACAACACGCTCTGAGGCGGGCCGAACGCGTCGATCCCGGATTGGAGGGCCTGCCGGGCGCCGGCCGTGGACTCGCCACCTGCCACGGCGATCAGGGCTGGGCAGAGGCGGGAATGGTCGTCGACGACGTGGTAGATGGTGACCAGCCCGATCTCAGGCAGGTGCCATTCCATGCCGTCGAGTTGCCACAGTTCGTTGGCCCTGGCTCGTCGGAAGCGACGGTACGAGGCGCGGGGACGTTTGCGGGGTGAGGGCGCTGACAGGCCTTCGCTGCGCAGGATCCGGGCGATCGTGGACCGAGACGGCAGCGGGTCCGCCTCCCGTTGAAACAGGCGCCACTCGACCGACCACGGGCCACAGTCCTTGCCCTCGGCCACCAGTTCCGCGTGGGTCACGCGTACCAGGAGACGAGTCCAGTCCGTGTAGATGGTGGCGGGATGCTTGGGCGCCCGTGACTCGGGGACCAACGCAGCGGCCAGCCCGCGTTCGGTGGCCTTGTCTCGGACTCGGTAGAACGAGGATGTCGAGATCCCCGCCCGTCGGCAGAACTCGCTGACCGAGACCTGCTCCACGTCGGGATCGAACCGGACGATCTGCTCACGAACCCGTGGCGACAATGCGCTTCCCATTCCCCCAGCGAACTGCCCCAGATGTCATGACACCCGACCGTCCCAGAAGTCATGACACCCCGGTGTCCCAGAAGTGTTGCTACATGACAGCACATGGCGGCAGGTGTGCGAGGTGCCAGGTGCACGGACAGGCGCGACGTGCGGCCGCGGGCATGGGAAGCGGCCGCCCTCCCAGGGGAGGACGGCCGCATCGGTGGTGCAGCGGTTGGACCGGTCAGTGGGCGACGGCGCCCTCGGCTCCGGCACCGGTCATGGAGCGAACCTCCATCTCGGTGTACTTCTCCGGGTTGTATTCCTTGGAGCTGATCGAACCGAGCCAGCCCAGGATGAAGCCGATGGGCACGCTGACCAGGGCCGGGTTGTCCAGCGGGAACCAGGCGAAGTCCGCATTCGGGAACATCGAGGTCTTGGTGCCGGAGACGGCCGGGGAGAAGGTGATCAGCACCAGAGCGGAGATCAGGCCACCGTAGATGGACATCACCGCGCCACGGGTGTTGAACCGCTTCCAGTACAGCGAGTACAGGATCGACGGGAGGTTGGCCGAGGCAGCAATGGCGAAGGCCAGGGCCACCAGGAAGGCGATGTTCTGGCTCTTGGCGGCGATGCCACCGACGATGGCGAGCAGGCCGATCACCACGACGGTGTTGCGGGCAACCTTGACCTCCTGGGTCGGGTCTGCATTGCCGTCCTTCATGATCGCGTTGTAGATGTCGTGCGCGAAGGAGGCGCTCGCGGTGATCGCCAGGCCCGCGACGACTGCGAGGATGGTGGCGAAGGCGATGCCGGCGATGATCGCCAGGAAGAGCGTGCCACCCAGACCCTTGCCGGGCAGCCAGAAGGCGAGTGCCGGGGCGGCCGCATTGGCCTTGCCGGGCAGGGTGTCGACGATGTCGTAACCCACCAGCCACGCGACGCCGTAACCCAGGACCATGGTGAACAGGTAGAAGGCACCGATCAGACCGATGGCCCAGGTCACCGAGCGCCGCGCCTCCTTGGCGGTCGGCACCGTGTAGAAGCGCATCAGCACGTGGGGCAGGCCGGCGGTGCCCAGCACCAGCGCGGTGGCCAGCGAGACGAAGCCCAGCTTGTTCTTGCCGTACTTGCCCATCGGCTCGGTGAGATTGTGCCAGCCCGTGGCCATGGCAGGATCGGCGGCCTTGATGGCGTCGGCTTTGCTCTGGGCATTGCCGATCAGCGTCGACAGGTTGAAGCCAGCGTGGGCCATCACCCAGACGGTCATGATGGCGGCGCCGGCGATCAGCAGGACGGCCTTGATCATCTGGACCCAGGTGGTGCCCTTCATGCCGCCGATGAGCACGTAGACGATCATCAGCAGGCCGACTAGGACGATGACCAGGTTCTGCATCATGTCGTCGGTGACGCCCAGCAGCAGGGAGACCAGGCCGCCGGCGCCGGCCATTTGGGCCAGCAGGTAGAAGAAGGAGACGGCCAGGGTGGAGATGGCGGCCGCCATGCGCACCGGCTTCTCCTGGGTACGGAAGCTGAGCACGTCGGCCATCGTGTACTTGCCGGTGTTGCGCAGCGGCTCGGCCACCAGCAGCAGGGCGACCAGCCAGGCCACCAGGAAGCCGATGGAGTAGAGCAGGCCGTCATATCCGGTCAGTGCGACGGCGCCGACGATGCCGAGGAAGGATGCTGCGGACAGGTAGTCGCCGGCGATGGCCAGGCCGTTCTGGCGGCCGTCGAAGGAGGCGCCGCCGGTGTAGAAGTCGCTGGCCTTCTTCTTCCCACCCTGGGAGACCCGGATGACGATGGTCAGCGTGACCACCACGAAGACGGCGAAGATGATGATATTGGCAATCGGGTTGCCGAGCTTGGTCTGCAGCAGGGGCAGGTAGGTGTTCATCGGGTGCCCTCCAGCTGTGCGCGAATCTTGGTGGCGATCGGGTCAAGGTTCTTGTTGGCGTGACGGATGTACAGCGCCGTGATCACGAAGGTGGTCAGGAACTGCAGCAGCCCGAGGAAGAGGCCGATGGTGACATTCCCGAACAGCGGCCTGGACATGAAACCGACCGCATAGGTGCTCAGCAGCACATAGGCGAAGTACCAGATGAGGAAGGCGGCGCTCAGAGGGAAGGCGAAGTTGCGGAAGCGCTTCTTGAGCTCCTGGAACTCGTCCGAGGCCTGCACCGCGGCGAGCTTGGCGTCATCGACGACGTAGGCGTGCGGGCCGTCCAGTTCGGGCAGCGGGTTGTGGTGTTCGGGGAGGTGACGTTCCGGGTCATCGTGCACGGGTACGTCATCGGGCAGCTGGGAAGCACGCCGGGCCTGTGGCTCCGGGCTCGGCTGATGTGGCGTTGACATTGGGCTCCTTGCATCGTCGCAGTGGTAGCTCATGCCGTCCGGTGGCAGTAGCTGGAGCAAAGCTAGCCGCAAATGTGACCGATGTCACTCGATTTGTGAGACTTGCCTCACAATTGTGCGCCCGGGTGTTGGTGGGATGTTCACCATGACGTCGAGATTCTCCGGCGAGTTTTTCACCATGCAAGGAAAATCAGCGGAAGATGATCGTCCGGTGCCCGTCCAGGAAGACCCGACGCTCCGCGAACAGCTTCACGGCTTCCGTGAGGGTGCGGCTCTCCTCGTCCTGCCCGATCGAGGTGAGCTGCGCGACGCTCTGCGAGTGGTCCACGCGCACCACGTTCTGCTCGATGATCGGCCCCTCGTCCAGGTCGCTGGTGACGAAGTGCGCCGTCGCGCCGATCAGCTTGACGCCGCGATTGTGCGCCTGGCGGTAGGGATTGGCCCCCTTGAAGCCGGGCAGGAAGGAGTGGTGGATGTTGATGGCGCGCCCGGACAGGGCCTCGCACAGTCCGGGGGAGAGGATCTGCATGTAGCGCGCCAGGACGACCAGCTCGATGTCGAATTCGTCGACCAGCTCCAGGATACGGGCCTCGAAGGCGGGCTTGGTCTCCGGGGTGACGGCGTGGTCTTCGAAGTCGATGCCGTAGAAGCCCGCGAGGCCACCCAGGTCCGGGTGGTTCGCCAGGACACGGGGGATCTCGATGTTCAGGTGTCCGCTGCGCTGGCGGAAGAGCAGGTCATTGAGGCAGTGGCCCGCCTTGGATGCCAGCACCAGGGTGCGCGTCGGCCGGGAGACCAGGTCCAGTTCCCAACTGGCGTCCAGGTCCTCGACGACGGGGGCGAGGGCAGCCTCGATGCCCGCGCGGTCCAGCACCGTGTCCAGGGTCAGGCGCATGAAGAAGCGACCCGAGTCCTCCGAGGAGAACTGCTGGCACTCGACGATGTTCCCGTCGGCCGCCACGCAGGCTCCGGAGACCGCATGGACGATGCCGGGGCGGTCGTTGCAGCCGATGGTCAGGACCCAGATCTGGTGCTCATTGCTCACCCGCCCCACAGTAGTGGCAGGCTGGTGGTCATGACCGACACCCTGTGGACCGCGGACGCCCGCAACCAACTCGCCGAACGAGCGCAGGCCGCCGCCGCCGCGCTGCAGGCACACGCTCAGGCCCTCCTGGCAATCAGCGACGAGGACTCCTATGACCTGGAGGACGCCATGCGCCAGGATGCCGAGCTCCGGACGGCCCTGCTCGGCTATGACGATGCCGCCTTCGACTACAGCGGCAGCTTCCCGATCTGCCTGACCGATGAGGACGACGAGGGCGACGAGCTGCCCGAGGAGGGGGGTTTCGAGGAGGTCACCGCTCTGAATGCCAGCTCACGGGATACCACCGCACCCGATGGCCAGGACGGCGAACCGGGCTTCGTGAGCCTGGTGATCCGGGCGGACCTCGTCGTGGTGGACCCGAAGGCGCTGGCCGACGCCGTCGCCGCCCAGCGGGGCCAGGCCTCCGCGGACATCGCGGGCAATGTGGATGCCGTGGTGGAGGACATCCTGGCCCACGAGCTGGTTCAGGTGCCCGGGCTGCAGGAGCTTCGCAAGGCGGTCTTCCCGCTGGTCACCGACGAGTTGGAGGCCCAGGAGTCCTTCGAGGCGGACCCGCTCGGCCTGCTGGTGGAATGAGCCGCCGCGGATGGCCGGTATCCTGCAGTGGTGAATATCTGGCATGACGCGGCCCTGTGGGGCAAGGCCTTGGGTGAGGCATGAGCACCTCCGAGGTCCTGACCAATGTGGCCCTGATCCTGCTGTTCATCTGCATCGGCGGAGTCTTCTCCGGCGCGGAGATGGCGCTGGTCAGCCTGCGCGAGAGCCAGGTGAAGAACCTGGCTGGCCGCGGCAAGCGCGGGGAGGCGGTGGCCCGGCTCACGTCGGATCCGAACCTCTTCCTGTCCGCCGTGCAGATCGGCGTGACCCTGTCCGGCTTCCTGTCCTCGGCCTTCGGTGGCGCCACGCTGGCGCCGGCCCTCAGCCCGGTGCTGGTCGAGGCCGGCCTGCCGAGCTCGCTGGCCAATACCGCCGCCCTGGTGCTGATCACCATCGCCATCTCCTACTTCTCCATCGTGCTGGGTGAGCTGACCGCCAAGCGGATCGCCATGCAACGCGCGGAGGGCTTCTCGCTGGCCATCGCACCCCTGGTTGACTCGATCGCCCGCATCACGCGTCCGGTGATCTGGTTCCTCGGCAAGTCCACCGATGCCGCCGTGCGGCTGCTCGGTGGCGACCCGAAGGCCTCCCGCGAGGAGGTCACCAACGAGGAGCTCCGCCAGATGGTGGTGGGTTCCCAGACGCTCGGCGCGGAGGAACGCCACATCGTCGACGAGGTCTTCGAGGCCGGTGAACGCAGCCTGCGAGAGGTGATGGTGCCGCGCACCGAGGTGGACTTCCTGCCCGGTGACATGCCCGCCTACAAGGCGATCCGCGAGGTGCAGGGCGCCCCGCACTCGCGCTACCCGGTGACCGACGGCTCCCGTGACCGAATCGTCGGATTCCTGCACGTGCGTGACCTGATGGACATGGATCCCTCCACCCGTTCCACCCCGATCAAGCAGCTGGTCCGGCCGGTGCTGAGCCTGCCGGAGACCGTGCGGGTGCTGCGCGCGCTGACCGCGATGCGCCGTGCCCACTCCCATCTGGCCATCGTGCGCGACGAGTACGGCGGCACTGCCGGCATCGTCACCCTGGAGGACCTGGTCGAGGAACTGATCGGTGACATCACCGACGAGTACGACCTGCCCCCGGCCGGCGTCCACACACAGGTCAACGACATCGACGGCCTGATGACCCTGGAGGACTTCGCGGACAAGTTCGGTTACCTGCTTCCCGAGGGGCCCTACGACACGGTGGCCGGCTACTTCCTGGCACAGTCGGGCACCGTCCCGGCCCTGGGTGACGAGATCACCGTCGAGCTGGACAGGGACCCGGAGTCCGACAAGTTCGCCCACCTGCCCGAACATTCCGCCGTCGTCTTCCGGGTCACGGAACTCGACGGCCGGCGCGCCTCCTGGCTGAGCGTGCGCCGCCGCGACGACGTGCCCTCAGTGGCCACGGGTGCCACGGCCGTGGCCGCAACCGTCGTGGACGCGGAGGCCTGACCGGTGGCCCCGTCCACGATTCCCGGCGATGGTGACGATGGCCAGCAGCTGCTGACCGGGGATGAGGTGGAGCCGCTGCTGGTGGCCGCAGTGGCCCATGCCGGAGGTGACCTGCTGCAGTGGCGGCTGGACCACGTCGACCACGATCCGCAGCGTTCCACGACCGCCACCTACCTCGCCACCGTGCGGTGGACCTTCGGGGAGCGCGAGGAACTGCTGGGGTGCAGCGTGCGCGCCCAGGGGCCGAGCCGGACCGATGACGTGGCGGAGATCTTCAGCGACGGGGAGACGGCCGCCGCGGTGTGGATCTATCCGACTGACCCGGACCTGCCGGGGCTGGCCCGTGCCGCCTTCGCCGAACGGATGGTGGAGCTCGTCAACGAGCACCGCCTGGTGGGACGGCCGGTGGGTCTCGATGACGTGGAGCTGACCATGATCGGCTACCGCCCCCGCCGTCGCGCGGTGCTGCGGATGTGGGTCAGGGGAGAGGTCTTCTTCGTCAAGGTGCTGCGACCGGACCAGTTCGACGCCGTGCTGTCCCGCCACCTGCTGCTGAGTGAGGCCCACGTCCCTGCCCCTGAGGTGGTGGCCACCACGGATGACCACCTGCTCGTCCTGCGGGAATTGCCCGGCCGGCCCCTCGCGCTGGCGATGTTCGACGACGAGCCACCCTGTGACGGGCAGACCGTGGTCGAGCTTCTCGACCGGCTGCCACCCGGGGTGGCGAGGCTGGAGCGTCGGCCACCGTGGACGGATGCCGTGGACCACTATGCCCAGATCATCGCCCATGCCCTGCCCGAACAGGCCGAGCGGGCCGAACAGCTGGCCAGTGCCATCCGGAGCGGGCTGGCCGGAGTCCCGCTGGGGGACGAGCCCACCCACGGGGACTTCCACGAGGGGCAGGTGCACGTCGACGGCGGTCGCATCGTGGGGCTGCTGGACGTCGACACCATCGGCCCCGGACGACGGGCGGACGACCTGGCCTGTCTGGTGGCACACCTGTCCACCGTGCAGCGGATGGACGAGCGCCAGACCCGCAATGTGCACGCCCTGATCCGCGGCTGGGTGCCGGTCTTCGACGAGCGCGTGGACGCCACCGAACTGCGCCTTCGCGCCGCCGCCGTGATCATCTCTCTGGCAACCGGGCCGCACCGCGGCCAGGAGCCCGACTGGGAGGGCGAGACCACCACGATCCTCGATGCTGCGGAGGCGCTGGTCCGTCAGGTCAGCTGACAATCCGATAACGGTTTGCCATGGAGCGGGGTCTTCGGGAGACGTGCGGTGAACGGCAGGTTACGATTTGTGCGCGCCCAACCCCAGGAGCATCCACAAGTTCATCTGCTCAGGAGGCAGTTCAGTGAAGAAGTCCCTCATCGCGCCGGCCATTGCGTCGGCCCTTGCCCTCACCGTCGCAGGCTGCGCCAAGGCCCCCGACGCCACGCCGGCCGCCTCCGGCAGTGCCAGCTCCACCGGATCGGCGGCCGCCGGCTCCGGCACCTTCAAGGCCTGCATGGTCTCCGACGAGGGTGGTTTCGACGACAAGTCGTTCAACCAGACCTCCCACGACGGCCTGGAGCAGGCCGTCAAGGAGCTGGAGGTGAAGAAGGGCGAAATGCAGTCCGCCACCGCCAACGACTTCACCAAGAACATCAACCAGATGGTTCAGGCCAAGTGCAACATCATCGTGACCGTCGGCTTCATGCTGGGCGACGCCACCGTGGCCGCCGCCAAGGCCAACCCCAACGTGAAGTTCGCCATCGTCGACTGGAACGACCCGTCGAAGACCTCCGGCCTGAAGAACCTCAAGCCGCTGATCTTCAACACCGCCCAGCCCTCCTTCATGGCGGGCTACACCGCCGCCGCGATGAGCAAGACCGGCTCGGTCGGCACCTTCGGTGGCATGAACATCCCGACCGTCACCATCTTCATGGACGGCTTCCACCAGGGCGCCACCTACTACAACAGCCAGAAGTCCAAGAACGTCAAGGTCCTGGGCTGGGACCCGAAGAACACCAAGGGTGGACAGTTCACCGGCAACTTCTCCGACGTCGCCGGTGGCAGCCGCATCGCCAGCACCCTGACCAGCCAGGGTGCCGACGTGATCTTCCCCGTCGCCGGCCCCGCCGGTGAGGGCGCCCTGCAGGTGGCCAAGAAGTCCGGCGGCAAGGTCAACGCCGTCTGGGTGGACACCGACGGTTGCGTCTCCTCGGCCAGCTACTGCCCGAGCATCATGACCTCGGTGCAGAAGGCCATGGACGTCGCGGTCTTCGACGCCATCAAGGCCGCCAAGGACGGCAGCTTCAGCGCCGACCCCTATGTCGGCACCCTGGAGAACGACGGCGTCCAGCTGGCCGAATTCCACGAGTTCGACTCCAAGGTCCCGGCCGAGCTGAAGACCGAGCTGGAGGCCATCAAGGGTGACATCGTCTCCGGCAAGATCAAGATCGAGTCGGCCTCGCAGCCGAAGTGACCAGCCACAGCTGAACAATCCTGACCAGGGGCCCCGTCGGCCGGCCATCACCAGCCGACGGGGCCCTTGGCCACCCAACCGAGTGTGGAAGTATGTGCCCCGTGAACCAGACAGCAGCCGTCCCCGCTGCATCCCGTGAGCCAGGCTCAGGGCTGCAACTGCGCGGCATCACCAAGCGATTCGGAAGCCTCGTCGCCAACGACCACATCGACCTGGACATCCGCCCCGGAGAGATCCACTGCCTGCTGGGCGAGAACGGCGCCGGCAAGTCCACGCTGATGAATGTGCTCTACGGCCTGCTGCAGACCGACGAGGGCACCATCACCGTCGACGACGCCGAGCTGCACCTGACCAACCCGAAGCAGGCGATGGCCGCCGGGATCGGCATGGTGCACCAGCACTTCATGCTCGTCGAGGTCTTCAGCGTCGCCGAGAACCTCATGCTCGGCCGCGAACAGGGTCCATTCGGCACCGTGGACATGCGCGCCGCCCGCAAGCGCGTGCGCGAACTGTCCCACCGCTACAAGCTCGAGGTGGAGCCCGACGCCATCATCGAGAACCTGCCGGTGGGCATCCAGCAGCGCGTCGAGATCCTCAAGGCCCTGGCCAATGACGCCAAGTACCTGATTTTCGACGAGCCCACCGCCGTGCTCACCCCGCAGGAGATCGACGAGCTGATGGCCGTCATGCAGGCCCTGCGCGACGAGGGCCGGGCCATCGTCTTCATCACCCACAAGCTGCGCGAGGTGCGCGCCATCGCGGACCGGATCACCGTCATCCGTCGCGGCAAGGTGGTCGGTACCGCCGATCCGTCCATGAGCGAGGCCCAGCTGGCCGAGATGATGGTGGGCCGCGCCGTGAGCCTGACCGTCGACAAGCAGGAGCCGACGCTCGGAGACGAGCGCCTCCAGGTGCGCGACCTCGTGGTGGCCTCCCCGGCGGGTTCGGTGATGGTGGACCACGTCGACTTCAGCGTCCGTGGGGGAGAGATCCTCTGCCTGGCGGGCGTGCAGGGCAATGGCCAGACCGAGTTGGCCGAGGCTGTGCTCGGCACCACTCCGGTCAAGTCCGGCGAAATCCTGATCGACGGCAAGGACGTCGCCCGGATGAAGCCGCAGCAGACCCTGGACGCCGGCATCGGCTTCGTCCCGGAGGACCGACAGAAGGACGGCTTTGTCGGCAGCTTCAGCGTCGCCGAGAACCTGGTCCTCAACCACGTCGAGGACTACTCGCGCGGGCTCGCGCTCGACATGAAGAAGATCCGCGAGAACGCCGAGCAGCGCGTCAGCGAGTTCGACATCCGCACCAATGGCATCGATCTGCCGGTGTCCAGCCTGTCCGGTGGCAACCAGCAGAAGGTGGTGCTGGCGCGCGAGCTGAGCCGCCCGTTGAGCCTGCTGGTGGCCAACCAGCCCACTCGCGGCGTCGACGTCGGCGCCATCGAATTCCTGCACGAGCGCATCGTCGCCGAACGGGACCAGGGCACCGCCGTGGTGATCGTCTCCACCGAGCTCGACGAGGTGGCGGCCCTGGCGGACCGGATCGCCGTGATGTACCGCGGCAAGATCGTCGGCATCGTGCCGCCGGAGACACCCCGTGACGCGCTGGGCCTGATGATGGCCGGCGTCCCGCAGGACGAGGCGCTCGCCGCCGTCCAGGAAGGAGGCCGGGCATGAGCAGCGCCGTGGCCGAGAAGACCGCCCGCACCCGTCGCCCCTTCCCCTGGAGCGAGGTCGTCACCACCCTCGCCGCCTTCGTGATGGCCTTCCTGATCGGCGCGATCCTGATGATCGTCGCCGACCCCGAGGTGAGCAAGAAGTGGACCTACTTCCTCAGCCGCCCCAGTGACGCCCTGACGGCCTCCTGGGACAAGGTCTCCGGCGCCTATGGCGCCCTGATCATGGGTTCGGTGGGCAGTTGGAAGGCCTTCACCGAGACCACCTCGGCCGCCGCGCCGCTGATCAGCGCCGGCCTGGGCATGGCCCTGGCCTTCCGGGCCGGCCTGTTCAACATCGGTGCCCAGGGCCAGGCGATCATGGGTGCCACCCTGGCCGCCTATGCCGGCTTCTCCATCACCAACCTGCCGCTGATCGTGCACCTGCCGCTGGCGCTGCTGCTCGGTGTGCTCGCGGGCGCCCTGTGGGGCGGTTTCGCGGGCTGGTTGCGCGCCGCGACGGGAGCGCACGAGGTGATCGTGACGATCATGCTGAACTACGTCGCCAGCCTCACGCTGGCCTGGTTGCTCACCACCAACGCCTTCCTGCGCGAGGGCCGCAAGGACCCGATCGCGCCCGAGGTGCAGTTCTCCGCCACCTTCCCCCGCCTCGAGGGAGGCCAGCTGCACCTGGGCTTCCTGCTGGCGCTGCTCGCCGCCGGTGGCGTGTGGTGGCTGATGGAACGCTCGACGGTGGGCTTCCGGATCAAGGCCGTCGGCGCCAATCCCGACGCCGCCGCCACCGCCGGCATGAGCGTGGCCCGCACCACCGTGGTCGCCATGACGCTGTCCGGCGCGCTGGCCGGGCTGGCGGGCGTCCAGGCGGCACTGGGCCCCGGTGACTTCGGCCTGCCCACGCCGCTGTCGATGGGCCTGGTCGGCTCGATCGGCTTCGACGCCATCACCGTCGCCCTGCTGGGCCGTTCCAAGCCCTTCGGTGTGGTGCTGGCCGGCATGCTCTTCGGCGCGATGCACGCCGGTGGCCTGGCGATGCAGTCGCAGGCCGACACGCCGCTGACGCTGACCACGGTGCTGCAGGCACTGATCGTCATGTTCGTCGCCGCCCCGATGCTGGTGCGTACCGTCGTGCCCTTCCTCAAGGCGCGCAAGGCACAACCACCGTCGTTGGCCGGTGAGGCCACCACGGCCACCGTGGCCGCCGTGGCCGCAGAGAATGGAGCCAAGGCATGAGGGCCACCAAGTATCCCCAGAGCCCCGTGGCGCAGACCACCTCCTCGGCCGCCGACGGACTGTCCGGCGCCCACGCCGAGGAGATCGTGCTGCGTACCACGGAGAGCGCCGACGCGCGGCGCAGCCGCCTCACCACGGGTGCCCTGGTCACCCTCTTCGGGCTGCTGCTGCTCGTGCTGGCATTGAAGACCACGGGTGCCTCGCACTTCGCCCTGTCGGATGCCTTCGACACGGTGCAGCTGCCCACCATCACCCTGCCGGGCATGGCGACGGTGCTGGTCTGTGGTCTGCTCACGCTGCTGGCCGGCCTCGGCTACCTGTCCGGCCGCCTGCACGGCAAGCTCCCCGCGATCGCTGGGACGGTGGCCGCCCTCGCAGTGATGGTCGGCTTCCTGGCCTGGGCCGTCGCCGGGCGAGACCTGCCCTTCCCGGTCACCAACCAGCTCAACGGCACGCTGGCCATCGCCACGCCACTGGTGCTGGGTTCGCTGGCCGGTGTGCTGTGCGAGCGAGCCGGCGTGGTCAACGTCGCCATCGAGGGCCAGTTCCTCGTCGCCGCCTTCGCCGCGGGCGTCGTCGGTTCCGTGACGAAGTCCATCCCGATGGCCCTGGTGGCCGCCGTCATCGCCGGTGTGCTGATGGCCGCCCTGCTGGCCCTGTTCACCATCACCTACCTGGTGGACCAGGTGGTGATGGGCGTGGTGATCAACCTCTTCGCGGCCGGCATCACTGGCTTCCTCTTCGACCAGCTGGTCCAGCCGCAGTCGACGGAGCTGAACTCGGCGCCGCAGATGCAGAACATCGCCATCCCGGGGCTGTCGAAGATCCCCTTCTTCGGCCCGGTGCTGTTCAACCAGACGGCGCTGGCCTACATCGCCGTGGCGTCGGTCATCCTGGTCTGGTTCCTCGTCTACCGCACCAAGTGGGGCCTGCGCGTGCGCGCCGTCGGCGAGCACCCCAAGGCCGCCGACACCGTGGGCATCAATGTCACCATGACGCGGTGGAGCTCGGTGCTGATGGGCGGCGTCTTCGCCGGCCTCGGCGGCGCCTTCTTCACCATCGGCTCGACGGGTTCCTTCAGCAAGGACATGACCGTCGGCAACGGCTTCATCGCGCTGGCCGCCCTGATCATGGGCCGCTACCACCCGGTGCTGGCACCGCTGATGGCCCTGTTCTTCGGCTTCGTGAAGCAGATGGCCTCCCAGCTGTCCGCCGTCGGCGTCGAGGTGCCCAGCCAGTGGCTGCTGATGCTGCCCTACCTGGCCTGCATCATCGCCGTCGCAGGTCTGGTGGGCCGCGTGCGGGCTCCTGCCGCAGACGGCGTCCCGTACGTCAAGGAAGGTCACTGAGGTGGTCCCCGTCGACTGGGAGGCCCTGCGGCAGCGGGCCCGGGAGCTCAACGCCCGGGCCTACGCGCCCTACTCGGGATACCGGGTGGGGGCCGCGGCCCTGGCGGACGACGGGCGGATCGTGGCCGGCTGCAATGTGGAGAATGCCGGCTACGGCGTCACCTTGTGCGCCGAGTGCGGCCTGGTCAGCGAACTCGTCGCCGGTGGCGGCGGCCGGCTGGTCGCCTTCACCTGCTGCAATGCCGACGGAGAGGTGATCATGCCCTGCGGCCGCTGTCGTCAGCTGCTCTTCGAACACGGCGGCGATGAGCTGCTGGTGGAGACCCCGCGGGGGATCCTCACCATGGCAGAGGTCCTGCCACAGGCCTTCGGCCCGGACGACCTGGCCTGAGATGCTCAGCCTGGACGAGATCCGTCGCCTGCCCAAGGTGACCCTGCATGACCACCTCGACGGGGGTGTGCGGCCCCAGACGGTCGTCGACCTGTGCCGGGAGAACGGGCATCCGCTGCCCACCACCGACGCCGACGAGCTGCAGCAGTGGATCTATGCGCAGTGCGATGCCGGCAACCTGGTGGACTACCTCAAGCCCTTCGAGCTCACCGTCGCGGGCATGCAGACGCCGGAGCAGCTGGCCCGCGTGGCGCACGAGTTCGTGCTGGACATGGCCGCCGACGGCGTCGTCTACGCCGAGACCCGGTGGGCCCCGGAGCTCCACCAGCGACGCGGGATGGGGCTGGCGCGCGCCGTCGAGGCGGTGCGCGACGGGCTGGCCTCCGGAATGGCCGAGGCCACGGCGCAGGGGAGCCCCGTCATGGCCCGGCAGCTGCTGGTCAGCATGCGCCACGACGAGCCCACCCTGCGGATTGCCGAACTGGCCGTGGAGTACCGCGACCAGGGCGTCGCGGGCTTCGACATCGCCGGCGCCGAGGAGGGCTTCCCGCCGAGCCGCCACCGTGAGGCCTTCGACTACCTCAAGCGCAACAATGCCCACTTCACCATCCACGCCGGGGAGGCCTTCGGCCTGCCGAGCATCTGGGAGGCCGTGCAGCTGTGCGGCGCAGAGCGGCTGGGGCACGGCGTACGGATCGTCGAGGACATCGACGTGTCCGGGCCGCGGCCGGTGCTGGGGCGGTTGGCCGCCTATGTGCGTGATGCCCGGATCGCCCTGGAGCTGGCCCCCACGTCGAACCTGCAGACCGGGATCGCGACGACGATGGCCGAACACCCGATCGGCCTGCTCTTCGACCTGGGCTTTCGCGTCACGGTGAACTGCGACAACCGTCTGATGAGCAATACGACGCTCAGCAAGGAGTTCGCCGCGCTGCACGAGGCCTTCGGCTGGGGCCCGGAGGAGATGCGGCGCTGCGCGATCTCGGCGATGCACTCCGCCTTCTGGGACCACCAGGAGCGGGAGCGGATCATCACCGAGGTGATCCGTCCCGCCTACCTCAAGGCCTCGTGAAGAGAACTTGAGTCGGTTCCGCTCAACCCGGGAATAGAGCCGGGGATCCTTGTGTTGGTGGGGATGAGGCCGCAAGGAGCGGCCCCGACCGACAAGGACAGGAGTGAGAAATCATGGCTCGTACCTTCGACCCCTTCCGTGAGATGGACCGCTTCGTCAACGAGTTCACCCGTACGCCCAGCGCGGCGCCGATGCCGATGGACCTCTACCGCGAGGGTGACACCTTCGTCGCCCGGATCGACCTGCCTGGGGTGGACCCCGGCTCGATCGACGTCGACGTCGAGGAGCGCACGCTCACCGTCCGCGCCGAGCGCAAGGCCGACGAGACCGGAGAGGACCGTCGCTGGCTCGCCAAGGAGCGGGCGGTCGGCACCTTCGCGCGGCAGCTGAACCTGGGCCAGGGCCTGGCCCTCGACAAGATCGAGGCCGACTACCGCGACGGCGTGCTGACACTGACCATCCCGGTGGCGGAGCAGGCCAAGCCCCGCAAGATCCAGGTCAACCACCGTGGCTCGGCCGCGCAGATCGAGGGATCGGCTTCCGAGGAACAGCAGGAGGGCTGATCCCGCTCCGGGACGACATGCGGGGCCACCTCCAGCCGGAGGTGGCCCCGCATCGTCATGGTCAGGCGTCCGAGTCCTTGATCCTGGGGGAGGCCGCATAGGCCTCCGAGGGGGTCATCGGGACTCCATTGATCTCCACCGTCTTCTGCGTGCTGACCTGGGCGCAGCCGGTGGTCTCCGCGGAGGTCTGGGCACTGCCGTCGGTGGCCGGGTCGCCGGTTGCGCTGGCCGAGGGGGAGGGCTTCTGGCTGGTGGCCTCGGGCGTTGCACTCGAGGCTGTGCTGGGCGTCGTCTTCGGGGACGGCTTGACCAAGGACTCGTCGGCAGCAAGCTTGTCGAAGAGCTTCTGTGCACCCTCGGCCGGGACGACGGTGTTCACATTCTCCGGGTCAGGAACCGTCGGCAGGGTGACGAAGGCCGTCGAGGAGGCCGGGACGCCACCCACCGTGGCCGCCACCTGGGCGAGGGTGCTCACGCTGTCCAGGCCCGAGTCGACGGTGAGTGCCTTGGTGCCGGCCTCCGCCAGGCGATAGACCTTCTGCGGGTTCAGCAGGGTTCCTGCGCTCTCCAGCTTGCGCTGCAGCGATGACAGGTAGAGCCGCTGGCCGATGGTCCGGCCCAGGTCCGAGCCGTCGCCGAAACCGTGCCGGGTCCGGACGAACTGCAGCGCCGCGACTCCCTGCAGGGTGTGCTCTCCCTTGGCCAGCTTCAGGTGCGAGTAGGTGTCATAGACGTCGGCGTCCACGCAGACGTCGACGCCGCCCACGGCATCGGACAGGCTCACGACACCGGAGAAGTCCACCATCATGAAATGGTTGATGGTCAGACCCGTCAGTTCGTGCACGGTGCGCAGCTGGCAGTCGACGCCGTAGTTGAGGGAGCCGTTGATCCGGCCGCGAGTGCCTGCCTCACGCGTCTTGCCATTGCCGGTGCAGGCCGGCAGGTCGAGGATGGTGTCCCGCGGGATGCTCATCACGGTCATCGACTCGTGGTCAGCCGAGATGTGCACCAGCATCTCCACATCGGCATTGGTGTCGCCGTCCAGCTTGTCGTCGCCGCAGGAGCCACCGAGCTTGCAGTCCGCCGCATTCTGCCGGGAGTCGGTGCCGATCACCAGGATGTTCTGGGCCTTGCCCTTGGGCAGCCCCTCCAGCGCCTCGCCCTGGACATCAGAGGGGATCTCCATCGACGTGATGTTCGCATTGAGGTGCCGGTAGAGGCCATAACCACCCGCTGCCAGGAGCAGGGCAAGGACCACCAGGGCGGCCAGGAGCTTGCGCAGGCGCGGATGGCGGTGCTCGACGCGCCGCGGAGGGGCGCCGGCCTCGGTGGGCTCGTCGGGGGCGACATGCTTCATGGGAGTCGAGATTACGGCACAATGAGCCGGTGATCACTGCTGCCGCCGACGGTTCCTCCCTGTCCAATCCCGGCCCGGCCGGTTGGGCCTGGTTCATCGACGAGAACTGTTGGGCCGCCGGTGGCTGGCCCCGGGGAACCAACAACATGGGTGAGCTGATGGCGGTGCTGAACCTGCTGCAGCAGACCGCCGTCGTTCCCGAGGAGCCGCTGCACATCCTGTGCGACTCGCAGTACGTGATCAATTCCGTCAGCAAGTGGATGCCGGGCTGGAAGCGCAAGGGGTGGAAGAAGGCCGACGGCAAGCCGGTGATGAATGTCGAACTGCTCCAGGAGATCGACCGGCAGCTCGTGGGGCGCACCGTCACCTTCGAATGGGTCAAGGGCCATGCCGGCCACGCCATGAACGAGGCGGCCGATTCCCGGGCCCAGGCCGCGGCCCGGGCCTATCGCGACGGCACCGCAGTGCCTGCGGGTCCCGGCTTCCAGGGAGCTGGGGCGGAAGGGGCCACCAGCCTGGACGTGGCGCCCAGAACGCCAGAGCCCGTGGAGATCGACCTGTTCAGCTTCGACGAGGAGCCGGCCGCCCGGGACGAGGACGACGTGGTGGCACTGGAGGAGTCCCTGCTGCTCGACGCCGTGCGCAGTGACCGTCGCCGTGTGGAGGCCCTGCTGCATCCGGAGTACACCGAGATCGGAGCATCGGGGAAGTTGTGGAGCCGGGCGCGGATGCTGGCCTCCGTCGAGCCGCTGACCAATCGCACGACACTCGAGGTGATCGGCACCGATCGGTTGGCCGACGACGTCATCCTGCTGCGCTGGCGTTCCCGTGGCCGCGGTGCCATCGCTTTGCGCAGTTCGGTGTGGGTGCGTACCCCGTCGGGCTGGAGGCTGCGCTTCCACCAGGGGACGCCCGCCGACCTGTGAGGGCAGGCGGTCAGCAGACGAAGGATCGCAGGGCCTCGGCCGTCTCGCCCGGGGCCGGCGGCGGCGATCAGCTTGCCGCAGGCGCCGTCGGTAGGGATCATGTACGGCGTCGGCTTGGTGGTGTGGATCTCGAAGGAGCCGTCCTGGTTCACCGGGAAGGTGCCGCGCAGGTTCCACTCGGGCTGGCCCGGGACGAACTGCGAGTAGAAGCCCAGGCTGTCGGCGTGCCACAGCTCGACCTTGGCGTCGCTCAGCGGCTTGCCGTCGGTGCTGGTGACGGTGCCGGTCCAGATCATCCGGTCGCCGGACTCGTCCTCGCGCATCGGGATCTGGCCGTCGGTGCAGACCGGGGCGTCCGGCACGTAGTAGGGGCCCTCGATGGAGCCCTTGCTGCCGTCGCGGTGCTCGGTGGCGACATCCTCGACTGCATGCTCGACCCACACGTCCAGGAAGAGCGGCCATTCGCCGTCGGCGCCCACCTGGATCAGCCATGCCTTGAAGGCGTTGTACTCGTCGTAGGAGACGGGAGTCGACCGACGAGGCCGTCGCGGGTGTGCAGGATGGCGACGTCGTCACGCCGTCCATCTTCGTCGGCCGCGTGGTGCGCGTCGACGCTCGTTCCTACGCCGTGGAGGGTGCCCGATGAGCATCGAGAACCTGGACCGTGAGCCGCTGGGCAAGCCGGAACTGGCCGCCCTGGTGGCCACCGCCATCCGGCCGGGATCCTTCGTGAACCTGGCAACGGGCAGCCGACCACCGTCGCCGACCACATCGCGGCGGATGCGGGCGTGGTGCTGCACACCGAGAACGGCATGCTCGGCATGGGGCCCGCCGCGGTGGGGGACCAGATCGACGCTGACCTGACCAATGCCGGCAAGGTGCCCGTCACCGAACTTCCGGGTGCCAGCGACTCCCACCACGCCGACTCCTTCGCCATGATGCGCGGCGGGCACCTCGACGTGTGCGTGCTGGGGGCCTACCAGGTGGCCTTCAACGGTGACCTCGCCAACTGGCACACCGGCAAGCCCGGCGCGATCCCCGCCGTCGGTGGCGCGATGGACCTGGCTAGCCGGTGGGCTGAGGTGAACCCTCGGGCAGGCAGACTGGCGCCACCCCCAGGAGAGGAAGACCTATGTCTGTAAGCAGAATCCGAGCACTTTCCGTGCTGTCTGCGGCCGGTCTGGCCCTGGGCGTCGCGGGCGCGGCGGCGCCCGCGGCCAGCGCCGCCCCAGCCCAGCCCGCCCAACGCGTCCAGAAATTGGACCAGGACCAGCTGCGTCGCCTGCAGCAGATCCGCACCGCCCTGGCCCGGCAGGGCGTCGAGGCCAAAGTGCGTGCGTACCTCGCCGAGCGCGGCCTGCCGATGCCGGAGCGTCCTGCCGTCGAGGAACCGTCCTCCTGCGAGGCCGATACCGAGGTGACCCGCTACGCCCAGCAGCAGGCCAAGCGGTTGACCCTCACCGACCAGGTGGTGCTGGGCCTGAGCCTGGCGGACATGCTGCCGCTGGTGGAGGCGGTGCAGGCCAAGCACGCCTCGCAGGCCCCGGTCTCGGTCACCGGGCACGGGAAGGTCCTGAACAGCACCTTCACCCAGTTGCAGGTCTTCTGGAAGGTCGACGGCAAGCAGATCGGCCTGCGCGGCATGACCGGCGAGATGCTGATGAACCCGCGCCGGGTCCAGGCGGCCTACCAGGCCATCGGACTGCCGAAGGAAGTCTCCCGCGTGCTCGGTGAGGCGCTGGCGGGCTATGTGGCCACCAGCCCCGGGTTGGACCGCGGCCGCAACGCGCTGCTCACCTTCAATGCCATGGCCACACCCGCGCAGGCCGGGACGCCGGCTCGGATCGTGATGGGCAAGGGGCTGCTGCAGGCCTATGACGCCTTGGGCCACGGTGACGTCGCACCCCAGGTGGTGCTGGCCCATGAGTTCGGCCACCAGGTGCAGTTCCGGTTGGGGATGATCGACCCGAAGAAGGCACCGACACCCCAGGGCACCCGCAAGACCGAGCTGCATGCCGATGCGCAGGCCAGCTACTTCACCAGCCACCGCAAGGGGCGCGCGATGAGCGCGGCGCAGCAGCGCGAGGTCCTCGACGTCGTGCACGGCATCGGTGACTGCAATGTCTCCAGCCAGGGCCACCACGGCACACCCGCCCAGCGTCGCGCCGCCGCCGCATGGGGCCAGCGGCAGGCCGCGGGGAAGACGGCGGTGATGCCGGTGGCCGGATTCCGCTCCGCCTTCCAGACCGCACTGCCAGGCCTGCTGTCGGCCTCCGCACCGCACGCGATCGCCAGTTTACCATTCCAAGCCCACCACAGCACACCCAAAGGAGAACCGTCATGCACACCACACCCACCCCTCGGATCACCCGCCGTGGCCTGCTCGCCGGCGCCGGTGCCGGTGCCGGGGCACTCGCCCTCGGCCTGTCGGTCCCGCACGCCCAGGCGGCGCCCGTCTCCCTGCCCCAGGCCAACATCGACCAGCTCTTCGACGACTTCCTGGCCAGGCACGCGGTGGACCACTTCAACCGTCCGTTCACCCGTGCCATCGATCCCACCCAGTACGAGTGCACCCCCGATGACGCCGTCGACGTCTGGATGACCGCCCAGATGGCCAGGCTGAGCGAGCAGGACCGGCAGGTGATCCAGGAGGCCGGGCTGGACATCCTGCCCGCCGTCGACGCGATGCTCACCACCGACGTCACCGGCGCCTCCTACGCCCTCACCCGGCACGCCCACGACCTGCGCAAGACCTTCACCAAGTGCCAGCGCTTCTGGGACATCGACGGCTCCGACATGACCCTGATGGCGATGAGCACGGACATCTACACCGACGTCGAGCGGATGGTGCGCGCCTACACCGAACTGGGCCTGGACGCGGCAACCTCCCGCGAGCTCGCCGAGTTCGTGAAGTCCTATGTCCCGTCCAGCAAGGGCCTGGAGGGCGGCCACTTCCCGCTGCTGTCCTTCAACGCCTTCGCCTACAGCACCTTCGGCCAGCAGCCGCAGATCGTCGACCGGATCGTGATGGGCGAGGGCCTGCTGCGCGCCTACGACGAGCTGGGCTTCGGTGACGTCGCGCCGCAGGTGGTGCTCGCCCACGAGTACGCGCACCACGTGCAGATGGAGATCGGGATGATCACCCCCGACACCATGGCCAGCTCCACGCCCGAGGGGACGCGTCGCACCGAGCTGCACGCCGACGCGTCGGCCGCCTACTTCGCGTCGCACCCCAAGGGCCTGAGCATGCAGACCAAGCGCATCCTCGCCTTCGGCAAGGTCTTCTACGGCATCGGTGACTGCCAGTTCGCCAGCACCGGCCACCATGGCACCCCCAAGCAGCGCCACGCCGCCGCGATGTGGGGCGTCCAGGTGCAGGAGTCCACCCGCCCGAAGTCCCGGATCCGTCCCACGCGCGTCCTGCGTGACGAGTTCGACGCCAAGCTGCCGGAGCTGATCGCCCCCGACGCCTGATCCTGTGTCATGGGGGCAAGGCTGACAGCGATAGTCTTGCCTCCATGTGCGCTCATGTTCTTGCTGCCGTCGCGTGGCCCTATGCCAATGGTCCCCGTCACATCGGACACGTTTCCGGGTTCGGGGTTCCCTCCGACGTCTTCAGCAGGTTCATGCGAATGTCGGGCCACGACGTCCTGATGGTCTCGGGCACCGACGAGCACGGCACCGCCATCCAGGTGAAGGCAGACTCCGAGGGCCTGACCGCCGAGCAGACCGCGGACAAGTACCACCGGATCATCGCCGAGGACCTGCAGGGCCTGGGCCTGTCCTATGACCTGTACACCCGCACCACCACGGACAATCACCGCCAGGTGGTGCAGGAGATGTTCACCGTCCTGCACGACAACGGCTACATCATCAGCCGCACGGAGATGGGCGCCATCAGCCCCTCGACCGGCCGCACCCTCGCGGACCGCTACATCGAGGGCGAGTGCCCGCACTGCGGCTTCGACGGTGCCCGCGGTGACCAGTGCGACAACTGCGGCCGCCAGCTGGACCCCGTCGACCTGAAGAACCCGCACAGCCGGATCGACGGCGAGGTGCCCAACTTCGTCGAGACCGAGCACTTCTTCCTGGACCTGCCCGCCTTCGGCGAGGCCTTGGCCGCCTGGCTGGAGACTCGTCAGGACTGGCGCCCGAATGTGCTGCGCTTCAGCGCCAACTTCGCCAAGGAGCTGCAGCCTCGCGCCATCACCCGTGACCTGGACTGGGGCATCAAGATCCCGCTGGAGGGTTGGGAGGACAACAACCTCAAGCGCATCTACGTCTGGTTCGACGCCGTGATCGGCTACCTGTCGGCCTCCATCGAGTGGGCCAAGCGATCCGGTGACCCCGAGGCGTGGAAGACCTACTGGCAGGACGAGGCCACCCGCAGCTACTACTTCATGGGCAAGGACAACATCGTCTTCCACTCAGTGATCTGGCCCTCGATCCTGCTGGGCGTCAACGGCAAGGGTGACAAGGGCGGCCGCAGCAGCGAGTGGTTCGGCACGCTGGACCTTCCCACCGAGGTGGTCAGCTCCGAATTCCTCACCATGGGTGGTTCCAAGGTGGCCAGCTCGCGCGGCGCCTCGATCTTCGTCGGCGATTTCCTCAAGGAGTTCGGCCCCGACGCCCTGCGCTACTTCATCGCGGTGGCCGGGCCGGAGAACCAGGACACCGACTTCACCTGGGACGAGTTCGTCCGCCGCACCAACTACGAGCTGGCCAATGAGTGGGGCAACCTGGTCAACCGCTCCGTCTCGATGGCGCACAAGAATGTCGGCTCCATCCCGGAGGCTGGCGAGTTCACCGCCGAGGACACCGCCCTGCTGGAGGCCAGCAAGGAGGCCTTCACCACCGTCGGTGAGCTGCTGGAGGTATGCAAGTTCAAGGCGGCCATCACCGAGGCGATGCGGATCGTCACGCTCGCCAACCGCTACCTGTCGGACCAGGAGCCGTGGAAGCTGAAGGACCAGCCCGAGCGTCGCAACACCGTGCTGCACGTCGCGCTGCAGGTGGTCAGTGACTGCAACACGCTGATGACGCCCTTCATGCCGCACGCGGCGCAGAAGGTCTTCGAGGCCCTGGGTGGCACCGGCGTGTGGGCGGCGCAGCCTCAGCTGGTGGAGGTCACCGAGACCCGCGAAGACGGTTCGGAGAAGTCCTACCCGATCCTGCAGGGCGACTACGCCAACGAGCTGGCCGAGTGGGCGTCGAAGCCGATCGTCGTGGGCACTGCGCTGTCCAAGCCGAGCCCGATCTTCGCCAAGCTCGACGACACGCTGGGCGAGACGGGTCCCGAATGGGCCCCGATCAAGCCGGTCGTCTGACCCACTGACTCCGGCATCATTGTCGGGTGAGAATCCGACGGATCGCGGCGGCCACGCTGGCACTGCTTGTCATCGTGATGGGCGGGGCGATGCGCCCTGCACAGGCGGCACCGGGCGATCGCATCACCCGGCTGTCCGTGACCTACGAGGCCGTCCTGGAGCAGGCACCCAAGCTGCAACAGCCCGCCTGACCACCTCCTCTCCTTACGGGACATGTCATCGTTGTTGGCACACGCCTAGACTTCTGGCGTGAAACCCGTCGTGAGCGTCCGGCACGCCACCCGCCCCTGGCAGCCCACCGAGGTCTTGCGCGGGGACGTCGAGGATGCCCGTGAGCTGCTGGAGGAGCTCGACGGCGTGGTGGTGCTGACCGGCGCCGGGATGTCGACCGACTCCGGAGTGCCGGACTACCGCGGCCCCAATGCCCAGCGGGCCACGCCGATGATGTACGCGGAATTCGTCGGGGACGAGGCGAACCGTCGCCGGTACTGGGCACGCAACTACCAGGGCTGGGCGCATCTGGGTCAGGCCGATCCCAATGCGGGACACCGGGCGCTGGCGCACTGGGAGGCGATGGACCACCCGACCCGGCTGGTGGGTCTGGTCACCCAGAATGTCGACGGCCTGCACGAGGCCGCCGGGTCCCAGCGCCTGATCACCCTGCATGGCCGTTCAGCGGAGGTGATCTGCCTGCAGTGCGGCCAGATCACGGCGCGCACGGACCTGCAGCCCCGGCTGGCCGCGCTCAATCCGGAGGTCCAGCCGCGGCGGGACATGGGTCATGCGGAGCTGCGGCCCGACGCCGACGCCGTCGTGGACGAGTGGCAGGACTTCGTCGTCCCCGAATGCCTGAACTGTGGGGGAGTGCTGAAGCCGCACGTCGTCTTCTTCGGTGAACCCGTCCCCAGGCAGCGCGTGGAAGAGGCCTTCGCCTGGTGCGACGAGGCCGACGCGCTGCTGGTGGCCGGCAGCTCCCTGACGGTGATGAGTGGCCTGCGTTTCGCCCGGCACATGCACCGCCGCGGCAAGCCGGTGATCGTGGTCAACCGCGGGGCCACGAGGGCCGATGAGCTCGCCACGATCCGGCTGGATGCCTCTACCAGCGAGGTGCTGCCGGCCCTGCTGTGAGGCGTCGGCGCCACAGCGGCGCCACGACGCGCCCCTGCACCACCAGGGAACGGACCAGCCACAGCGAGATCGCGGTCCAGACCAGCACGGCGACCAGGGAGGCCTCCAACCCGAAGATGCCGCCGGAGATGAGCTCCGGGCCGGCGGGGTGGCTGACCACCAGCCCGTCGCCATTGTGGGTGGCGCCGGAGACGGCCGATCCCAGGATGGGACCCTGCATCACATTCCAGGCGGCGTGCACCCCGATCACCACCCACAGGCTGCGGGTCAGGGCGTAGAGCAGGCCGAACATCATGCCGGCCTCCAGGGCGATGGCCACGGCACCCCACCAGGTGGCCTGCGGGTTGTTGATGTGCACCAGCCCGAAGACCGCGGCGGAGACCAGCGTCGCGCCCCAGGTGCCCAGCCCCGCCTCCACGAGGCGGAAGAGGATGCCGCGGAAGATGATCTCCTCGCTGATCGCGGCCACCACCCCCATCATGAACAGGGGCTGCAGCAGGGGGGCGTGCGAATTGGTGCCCTCGATGGTCCGCCAGCCGCCGGCCCACAGGACCGCGAAGACCACCAGGCAGGCGGCCGTGCCGATTCCCAACCCCACGGGCAGACCCCGCCAGCGCGACGGGTCCACCTCCACCGGCGGGCGTCGGTTCTCCAACAGGAGCACCACGACGGCATAGGCCAGCACGCTGGCCACCAGTTGCCCGGTCAGGTAGACCCAGTCCGGGGCCCTCCCGTCCTGCTCGAAGACCACGGTGGTCATCGCCACGGCCACCATCACGACGACGAAGACCACCGCCCGGATGACGGGATGGCTCCACCACTGGCCCGGCCGCAGCGGCTGGTCCGGGGCGCTGCGCCAGCTCATGCCCCTGCTCTCAGGTCCTCGATCAGCTGGGTGGCCTGCGCCATCCCCATTGGCCGGAAGCCCAGGTCCAGGGCGTGACGGCGCTTGGCGCGTTCCTCGCGCCACAGCATCAGGCCGCGGCGCACCAGGACGGCGGGTGGCTTGCGGTGCCCGGCGAGGTCCCGACGCAGTCGCCGGACGAAGTTGGCATGGCGTGACCGGTCCAGCCAGACGGGGGTCACGTCCACCCCGTGTTCCCGGCAGGCCGCAAGCAGGTCCGGGGCGAAGATGCCCTCGGCAATGACCACGGGCGCATCGGAGACGTCGACGAGGTGGGTTCCGGTGGCGCGGCTCAGGGCGATGGAGTACTCGGGGACCTCGGCCCGTCCCGTCGCGAGCACCTCCCGCAGGGCGTCGATGGCGGCGGGCAGGTTCCAGGTGCCGACGTCATCCCAGTCGACCAGGCCGGTGGCCCGGCGGGGCAGGCCGGGATGGTCCTCGGCGTGGTAGAAGTCGTCCAGTCGCAGCTGGGGTGTTGCGGTGGTGCGGGCCAGGCGGGACTTGCCGCTGCCCGACGGGCCTGCGAGCAGGATGACGGTGCGCATGGGCGGTCAGTCTAGTGAATCACCAGCCGCCGCCGCCGCCACCGCCGAAGCCGCCGCCGCCTCCACCGCCCGAGCCGCCGGAGGACGAGCTGGACGCGGAGCTCAGGGATGCACTCATGGCGCTGTCGATGGTGCCCAGCCCGTCGAAGCTGCTCATCCCGAAGTCCGTCCCGCCGACGTACCAGGCTGCGGCGCCCATGTCGTAGCGGCCCTCGTCGGCCAGCTGCTGGAAGACCTTCACCCAGCGGTCGGCCACGTCGAAGGCGATGGCCCAGGGCAGGTAGCGGCTGAAGATGTCGACGCCCTCCTCGAAGCGGATCTGGTTGGCCTCCGCGGTCTCCAGGTACAGCTTGAAGCCCCGTGTCTCCCGCAGTGTGGCCTTGCCCTGCTCGCTTCGCCGGATGAAGCGGGAGGTCAGGAAGAAGAGCAGCAGGGCGGGGACGACCAGCAGTACCGGCAGCATGCCCCACCCGCGCAGCGCGGCCACGACGGTGGCCGCCACCAGAGCGAGCAGCAGGAAGACACCCACGAGGACGACGGTGAGTGTGGTGGACACGGGGCTCTTCGAGAACCAGCCGTACTGCGTGGCCTGACTCCGCAGGGAGGTCTGCTGCCTTCCCATGAAGCCGGTAAAGCGCTTCCGCTTCTTCATCTCCTCGGTGGTGATGGTGCTGGCCCCGCCGAAGAAGTCCTGCAGCAGTTCCTGCTCGTGGTGGGCCAGCGGGGTCGGGTCGCCGAGCCGTTCGAAGGTGAAGCTCTTCTTCCCGGTGGGTTCGATCCGCAGGTGGCCGCGGACCGCCAGGTCCACCAGGGTGGCCACCACATCGCGATTGCTGGTCATCCCCTTGAGCAGGTAACCGGCCTCGCCGGGGCGCATCCCGCTCGGCGGGTTGAAGCGGACGGCGACGACCTCGTCGTAGTCGCTGCCCCGGCGGGTGCCCTTCCAGAGGCCGACGGAGCCCAGCGCGGCCAGCAGCGCGCCGATCCCGGCGGCGAGGGGGTTGCCGCCGAAGGTGTTGCCCCACCGGTAGCGATGGGTCTTCTCCACCACGACGTCGGAGTAGGTCCCGGCCGGGCTTCCCGCGACCACCTGCATGCCGCGGCCCTCCTTCAACCCGGTGGCCCGGTAGTGCACCGTCGAGCCCGACGAGGTGGAGTCGGCGCTGGCCTCGCAGGGCTTGTCGAACTTCTTGCCCTGGAAGCATTTTGCCAGCTTCACGGCGCCCGGGACGGTGATGGTCGCGGTGGCCTCGTCGATCGGGACCTGCCAGCCGGTGCCCACCACGCTCCAGTTGAACTCGTCCAGGTGTGAGTCCTTCTGGTCGGGTTCCACCAGGCCTCGGATCGTGTACCTGATCACATAGGTCTGCAGGCCCTGGACCTCCCGGTCGCGGTGGCCGATCCGCACCTTGAGGCCGGCGGGCTCGCTCTCGATCTTGAGGTCCGTGGGGGCGCCCGTCGGGCTGGTGACCTCGTCGATGGTGACGGGGGTCATCCGCCACAGGTCGGGCTCGCTGGCGACGGCGGTCCGGCCGGTGAAGACGACGAAGGGTCCGTGGCCCTCGTCATCGGAGAAGTCGAAGTCGATCGTGGTGACGGCCTTGCCGACGCCCTGCTCGTCGACGGTGATCCGGGTGTCGTGCCGGGTCAGGTGCCAGCTGGACGGCGGGTCGTCGTCGGCGTGTGCGGGCCCGGCGGCAGCCAGCAGTCCACCGAGTGCCAACAGGACTGCGAAGAGCGCACTGACAAGGTGGTGGAGACGAGGATGATGCATGTCTCAACGCTACGACCCGGTGGGTGCAGTCCGCCTCCGTCGTAGGGATGACTCAGGCCTGGACCCCGAGGGCCGCTGCCATCTCGTCGCGGATCCCGGTGAGCATCCGGGCGGCCTCGGTGCGCGCCGCCTTCAGGTCTGCGGCCGACTCCTCGGCCCCGACCCGCGCCTCCAGGTAGCACTTGAGCTTGGGTTCGGTGCCAGACGGGCGGGCGACGACGTGCACCCATTCTCCGGTGAGTTCGATGGCGTCGGTGGGGGGCAACTCGGCGGTGCCCTGGTTGAGGTCACGGACGTCGACGGGCTCACCCAGCAGGGTGGCCGGCGGGTTCTTGCGCAGCTTGGCCATGGCGTCGCGGATGATCTGCAGGTCCTCGACGCGGACGCTGAGCTGGCCGGTGACGTGCACGCCGTGGGTGCGGGCGATCTCGTCGAGCCGGTCCGCGATGGTCTGGCCCTTGGCCTTGAGCTCGGCGGCCAGCCGCAGGATGGTCAGGCAGGCGGTGATGCCGTCCTTGTCCGGGACGTGCGCGGAGTCACAGCAGTAGCCGATGGCCTCCTCGTAGCCGAAGGCCAGGTCCGGGACGCGTCCGATCCACTTGAAGCCGGTCAGGGTGGTGGCGTGCGGCTTGCCCGCAGCCTTGGCCATGGTGGCCAGCAGGGTGGAGGAGACCACCGAGTTGGCATAGGTGCCCGGCACGTCGCGACGAATGGCGTCGTCTCCGAGCAGGGATCCCAGCTCGTCGCCGGTCAGCATCCGCCAGCCGACGGTGGGGAAGGGGGCGGCGATGGCGCAGCGATCCGCGTCGGGATCATTGGCGATCACCAAGTCCACGTCGGTCTGCTCCGCCAGTTCCAGGGCCAGGTCGATGGCGCCGGGCTCCTCCGGGTTGGGGAAGGCGACGGTGGGGAAGGTGGGGTCCGGATCGTGCTGCTGCCCGACGGAAATGGCGGCGGGGAATCCGGCCGCGGCCACGGCCTGCTCCACGACGCGGGCGCCGACACCATGCATCGCGGTGTAGACCCAGTCGATCTGTCTGGGGGCCTCGGACGGGACGAGACCGGCGGCCACCTCGCAGTAGGCGTCGACGAGTTCCTGCCCGATCAGCGCGTGGTCCGTCGAGCGGGGGAGTTCGGCAACCGGGCGGGCCGCGGCCAGCGCGATCTGGTCTGCGATCTCGGCGTCGGCCGGGGGCACGATCTGCGAGCCGTCGCCCAGGTAGACCTTGTAGCCGTTGTCGGCGGGTGGGTTGTGGCTGGCGGTCACCACGATGCCGGCGACGCAGCCCAGGTGCTTGATCCCGAAGGCGACGACGGGGGTGGGGACGTTGGTGTCACTGAGGATGGGCTCGAAGCCGGCGCCGGCGAAGATCTCGGCGGTGTCGCGGGCGAACAGGTCGGACTTGGTGCGGGCGTCGTAGCCGATCAGCACCTTGCCACCGGCGTGGCCCTGGGCCTGCAGCCAGGCGGCGAAGCCGGCGGCGGCCTGGCTGACCACGATGCGGTTCATCCGTCCGGGCCCGGGGCCCAGTGCGGCACGCAGTCCGGCGGTGCCGAAGGTCAGCGGACCCGCGAAGGCGGATTCGATCTCTTCGGTGGCAGCCGCGTCACCGGCGTCGCTCGCGGCGAGCAGTTCGCCGAGCCGGGCCTGGGTCTGTTCGTCGGGATCCTCGGCGATCCAGGTGAGTACCTTGCGGCGCAGGTCGCTGCTGATCATGGTCAGATCCTCTCCAGGATTCCCTGCAACAGGGCGGTCAGGCGCGGGCCGGCCTCCTTGCCGGCGGCGATCACCTCGGCATGGTCCAGGTTCTCGCCGCTGATGCCGGCGGCGGCATTGGTGACCAGGGAGATGCCGAGCACCTCAAGCCCGGCCTCGCGGGCGGCGATGGTCTCCAGTGCGGTGGACATCCCCACCAGGTTGCCGCCGATCACGCCGGCCATCCGCACCTCGGCGGGAGTCTCGTAGTTGGGGCCGCTGAACTGCACGTAGACGCCCTCCGGCAGCGAGGGGTCCACCTCGCGCGCAAGATCCCGCAGCCGACGGCTGTAGGCCTCGGACATGTCGATGAAGGTGGCGCCGCGCAGCGGCGTCGCGCCGGTGAGGTTGATGTGGTCGCTGAGCAGGACGGCGGTGCCGGGCGCCCAGGCCGGGTCCAGGCCCCCGCAGCCATTGGTCAACACCAGCGTCGAGGCGCCCAGTGCCGCGGCCGTGCGCACGCCGTGCACGACGGGCTCCACGCCACGTCCCTCGTAGAAGTGGGTGCGGCCGGTGAGCACCATCGCCACCTTGCCGCTGGCGGTGCGTGCCAGCCGCAGGGCGCCACCGTGTCCGGCGACCACGGGTTTGCTGAAGCCGGGCACCGCGTCGAGGTTGATGCTGGCGATCTCGTCGCCCAGCTGGTCGACACCCTGGTTCCAGCCGGAGCCGAGCACGAGGGCCACGTCGATGTTGTCCAGACCCGCCGGGGCCAGCAGCTGCGCGCGGACGAAATCGGCGGCCTGCTGGGCGATGGCGGTGGGATCACTGAAGTCGGTGCTGCTCACCGGACCAACGATAGGGGAGAGCGTCCAAATCATGGAACAATGACGGCGTGACCAGAGTCGTGATCATTGGTGGAGGCCCCGGAGGCTACGAAGCTGCCCTAGTGGCGGCCCAATTGGGCGCGGAGGTGACTCTCGTGGAAGGTACCGGGCTCGGCGGCGCCGCCGTGCTCACCGACTGCGTACCCTCCAAGACGCTCATCGCCACCGCGGAGGTGATGAGCCTGATCGAGCGCGCCGGCCAGCTGGGCCTGAAGGTGACCAGCTCCGGCGACGACGACTCGGTGGTCTCGTCCGTCGAGGTCGACCTCAAGACCGTGAACGGGCGCGTGCTGGAGCTGGCCAAGGCGCAGTCCGAGTCGATCGCCCGCAGCATGGAGAAGGCCGGTGTCACCGTCATCGACGGTTGGGCGCACATGGAGTCGGCCACCCGGATCACCGTCAGCAATGACGCGGGCACGCAGGAGCTGGAGGCCGACATCGTGCTGGTGGCCACCGGCACCACGCCCCGCGAGCTGGACACCGCCAAGTGCGACGGCGAGCGGATCCTGAACTGGAAGCAGGTCTACAACCTGTGCGAGCTGCCCAAGAAGCTCATCGTCGTCGGCTCCGGCGTCACGGGTGCCGAGTTCGCCAATGCCTATGACGCGCTGGGCGTCGACGTGGTGCTGGTCAGCTCCCGCAAGCAGGTGCTGCCGGGCGAGGACCAGGATGCCGCCGGCGTGCTGCAGGACGTCTTCGAGCGCCGGGGCATGGAGATCATGAGCGAGTGCCGCGCCGTCAGCGCGCGTCGTGAGGGCGACGAGGTGATCGTCGGCCTGGAGGACGGCCGCGAGGTCCGCGGCTCGCACTGCCTGATGGCCGTCGGCTCCATCCCGAACACCAAGGACATGGGCCTGGAGAATGCCGGCGTGACGCTGGCCCCCAGCGGCCACATCGTCGTCGACAAGGTCTCCCGCACCTCCGCGCGCACCGTCTACGCGGCCGGCGACGTGACCGGAGTCTTCGCCCTGGCCTCCGTGGCCGCCATGCAGGGCCGCATCGCCATGTGGCACGCACTGGGCGACGCGGTGGCCCCGCTGAACCTGAAGTCCGTCTCGTCCAATGTCTTCACCTCCCCGGAGATCGCCACCGTCGGGATGACCCAGAAGCAGGCCGACGAGGGCACGCTGGACATCGGCCAGATCATGCTGCCGCTGGCCGGCAACCCGCGGGCCAAGATGCAGGGCGTCACCGACGGTTTCGTGAAGCTCTTCTGCCTGCCCGTCACCGGC